>DASVQJ010000311.1:0-16086 GCA_036389235.1 Pyrinomonadaceae bacterium | reverse complement strand
TGACCTTCGTCCACTGGACGGCGAGCGTCGAGCCGGCGGGCTTGCCGTCGTCGGTCGCCGTGCCGGGGAGGTTGGCCGCGGCCGGGAGCACGACGGTCTGGTCCGGCCCCGCGTTGACGATGGGAGGCCGGTTCGGATTGATGACGTTGGTGACGGCCGCGGCCGACGTGGGGCCGTAGCCGTTCGCCGCCGCGTCTCTCCAGCTCACGCTCGCCTGCGCGGCCAACTGTCCTTCGGCCTGCGCGGCGGGGACGGCGAAGTCAACCACCGCGGACTGCTTGCCGCCCGCCGGGAGCGTCGCGGACGGCAGCGTGACGGGCCGCACCTCGCCGCCGGGCAACGTCAGATTAAGTTCAAAGCCGCCGGCCTCCGCGTGCCCGATGTTCTCGGCCGTCACGCGGTAGGTGATGACCTCGCCCGACTCGACCGTCTCACGCGCGCTCAACGTCAGGAGAAGTATCGGCAGCACCTCGGTCGTCCGGAGCAGGCCGGCGACCGGGCCGTAGGTGTTGCCCGCCGCGTCCGTCCATTCCAGCGCGAGCGAGAAGTCAATCGGCTTGTCGTCGAACGACTGAAGACGCGCGCGGTAAGCATCGTCGGCCTCGTCCCGACCTTTGGCGGCGACGAGCGGCGCGGTCAGCGTGGCCGGGACGTTCGAGGAGGCGCTGGCCGGGAGGCCGAAGGGCGCGGCGTCGAACACGGACGCGTCGGGGTTGTTGACGCGCAGTCGTGCCTGCGGCGCGTTGCCGCTGCCCGAGTTGCGGACGGCGGCCGCGAGCGTGACCTTCTGGCCGGGCAGCATGGGCGGCGGCGGCGTCGCGGTCTGCGCAAGGACGGGCACGCGCAGGACGCTCGCACACTCCTGCTCCACCGCGCCGTAGGCGTTCCCCGCCGCGTCGCTCCACGTCACGGAGGCGGAAACCTTGAGCGACTTCCCGTCGAACGAGGCGAGGCGCGCGAGGTAGTCGGCGTCCGGCTCGCCGGCACCTTTCGCGGCGACGGGCGGCACCGCCCAGTTGACGGTCGAGGAGAACTCCTTCCCCGGTTCGAGGTTCGTTACCTCGACGTTGGTCGTCGTCCCGTCGGGTAAGGTGACGGCGGCCGTCGCGCCGGCCGCCACGCCGCCGCCCACGTTCGTCAGCTTGACGACGTAGGGGATCGACGCCCCCGGGCTGACGCACGGCGTCGCGGAGATGCCGACGACGATGCGCGGGATTTGAAGACGGCTGAACGAGGAGACGTTGACGGGCGACATCGCCCGCCCCGTCGCGTCCTGAAAACTTATCACTCCGTGCGAGGCGTAGACGGTGCCGTCCGCGGCCCCGAGCCTCTTCTGATACTCCTGACTCGACTCGCCGTCCCGGCGCGCGGGCAGCGCCGGGATAGTCACGCCGAAGGCGTGCGACCGGCTCTCGCGCGCGGGCAGCGCGCCCAACTGCGCAGTCGCGTCGGGCGGCGAAACGCCCGCGAAGCTCTCCACGACCGCGACGTTCGCGGCCGGCGAGGTCGAGTTGTTGTTGAGAGTGACGGCGACGTTGACGGACTGTGCGGGGAGCGCCGTCGCCGCTTGAGACTGCGACGCGTTGATCGAGGGGGCTTGCGGGAAGATGCCTTCGCCGTCGGCGATGACGGCGACGATGGTGCCGAAGCCGGGTTTGCCGGGGTCGCCGCCGTAGCGCGGCGAGGGCGCGACTTTGACGACGACCAGCGCGGCGATGTTGCCGAAGTCGGGCGCGCCTCTTTTGTCGGCGCTCGTCGTCACGATGACGCCGATGTGGTCGGGGAGGGTCGCGGGCGGGAAACTCTGCCCCGGCTTCGTGCTCCAGCAGGAGTCGCTGAGCGGCGGCGTCGAGGTCGTCCTCACGGTCACCTGGCAGAGCCCGTATTGTTTGACCGTGTCGGCGTAGCCCTTGAAGTCGTTGTGTGCCTTGTAGTCGCCGGCCGTGACCTGCTTCGCCCACGAGTGGCCCCAGAAGTTGACCCGCTGGCCGATGCGCAGACGTTCATTGTTGCCGCCCCAGATGACGAACGACGAGCGGAGGTAGGCCGTCACGTCGGCCGTCGCGGAGGCCGGGCCGCGGCAGTCGTCGCCGGCGAAAGTGATCTTGAGCGGCGCGCGCTCGAAGGTCTCGGTGTCCGGGAGTTGCACGGTCGCCGCGGCGCGGCCGTCGGCGTCGGTCGTCGCCGAAGTCCTCACCGAGCCCACCTCGAAATTGAGCACGGCGCCCGCGACGGGGCTGCCGTCGAGCGCTTCCGTTAGGACGGCGCTGACCGACTCGCCCGTGCCCGCGGCGAGCGTCGCGCCCCCTGCGTAGCGGAGTGAGGTCTTGACGCGCTCGACCCGCACCGCGGCCGAATCCCGCGCCGGGGCGTAGTCGTCGTCGCCCTCGAAATTGATTGAGAGTGTGGGCGCGGGGGAGGGCGGGACGAGGGACGTGACGGCAACGCCTTTGTCGTCGGTCGAGGCGGAGGCCGTCACCCCTCCGGCCGTGAAGCCGACACGGCGTCCGGCGAGCGGGTTGCCGCACTCGTCCGTGAGCAGCGCGGAGACCGGCAGCGGTTCGTCGCAGAAAGTTTCCGGCCGGCCCGTGTAGGTCAACCTCGTCGCCGCCGGACGCGCGCCCGCCGCCGGGCACGAAACGCCTTGCGGCGCCGCGCCGGGAGAGCCAGCCGAAGGGTTCTCGGCGGTGCTCAGTCTCGTTTCAGGAGGGGCAACTCCGGGGCTCGCCTCCGCGCCGGCTTGAGGCTTCGCGTCAGGCCGCTCGCCCGCGGCGTGGCCCAAAGGGGCGAGTGTCTGAGCGAGCAGCGCAAAGAGTACGAGCTGAGTGATGATCTGGCGAGCGAGCGAGTGCTGTCCATTCGTCTTCAACATCGGGCGGGTCTCCTTCGGCCTTGCTGGGGAGTTTTCGACTTCGGAGATCGAGCGGCGGCGGCGTGAGTTGACGCGCGGTCGTCAAGCGACCTGCGCGGGGGCTTTGAGAGCGCACACCTTGCGGCGGGTGGCGCCGGGCCGTTGACACGGCCCGGGCGCCGGGTCGTCGGCGGTGGACAAAGGCGAATGCCACGGTCGGGGTGAGATGTCCCTGGGGCCTGCCTCCAAGCCTTCGGGTGTAGCCGCGCCTAAAAGTTAAGGGTGAGCGTGCCGGCCAGTTGCGAAGGGTTCTCGGCGTGCGGCGCGAGGTCAATCGTCCCGCTCCCGCGCTTCACGCTCGCGTAATGGCCGGTGCCGCTCTGGACGGTTAGTTGAAGTCCTTCGACCCGCGTGAGCGCGCCGTCGTCGTTAAAGCCCACGGCGCCCCCGGCCACGGTGCCCTTGAGCTTGCCTCTCTCGCTCGCGGTGGGGTCGGCGTCCGGCGGTAAGACGGTCAACGTCCATTCGCCGCCGGTCACTTTATTGCCGTCGCGCAGCAGCGACACACTGCTCATGCCGGGCAGGTCGCCCTCCGCGTTGAGACTGAGCTTGACGCCCTCTCTCTCGTTGGCGGCGGTCTGAATCCCCACCAGCGAGCCGCGGTAGACGGACACGCCGCCCGACACCGGAGGCAGGGCAAACAGCCACGTCGTCAACGCCGACGCAAGAATGAGCGGGATACATCTCATCACGATCCCCCTTCTGTTTAGCGGGCGTTATTCAAAGGAACGGGACGTGTGCGCACGTCGCGGAAAGTTGGACGGGGCGAACGGGCAACCCCCGTTCGCGGACGTTTGTGAGTCTAAGCTAAAACGACGGCGGGCGCGCCGCACGGACTGAAGCCGCGCGTCACACAGACCGCCCGCCCGCATTGAGTGGAGATCGGAATGAGAGGGCCTGTGAGAACCACCGGAGACTCCTCAGATGCGGCCGCTAAGGCGCGGTCGCGGAAGCGGGTGACAACCTGTCGCCGGAGCGACACCCTGTTGGATGGCCCGCAATATACTGACAGCCGCAAACAATGTCAACAAAATCTGTATCTGGGGAGTGTCTAAATCATACCTGCGACACTCTAAGCGAGGCGGCGGTGATCTCTCGGGTGCTTGCGGTCATAGGAGATTAATAAGCGTCCACACGATACACGTCCGCAGGCGCCCGCCGCCCGGCATCGCCCTCCCGACCGTAAGGCTACAGGAAAACGCGCTCCGGGTAGTATGCATGACGATTTTTAGATGCCGCCCTCGCCCGTCAGCACGCGCCACGCCCTGTGGTATTTCTCCAGCCGCTCTAACTCTTTCGGCCCGAGCCGATTTATCCGCCGGACATTCATATTGTCTTCCAGGTCCGCGATCTTAACCTGCCGCGCTATCGGGTTCGTCCGCACACGCTCCACGAACTGCTGGTAGCTCTCGCCCTCCCTGTGAGTCAGGCAATCGACGGCCTCTAACACCTCGTTGGAGAACCCTGCCTCGCGTAACCGTTCGAGCGTCCAGTCCGTGTCCTCGACCACGTCGTGCAACACCGCGGCCATCATCGCGGCCTCCGTGTCCATCCGCAGCATCATCCTGAGCGGGTGCAGCAGGTAAGGGGCGCCCGCCTTGTCTTTCTGCCCCCTGTGCGCCCGTGCGGCGATGGAGACCGCGTCCTCGACTGTAGCTATGTTAGTCATACTTGTTCACACGCTCGCAGCGTTCCGCACAAAGGTATCCTACGCCGGGCGTCACCCGACCGCCGGCCACTTAGCCGGGACTTGAAATCCTTCGTTCCGCGGGTCGGGCGCACGCGGTTGAGAAGCGTGGCGCGGGCTGAAACCGCTGATGCCGGCGTGGCGTCCCGTCACCCCTCACCGGGCCACTCCATGAAATGATCTTCGGACTGCTCGGTCATGAAGAACAGCCGGTGCTCCATAGCCTTGTGATCCGTGACGACCCACATCCTGTTATGCGCGGCACTCCCGGGCTCCTCGACCATGAACCTCCATCCCAACTCGGTATAGGGCTCAATGACCTCCCGCCAGTAGTCGGCCGTCCAACCCGACGACTCGCCGCCGCCGAGCCGGAAATAGATATCCTCGAATATCCCCTTCGAGACCTGTTTGAAAGCGGGCTCGTCCATCCGTTTCTCCATCTCGGAAGCTGAGCGGCCGGGAGCTTCGGCTCTTCACCTCTCCAGGTCATTTCCTCCTCTTGCCGCCACCTTTACCACGGCCTACGCCCCGGAGGACTGCCGAGGCGACGGTCAACTCAGGGCACCTCGTGCGGCCTCTAGCACCTCTTCGATCAGGGGCGGCCACTCGCGTCTCCACGTACCCCCGCGGCTCCCGCAGCCCGTGCATTTTAAGTCAACATACCAGCCGGAGCCACCCCCTTCACGTTGCCGACAATAACGCCTGCCGCTTCCGGCTTGGCGCGCAACTTCGCCGCGAGTTGTTGCAGCGCCGCTCGGTAGCCTTTTGCGCTCTTGATTGTGTCTTCTGTTCTCACAACTTCTAACTGCGCCTGGCTCGACCTGATCGACTCGACCGATGGCGGCGGGGTCGCACCTTTGGGGATCGCCCAGAACTCTGTTACTGCGATTGCCGGGTTGTGACTTAAGCAGCCTTCAGAACGCAACAGCGAAATATTTCGTCGGCCACTCAACTTTTCTTTAAAGAGGCGGATAACTATGGCTGAAGTTCGTCGTCCCTGAATCTGTCGCACACGCCGGAGAAACGCCGGCGTGGCTTCACAATTCAATTCTCCGAACCCCCTCCAGACGCTCGAAGGTCGAACAGGGCAGCGAAAGGAAAGCCTCATGAGACTTGAAGATTTGTCGAGAAACCGACCGGCGGATGCCGCCGCCACACGACAGCCGATGGTGTACAAAGTGATGGACGGCTGCGAGCCGCCGCCGAGCAGTGAGCACGTGCGCCCTTTGCCCTTCCGGCCGCGTGACGGGGAGCCGTCGCCCATCTTTGCCTTGAGGAGGGGGCTCGACGCCGGAAGCCTCTTGAAGTCGAGACTCAACTCGCTCTTCGGCGGAAGGTCGGAGAGTCCCGCACACGGCTTGAACTCAGGCGGCGAAGACGCTTCCGGCGTGGTCGAGGCGGGATTATTCGACTTCGTCCCAAACCCGATAGACGTGCTTGAGGGGGTGCTGGAAGCGGGCAGCGACCTGCTCGACGCGGGCGTCGGCGCCGTGCGCGAGGCGTTGAAGCGGGGCGGCCGCTTTTTGCTGGGCGTGGCGGAAGTGGTCATCGACGCCGGCAACAAGACCATCGACTTCGTCGGCGACGTGGCGAACGACATAAAGGCCGCGGCCGACGTTCTGAAGTTCGCCGCGGAACACGGCCTTCAGTTGGTCGGCCGCGCGCGCGAGGCGGTTCACGGGCTGATGCTGGACGCCATCAACAGGTCGCTCGACTTGGGCGATAAGATCGAGGCACTCGGCGTCGGCGACTCCTACACGCTGAGCGGCGGCGTGGACGCGGGCTGGGGTGCGGACGGCAGCGTCGAGGGGGCGGTCGAGGTGACCCGCACGGGTGATAACTGCTACGTCGTCTCGGCCGAAGTCAGCGCCGAAGTCGGCGTGGAACTCTTTGAAGGGGCTTCGGTCGGCGCGGGCGGGCGGGTCGAGTTCAAGTTCGACAACCCCGAAGACGCGAAGCAGGCGGCACTCATCCTCGCGGCCGGGGGGCTCGGCCTCGGCGCGGCCGCTTCGGCGGCTTCGGGGAATCCGGCGGCGGCCGTGCTCGTGCCCGCCCTTGAGCCCACGGGCGACGAGATCGACTTCCTCCGAAGTCATCTCTCGGCGGCGGAGATAACGGGCAGCGTGGGCGCCGAATTGGACGGGAAGCTGGAGGCCGGGCCGCTCGGAAACGGCGCGGCTTTTGAGGGCGAAGTCTCGCACAGCTATCGCATGGAGTTTGAGAACGGTAAGCCGGTGGCGCTAGTTCGGACGACCGAGTTGTCCGTCTCCGGGGATGCCGCGTCCAACCTCATCCTCAGTCAACTCGGCGAGCAGGCCGGGAGTGCTTTGATCGAAGCGAAGGGCAGAGGCGGCGAAGTGACGGGCACCGTCACCGTCGAGACGCGCCTGGCTCTCGACGGCGCGCGAATCTCCGACGTGGCGACCTTCCTGACCGACCCCGACTCCGCGGCGTTCGTCGGCGGAGCCGAGACGAGCATCAGGGCGTCGGTGGTGGTCGATCTGGGCGGGCGGGGCGTCGAAGCCGAAGTGGAGCTTTCGAGACTGTCAACCGGCGACGCGCGACAGGTAGTCAGCGGCTTGCTCCGCGGCGATGTGAGAAAGGTTTTGCAAAACCTTCCGTTTGACGTGAGCGGTTCGGTCAGCAGCTTTGAGGATACGGGTAGCAACCCCCACCTCGACCTTAAGGTTCTAGGCTTCGGCATCGAAGTCGAAGGCCGTTCCGAGGAGCGTGATCGAACAACGTTCGACTGCATCGGCGACTGAAACGGGGAGGGAAGGGGCCGGCTGCGCGTGGTAGGAAAAGATCGGAGATGAACCGGAGGGCGCGCGTCCTATAACGAAGGTGTCTCGGCAGCCCTCCCGCGCTTTAACGCCTCGCGGGTCAGAGCGGGCGGCTCCCCTCCGCGGACTGCCCCTGCTCTGGCCGGCGGAGGTAATCGAATAGTCCGGAGCCGTGCCTCATCGGACTGTCATTGAATTACCGTTGACGGAGGTGGGTGTGTCGGGTATAAACCACGGCCACCCGGGCGGATGCTGAATGTGTCTGCCCACGCATTGCTGGGTAAGGACGGTGATGCGACTTTAGAGAGGCGGGCGTGCTCCCAAAGCACGGCCGCCTCTCCTCATTCAGCCCCCTGCCGTCCGACTGCTACGAGCAGGCGTCGTAATGGTTGTGCGGGCACGAGCTGCTCGACGGCAGCTCGATGCTGAACCCCTGGCTGCTGCTCAGAAGGTTGAGGTGCACCGGCGCCTTGGAGTTCAAGTCGTCCTCCTCGACGTTACACTGCTTCCCCTGCCTGTACCAGCAGTTGCCCTGCGCGTCGTTGAACCTGACCGCCCACTCGTCCGACCCGCCGGATCCGACGTTGATGATGAAGGTGACGGACTGGCCGTTCTCCATTGTGGGGGGCACATTCGTGGCGAGATCGGTGTAGCCCTTCCACTGGTGGCTCGCCGAGAGGCCGAAAATGGTGCCCCCGGTCTGGTTCGTGACTACGCATTTCATGGTTCCGTACCAGTTCATGAGAATCCTCCTGGATGATGGTGAGTAAACGGTGTCGGGCCGGCCCCCCGGGGGCAGGCCCGGCGCGGCAAGCGAACGCCCCCGCCCGCGACCAGCGGGCGGCAAAGCTGACGATAAGATTTAACGCTAGCGTGAGGCCGGCGGAGCCCGCCGGCAGGAGCACGGCAAGATTACTGAAGAGGGGCGCGGGTGTCAACGGTGAGTTACTGAAGGCGTGTGTGACAGACGCGCAGGACTTACTCGGCCCCCTTCGACCGATGCGTCAGTGCGGCCCCGCGAAAGACCGAGCCGAATATGACATGTGCTGGTGCCACCACATAAATGGTGTTATCGGACGGTGCGGATGCGATGAGAACTCTTTGTTGCTTGAACAAAGCCGTCGCTCAGATACGGCTATGATTCAGACACCCCCCTGCGTACAAATATCTTGACTCTGGTACGCGCCGTATGCTACATAGCGTGGCCGTTCGACGCCGCCGAGTTTTCAGGCGGCAGCGCAGTCAAGTTAATTGGTCGCACCCTCGCGTCACCGGTAAAAAGGATGCGGCCTTGACAGGCCATGCCGCCGTGCCTTAAGCGAAACGGGCGGCCCGCAAGTTACGCTCCCCGCCTCTTGAAGGCTCTATCCGAGCTCCTAGCGAAAAGAGAAAGCCCCGTCGGCACTTGCCGGCTTTAAGGCCGGTCGAAAAGGGCGACGCGGTTCGAGAGTTATTCGAACGCAGACCCCGCGGTGATTCGTGAAGCACCGCGGGCGGCTTACTCGCAAACACCCGTCCGCCGCATCTCTTCGCCTGAGATGTTCGCCCGTTCACTTTCATCTCGGCGCTCGAATGCGGCGACTCACGTGACAGCTTGAGGAGCAACGTCGCGGCCCGCCCCGTGCTCCGGTGTCCGCGATGACCGCGCGCTCCTCCTTTGCCCCAAGGGAGGTGTGAGATGAGGAAAATGCTGTGTCTTCTGCTCGTCGCCAGCTTGCTGGCGGCGACTTTTAGCTTCGGCGGCCGCAGCAGCTCTGCGCAGTCCACCAACGCGCAGCCCAATAACAACGGTAAAGACGAGGACGAGCTCACCAAAGCCCTGAAGAAGAACTGGGACAAGCTCCCGCCGCAGGCCAAGCTGGCCGCGGATCCCAAAGCCAAGGAAGCCTGGGAGAGACTGACCCCGAAGCAACAGGCGATGTTGAAGCGTAAGGTTCACGAGCTACTCCGCACCCAGAAGGAGAAGTTCGACAAAGAGAAGCAGTCGCGGCAGGCGGGGCTGAAGACGTGGGACGATGTCAACAAGGGGGAAGGGCCGAACAAAGGCGAAGAGGCAACGCTCACGTACGTTGACAACTCAGGGAACCGCCACTCATTCAAGGCGAAGCGGCGCGACGGCAGCGTCAGACCTCAACGCGGAGGGGACGTCGGCGCGGCGCAGGGCCGGAAGGGCGGCCAGGCCGCCGGCCCCGACCAACTCGGGGCGCCGGCCAAGGGCTTTACCGCCGCTGCATCGCCGCGCCCCGCGGGGCGTGCCGGCCGGCCCGGGGCGGCGACACCCTGGCAAGAGAATTGGGCCTTCGACCCGGGCGGGCCTGACCTGAAGCGGCCGGAGGGATTCCGTTACGCGAGGGCCGCGCTGGCGACCGGTCTGGCCCCGCAGGCCGGCTGCACGAGGGGGCCGGAGCAGTTCATCCGCAACTTCTACGAGAAGGCGCTCGCACGCCAGCCTAACCCTTCCGAGCTGTCCTACTGGCTCAACGCGTTCGCGTGGGCACAGGGGCAGGGCACCTTAATCTCGACGGCGCGCGATCTCGGGTCGGCGATTTTCCTGTCGCAGGATTACGCCAACCGGGGCCGCTCGAACTATGAATTCGTGTACGACGCCTACCGCGCGTACCTCTTCCGAGACCCCGAGCAGGCGGGCTGGGATTTCTGGACCGGTCAGGCCGACGCGCACGGCCAGGCCGCCGTGGTCCCGGGATTCGGCTACAGCATCGAATTCCATGACAGGGTGAGTGAGGTCTGCAACGTTTCGTCGTTCGACGGCGACAACGACGCCCTGCCCGACAACTTCGAGAACGCGCTGGCGGACGGCTTCACCCCCGCGTACCACGTCTCGCAGTTCGAGCCGGATCAGTACGCGACCTTTGAAAACAGCCCCACCCTCACCATCAAACAGCGCCACGGCCAGACGCCCGTCAGCCACTTCCGCGTCCTGCCGTTGTTCAACCCGATCAGGTTCAACCCGAACGCCGGCCGTTGGGAGAGCCTGCTGCGGATAGACTACCTGTCGCTGTGGGATCACGACAGCGGTTTCGTCGGCGAGCTGTGCGCCCTGAACCTGCTCGAAGGGGGCGGGTTCGCGCACGAGCTGGACGGCGAGCGCTCGGCGATGCTGGTGTCGGCGCCGGCCGTGTGCGACGGTAACGGCTGCGGGATAAATCTCGACCCGAACGCCTACAGCGCGCTCAGCGTTTACACCGCGGCGCACGAGGGCACGACGTTCGACCACAGCGACTACTGGGACTTCCCCAACTCCCCGAGGCCGGTGGGAACCCACCTCGACCTCTGGCAGTCGTTGCAGAAGCACTCCACGTACACCTTCAACCCTGACTACTCCCCGATAGTAACCATCGAGTTGCAGGTGCTCATCTTCGTCATCGTCGAGTACCTCTTCTACAGGGTACTCTGCTGGGGCGGATATGACCCCTTCTGGGATAGCTTCTACTGGGACGACTTCTTCGGCTATGGGTGGTCGCCCTCGTGCGAGCAGTGGTGGTACATCTTCATCGCCGTGAACTACTACATAGTCACCTTGCTCTACGTCTGCCTGGTCGAGCGCTTCCACGAGCAAGGCGCGGCGTTGGCACCGCTGCGGATTAACGTCGGGGAGCCGTCCGGCGTCAGCAGTTTCGGCATACCGGGGGGGCAGCCGCTCAACGGATCGGCGTTCGTCAACGACAACTCCGAACGGGCTTTCCACCTGTACGAGAAACTGATCGAGCCGTTGCGCTTCGAGTCCTTGATTCAGTAAGCTCACCGGGGGCGGCGGGGGAAGCAACTCTCCCCCGCCGCCCCCGGCGGACTCGTTGCGACCGGAGGGGGGAGTGGAATGGGCAAGAAGGCTTTGTCACTCTTATTCGCGTGCCTGGCGGTAAACCTTATCTGCGTCCTGCCGCCTTCCGCCGCCGCCCGCGGCCAGAGCAAGGCGGAGAAGGTGAAGGCGGCGGTCGCCAAACTCGGCACCGGGCCTGACACGCGCGTCGAAGTGAATCTGGGCAATCGTGTAGTCCACAAGGGCTACGTCGCCGAAACCGCCGAGAATGAATTCGTGGTGAGCGAGCCGAAGACGGGCGTGACCGTCAGGGTTCCGTACTCACAGGTGAGGTCGCTCAAAGGGCGCGACGCGGCCGGCCAAAGAGTCTCCGTGTCGAGCGGGGGGATACCGGTCACCGCCATCGTCGGCATAGGCGCGATAGTCACGGTCGTGACCGTCGTGGCCCTCGCGCTAAACCTCCGCAGTTGATGACTCAAGGGACGGGGCAATTCCCGCCGTCGCGCCCCCTTCAATACCGTGCTCACTCGACTCGACTTAGACATCCGCGCGTTGCTGACCGCGGCGCTCGCCGTCCTGGCGCTCGCCGCCGCGGCCGACGCGCGCCCCGCCGCGGCGCCCCCCTACACCCTCTCCGGGCGCGTGACGGACGGCTTCGGCCACGGCGTCGGCGGCGCCAAAGTCACGCTCGGCGGCGCGCAGTCCGGCACGACGACGGCGGACGAAGGCGGCAACTACTCTTTCCCGAATCTCCAGGCCGGCAACTACCTTCTGACCGCGTCACTCCCCGGCAGGCAGGACACGCTGACGTTCACCGTCGAGGTGAATAATCTGAACGCCGACACGGTCAGGGAGCTTCAGATACGCTTCTTCGTCACCTTCCAGGTGTCGGCGAAGGACGCTTCCGGGGCCGGCATCGCGGGCGTCGGGATCAGGGTCAACAGCGAGACCTTCGTCTTCGCACAGACGAACTCGTTCGGCCTCGCCAACATCAACGTCGGCGTGCCCGTGACGGGCGACGGCCCCCCGGTGACGTTTGTGCCCGAGAAGCCGGGCTTCACCTTCAACCCGACGAGCCTCACCGTGAGCACGCAGGGCGGCGGTCAGGCCGTCAACTTCACGGGCGCCCCGACGGGCCTGCCCGTCAGCTTCATACAGTTCAGCTCCTCCTTCTACGGGGTCGGCGAAGGCGACGGCAGCGTCACGCTCACGGCCACCCGAACCGGCGACACGTCCACCGCCGTCACCGCCCGTTACTCCACCGCCGACGGCTCGGCGAATCAGAAGACGGACTACATCATGGCCGCGGGCACGCTGAAGTTCGCCCCCGGCGAGACCGCGAAGACTATCCGGGTGCTCGTCATCGACGACGCCTTCACGCAGGGGAGTCAGACGTTCTCGGTGCAACTGAGCAACCCGACGGGGGGCGCGTCCCTGGGCGACCTGCGAGTCGCCGGCGTGAACGTCGTCGATAACGACGCCGGTCAGACGACCGCCAACCCGCTCGACGGCACAACCTTTTTCGTCCGCGAACAGTATTACGATTTTCTCAACCGGCTGCCGGACGCGGCCGGCCTGAGCTTTTGGAGCGGCGAACTCACCTCCTGCGGCACGGACGCGCAGTGCTTGGAGGTGAAGCGGATCAACGTCAGCGCGGCCTTCTTCCTCTCCATCGAGTTTCAGGAGACGGGCTTCCTCGTCGAGCGCGTCTACAAGGCGGCCTACGGAGACGCCAAAGGCTCTTCGACACTCGGCGGCCCGCATACGCTTTCGGTGCCGATCATACGGCTCGGCGAGTTCCTGCCGGACACGCAGGAGATAGGCCGGGGTGTCATCGTTCACCAGGGCGACTGGCGGCAGCAGCTTGAAGCCAACAAGACCGCCTTCCTCGACGAGTTCGTACGGCGCCCGCGCTTCACCTCGGCTTTCCCCGCGGCCATGACGGCGGCGCAGTTCGTCGATGCGCTGGACGCCAACGCGGGCGGCCCTCTCACCCGGGCCGAGCGCAACCGTCTGGTCGAAGACTTGCAGACGGGGGCGAGGACGCGTGCAGGGGTCTTGCGCGCGGTGGCCGAAAACCAGAGCTTCAGCAGCGCCGAGTTCGACCGCGCCTTCGTGCTGATGCAGTACTTCGGCTACCTTAGAAGAAACCCGGACGACCCGCCCGACGCGGACTACACGGGCTACGACTTCTGGCTCGGCAAGCTCAAAGAGTTCGACGGCGACTACATCCGCGCCGAGATGGTCAAGGCGTTCATCTCCTCCGACGAGTACCGCAAGAGGTTCGGACAGTAATCGACCGGCACCTCGGAAGGGAACGGCCGACCGGCGGAAGATGCCCGGTCGGCCGTTCCCTTCCGAGGTGCCGGTAGAACGTACGTGTAATTCGGGCGAACATAACAGCGGCATTCAAACGGGTGCGACTGCGTAGCGGTCAGTACCACCCGCGGTAGCGGGTGGTACTGACCTGTCCCGACACGCGGCGGTCACACCCGACTGCACCCCGCTATAATGGCCCCTATTGGGGCGAAGGATATCGTCGGGAATGAGCTGTGGCACGCGTCCTGCCCCGACTCCGTTCTTCGGGGTTATTGCGCACCGGAATCGCACATACGGATGATGGGCAGTGAGGGTTTGAACATTCATGAGGCAAACGATAGTCCTGGCGCTGGCGTTGGCGCTCTCACAGGCCGCGTGCGTGGCGGGCGGGTATAGCAGCGAGGGGGGCTTCTTCCTCTGGCCGGGCAGCATCGTGGTGACGGCCTTGCTCGTCCTGCTCTTCCTGTTCATGAGGCGTCGCAGGCGTTAGCGGGTTATGAATGATGCGCCCCGCCGGACACTTCGGGAGTTGATAGCCAGGCACGGGCCGGGGCTGTGCAGCGACGCCCGCCGCTGCGAGGGGCTGCTGCGCGACCTGTGCGGCGGGCACCACCGGGAGATAAACATTCTGGTGGGCGCGCTCCGCGAACGCGTGCCCCTCGACCTGCTGGCGGCGCGCAACTCTGCGCCCGCCGGCCTGCTCCTGACGCGCCTGGCGAAGCGGCTCGAAGCCCAACTGGCGATGACGGAAGAGGCTTCGCGCTGGGGGGTAGACTCCTGGGCGCTGGCCCTCGGAGTCGTCTCCGACGCGGAGTTCAAAGAGATACAGGGCCGGCGCGACGAAGCAGCCGTCCCGCATGTCGATGCCGCGCCGCGCCCCGCGCCCGCGAAGACACAACCCGCCGCCGAAGATAGACCGCAGACGGAACAGCCGGCCGCACCCACGAGTACGCGGCCGACCGCGACGCCTCCGAGTACGCAAAAAAGTCACACGCCCCCCGCGACCCGAACGCCCACGGCTTCAAACCCGCCCGCCCCAACGCCCCGCGCCACTCCCGCGACGCGACCGCGTGGCGGCTCAACCGCCCCCGCACCACAGCACACGGCCGCGCGCACGCCCTCTCCCCCGCAGGCGACGAACACGAGCGGACTACAGGAGCCGGCGGCCGACCGTGCGCCGCGTGGCGGGCGCACCCGCTGGCGCGGATGTCTGATCGGATGCTTTCTGCTCGCGCTCCTGTCCGTGCTGCTGGCGGTCGGCGTCCCCTTCGTCGTCAACATTCTGCGCGAGGAGCAGGAGCGGAGGAATCTCGAACCTTCGCCCGCCCAGACGCGTTGAGCGCGCCGTGCGAGAAGGGCGGCGGGAGGCTCGTTCTGCTATATTGGTTCGCATCCCCTTCGAGAGTTAGTTCACGACAGTTCCCTCTTTAGCGCCGGGCGTGTCTCTCGGGCCGCGCCGGGCCGTAAGGGGGCGGGGTTTGCCCCGCCCGCGATACTTGCGAGTTGAGAAAGGGAGAATCGAAATTATGAGCAGACGACCGGGCGGCGAACTCGCTTCGAGGCCGCTTCACTTCATCTGGATCGCAGACAGCTCCGGCTCGATGGAGCAGGACGGGAAGATACAGGCGCTCAACACCGCCATCCGCGAGGCCATCCCGCACATGCGCAAGGTCGCCGAGGACAACCCGAACGCGCAGGTCTTAGTCCGCGCCGTCAAGTTCTCGAACGGCGCGCAGTGGCACATCTCGCAGCCGACGCCCGTGGCCGACTTCGCCTGGACAGACCTCGCCGCCGAGGGCGAGACCGACATGGGCAAGGCGCTCCAGCTCGTCGCCGAGCAGTTGAAGATGCCGCCGATGAGCGAGCGCGCGCTGCCGCCCGTCCTCGTGCTCGTCTCCGACGGCCAGCCGACCGACGACTTCGAGGCCGGCCTCAAGGCTTTGATGGACGAGCCCTGGGGCAAGAAGGCCGTCCGCATCGCCATCTCCATCGGGCGCGACGCCGACGCGGAGGTCTTGCAGCGCTTCATCGGCAACACGGAACTCAAGCCGCTCGCGGCCAACAGCCCCGAGGCGCTCGTCCGCCACATCAAGTGGGCCTCGACGGCCGTCCTGAAGTCGGCCTCCTCGCCCGCGGCCGGCGCAGACACGCCCGCCGGGGCCGGGGCGACGCCCGCGACGCCCGTGCCCATCCCGACCGCCGCCCCCGCCGCGGGCACGCAGGCCGCCGCGGCCGCGCCGGGCGGGAGTCAGACGCCCGTCGACGACGAGGCCGCCAACAACCAGCAGACCATCGACGACGTCTGGTAAGGAGCGCACCATTGGCCGAACAGAAGAGCCCGGTCGAATGGCGGGTGATGGGCGAGACCGTGCCCGGCGCGTCGCACCTCCGCGCGGGCATCCCCAACCAGGACGCCATTCTGCAAGTGCGCGAATCGGGGCGGGCGCTGCCCGTCGTCATCTCGGTCTCCGACGGGCACGGAAGCCATAAGTGTTTCCGCAGCGACCGCGGCTCGCGCTTAGCCGTGAGGGCGGCCGGGGGGGGGGGGGGGGGGGGGGGGGGGGGGGGGGGGGGGGGGGGGGGGGGGGGGGGGGGGGGGGGGGGGGGG
>DASVQJ010000310.1:0-49061 GCA_036389235.1 Pyrinomonadaceae bacterium | reverse complement strand
CAAACCGCCTACTGAAACACCTTGTCCACCGGCACGACAACGACCTGTTCGGGGCGGACGGGTATCTTGTAACCCTGGATGACCTTGTCCTCGGCGAGGATGTCGGCGGGCTTCGGCGAGTTGTAGGTGATGGGCGAGGGCGTGCCCTTCACGATGGCGTCGCGCAAGGATTCGGCGTCCTTCGTGATGACGACGACGCGCATGTTGCCCGGCGCGAGGTACTGCTTGATGGCCCGGTTCACGTCCGCGAGCGTCAGCTTCGACAGCCGCTCCTTCATGAAGGAGGTGTACTCGGGCGTGCCGTAGTAGCGGCTGTCGAGCGCGTAGCCGAGCCGCGCGCCCTGCGTCGCCGTCAGGACGTTGGCGTACTTGACGAGGAAGTCGCGGATGCCCTCGAAGTCCTTCTGCGGGATGCCGTCGCGCACGAGCTTGTCGTACTCGTAGAGCGCGGCGCGCAGCGCGAACATCGAGTTCTGCGGCTCGACGGGCCGAATCCAGATTTGAAAAATCTGCGTCGAGCGGCCGAGGTTCGGGTCGGGCATGAACTGGAACATCCCGCGCGGGAAGTACTCGACGTAGGCGTAGTCGCCGTAGTTGAGGCCGCGCGCCTCGCGCAGCCGTTGATACAGGTGGCTCACGCTCGAACGGTGCTGGCCCAGGTACGAGGCGACGAGCGCGAGCGCCGGCCAGTCCTTGTGGCCGCGCGTGACCTCGATGGGGAAGCCCATCGAGATGGCCGTCGCGCGCGTCTCGCGCTGGATGATCTCGACCCGCATGCCGGGCGCGACCTTCGGCTGCTCGTACCTCTTCGGCGCGCCGCCGCCCGCGGGGAGCCTGGCGAAGTCCGCGTTGACCTTCGCGGCGAAGTCCGGGGGGTAGCCGCCCGCGAGCCCGATGACGAGGTTCGCCCGCGTGTAGTTCTGCTTATAGAAGCCGCGCACGTCGTCGAGCGTCAGCTTTTCGAGCGAGGAGACGGTGCCCGTGTTGTTGTGCCCGTAGGGGTGGCCAGCGTAGATGAGCTGGTAGAGGTACTCCTTGCCCAGCTCCTCGTCGTTGCCCTGCCGCAGGGAGGTCTTCAGGTAGTTGACCGCGTCGGACTTCAGGCGCGTGAAGTCGTCCTCGCGGAAGCCGGGGTCGAGGAGCATGTCGCGGATGAGCGAGTAGTACTTCTCAAGGTTGTCGGCGTGCGTCGTGCCCGAGAAGACGGTCATCTCCTTGTCCACCTGCGAGCCGAAGCCGACGGCCATCGGGTAGAACGCCTCGACGATCTGCTCGTAGGGCATGGCGCGCGAGCCGCCCTGGGCGAGCATCGCGGCGGTGAGGGCGGCCACGCCCTCCTTGCCCGCGGGGTCGGAGGCCGAGCCCGTCATGAAGAGCAGGCGGAAGGAGACGAGCGGCGACCGCGAAGGCTCTAAGACCGAGGCAATCGGGGCCGCCGCGCGGGCGGCGCGGGTCGGCTGTTTGCTGCTTGAAGTCATCTGATTCTGGGCCGTGCGGCCGCGCCCCTGCGCGAAGGCCGGGGGCGCCGCGGAGACGAAGAGGGCGACGAGGAGGGTGCTGATTGTGCGTCGCATCATTCCCGCCCCCCCTCGTTCGCGCGGCCGAGCGCCGCGAGTTTCTGCCCCTTGGTGGCGAGCGTGACGACGGTCCGGCTCTCGTCGCGGAAGTACTTCTTCACGGCGTCGCGGACGTCGCCGGGCGCGACGGCCTGGTAGGTGTCGAAGAGTCGGTTGAGCGTCTCGGGCGTGCGCTCCAGCGCGACGTAGGGCGCGAGCGCCCCGGCGATGTTGTCGTTGCTGTTCATCCCCATCGCGAAGCCGTAGCGCAGGCGCGAGCGCGTGGCGTCGAGCTGGGCCTGCCCGATGAGCTCCGTCTTGTAGCGCTCGAACGTCTTCAGAATCTGGTCGCGGACGTAGTTGACCTGCGCCGGGTCTTTGACGCGGACGTAGACGGTGAACAGCTCGGGGTCGGCCTTGTGGCCGAAGTCCGCTTCGAGCACATCGACCTTCTGCTCCTTCAGGACGAGCTGCTGGTACAGCTCCGAGTTCTCGCCGAAGGCGACCGACTGGAAGAGGTCGAGCGCGGCCACGTCCTTCGAGGAGTCGGAGAACTTCGGCCCGTGGAAGGCGATGGCCATGTGCGGGAGCGTGGGCGCGTCCCAGGGGATGTGCGCCGTGCGCGGCTCGCCCTGCGCGGGCTCTTCGGGGACGTCGGCCTTGTAGCTGCCGCGCTGCCAGGTGCCCCAGTACTTCTTCGTCAGGTCGAGCGCACGCTCGCGCGTGACGTCGCCGACGACGACCACGGTCGAGTACTCCGGGCGGTAGAAGCGCGAGAAGAACTGCTTGGAGTACTCGTACTGGTTGGGCATGTCGTCGATGTCTTTGAGGTAGCCCATCGTCGTGTGCGCGTAGGTGTGCTTGCGGAAGGCCGTCTCGCGCAGGACTTCGTGCATCTTCGAGAAGGGGTTGGCGCTGTTCTTGTCGTACTCGCCCTTGACGGCCTTGGCCTCGGTCTTGAACTGCTCGGGCGTGTACTTGAGGCGCTGGAAGCGGTCGGCCTCCGCCTTCATGATCTCTTCGAGGTCTTCCTTCGCGAAGGTCGCGTGGTAGACGGTGCGGTCGTCGGTCGTGTAGGCGTTGGTGTCGGCGCCGGCGCGCTTGAAAAGCTCCTCGCGCTGCTCGGGCGTGTAGTTCTCGCTGCCGCGGAACATCATGTGCTCGAAGAAGTGCGCGAAGCCGCTCTTGCCGGCCTCGACCTCGTTGCGCGAGCCGGCGGCGACGACGACGTAGAGTGAGACGAGGTTCGGGTAGTCGGTCGGCACGGTGATGAGCCGCAGCCCGTTCGGCAGGTCGTCGATGGTGTACGGGTAGGTGAAGAGCTTACTGCCGCCGGCGCTGCCGCCGTTGCGCGCCTGCTGCGCCATCCCGAGCAGGGGCAGGGCGAGCACCGCCGCGGCCAAAATCAAGAATCTCATGGCGTCTGGCTCCAAATTTCTTAACCGGATTTTGTACGTTGGACGTACGAATTATACACCAACCCCGCGCGGAAGGCAGGCACCCGGCGCCGCCCGCGAAACGGTCTCGAAAGCGCCGGCGGGCGGGGGCACAACTCCCTACACCTACCAGTGGACTCCGACCCCGCTGTCCGGGGCTCAGAGACGGTTTCGCGGGCATTAATCTTGACCCGGCAGAGGTTACAGTCGATTCAGCGCGCGTTTCAGGTGCCCGCGCGGGCTGTACACATGCCCGCGCGGCTTGTTCACATGCCCGTGCGACGTGTTCAGGAGCCCGCGCGGGCTGTTCAGGAGCCCTCGCGGGCTGTTCAGGAGGCCGTGCGGGCTGTACACATGCCCGTGCGAGGTGTTCAGGAGGCCGTGCGGGTTGTACAGATGCCCGCGCGGGCTGTTCAGGTGGGCGTGCGGACGTTTCAGACGGGCGTGCGGGCGTGCGAGATGGGCGGGGCGCGTCGAGGGTTTACGGCGGACCGCGGTCGGGTGGGACGGCGAAGCGGTCAGTCACGCCACCGCAGGCGTGACTGACCCGCTTCGCCCGGCCCCGGTCGCATACAAGTGCATAACGCTATAGGCAAAGCCAGGCGACGATTATTTGAAGTCGTCGGACAGCCCGCGGCGCGGCGGGCGTCACCTCCGCCGCGTCGTTCGCGGGGCGGGCGAGGGCTCGGGCAGCGCGGCGCCGGGCGGGACGAGCCAGAGTTCGACCATCTTGTACCCGCGGCGGCCGCCGCCGAGGGCGACGACGCGGTCGGCGCCGAGCGCGTGGCTCCTGAGGAGGCCCAGTTTGACACGCGCGGCGAGAAGGCGGTCGGAGCCGCGCCGCTGGCGGCGCGTGGCGTAGGCGATGACGCAGCCGCGCGCCGCGGGGTCTTGGCGCAGCGCGTCGGCGAAGGACGCGTAATGCCCCTTCTCGTCGAGGTAGCCGATGTAGCCGTACTCGATGCCGGTCTCGTCGGGGTTGATGTCGTAGTAGGCGTACTGGTCGAAGAGGTACGCCTTCTTCTCGCGCGCGAGCGCCGCGCCGAGGTCGAAGGGGGCGACGGGGAGTTTCGCCCCCGGCTCGACGAGCCAGAGTTGGTAGAGGTGTTCGTCGCGGTAGCCGCCGTTGAAGACCTGCACGCGGCCTTCGTCGAAGCCGCGCCCCCTGATGAGATAGCCGCGCGCCCACCGCGACCTGCGCAGCGGCCAGCCCGGGGCCTTGTGCGGGGCCATGTAGGCGACGACGTAGCCCGTCGCGCCGGGCGAGTTCTGCAACTCGACGGCGAAGCTGTCGAGGCGCGCGAGCCAGTCGGTGACGAGTATGTCGCCGAACTCGTCCACCATCTTCGCGCCGCCGTCCTGCGCGAAGGCCGCGGGCGGCGCGGACGCGGCGAGGAGCACGAGCAGGAGCGCGTAGAGCGCGTTCTTCATCTTCGAGACTCCGCGGGCGCGAGCCCGGCCGCGAGACTCTCGGGGACTTTGAGGACCTGCCGCCAGCCCGAATCGTCCGCGCGCATGCGCGCCGTCAGCTCGTCGCGCAGGCGCCTCAGCCGTTCGCTCAGGGTGTGCGGGTATTCGTCGAGGGCGGGGAAGCGTCGGAGCTGGTCTTCGACGTAGGACTTCTGCTTGAGGATGGAGGGGATCGGCTCGTGGCGGCCGCCCTCCCAGAAGGGTTGCAGCAGGCGCTCGACGCGCGCGGCGCCGGGTATCGAGACCTCCTCGTCGTCGAGCCCCGTCACGTCGGCGACGTAGCGGCCCGCGGCGTCCGAGCCGCGGAAGACTTGCAGGCGGCCGGGCAGCGTGGACTTCTCGGGCGTGTTCGAAGCCTTGAGCGTGGGGCGGCCGTCGATGACGCACTCCTTGAAGATGACGCCCGCGACGCGGCGCACCTCGCCCGAGAGCTTGGTGCCGATGCCGAAGCCCGCGGCCGCGGGGAACTCCTCGACGATGCGGCGGACGCCCTCCACGTCGAGGTCGCCCGTGAGCACCGGCATCAGGTCGTGCAGGCCGTTCGCCTCGAAGAACTCCAGACACCACTTGCCGAGCTTCGCCAGGTCGCCCGAGTCCACGCGGAAGCCCTTGAAGGCGCGGCGCCGCTCGGGGCTGGAGGTCGCGGCCAGCGCCGCGTGCACCGCGCCCATGTGCACGTCGATGGTGTCGAGCAGGAGCGTCGTGCCCTGCGGGTTGGCGTCGAGCCAGCGCTCGAAGGCGACCTGCTCGAAGTGCTTCGGCCTGCCGGTGCGCGGGTCGGCCTCGGGCTCGTCCATGAACTCGACGTAGGACTGCTGCCAGTAGTGCGCCTCGGTGCCGACGGCGGGAATCTCCAGGCGGTGCGCGGCCTCCATGTTCGAGGTGTCGTTGAAGCCGCCGATGAAGGCGTAGGTCGCCACGTCCACGGCGCGCTCGATGTCGCCGTTGCGGCGGAGGGAGAAGTCCGAGAGCCAGCGCGGCCCGGCGGCCATGCGAAGCTGCATGGCGACGGAGGCGGTCGTGATGGGCAGGTCGAAGGCGTGCTCGAACTTGATCTCCTGCGCCTGCGCGAGTCCGAAGGCGCCGGTGATGTCGGCGAAGGGCTGGCCGGCGAACATGATGGTGCCGGGGCGGACGGCGCGCACGGAGCCGGCGGACGTGATGTCCTCGACGGCCTTCGCGAACAGGCGCAGTTCGCCCCTGTCCTGTTCGAGCGTGCGCAGGCGGGGGCGGTCGATCCTCAAATCTAATAACGAACGCAGCAGCCGCTCGTGCCCCAGGCACGGCGCGTAGGGGAGCTTCCTCTGCGTCACGTAGAAGGTCGCCTCCGTGTCGCTCAAAAGCCCCCCGTGCAGACGCGTCGCCTCCTTGTAAGAGGCGTCGCCCATCGTGGCGTGGTAGCGGTCGATGTTGAGCATGTGTGGTCAGTAGGCGGCAGGCGGATGGCAGCAGGCAGTCGGCAGTCGCCGCGTCTGCGGCGGTTTAACCGCCTTCCGACTTCTATTTCCGGTTTTGCGACGCCTTCAAGCCGCCTCCGGCGAGAAACGCTTTCGCCTCCGCCAGCTCGGGCCGGTCGGCGTCGGCGTGGCGGCAGAGTTCGACGAGCTGCCGATAGTAGCCTTCGGCCTTCTTCCTGTCGCCCGCGAGCGCGGCGGCGCGCGCCGCGCCGTAGAGCCCGTTGAAGCGGTTGGGCGTGGTGCGGAAAGAGGTCTCGAACTCTTTGAGGGCGTCGGCCGGTTGCTTCAGCTCAAGCAGCAGCTCGCCGAGCTGCTCGCGCGCGGGGAGGAGCGCCCCCGGCGTCACGGGATGTTTTTCGGTGGCGTCGTCCAACTCCGCCGCCGCGCGCATCAGCCGGAGCGACTCCTCGCGCCGCCCCTCGGCGTGCGCCAGCCAGGCCGCGGCGACCTGCCGCGCGATCTCGGCCTGCTTCGCCCAGTCGTAGCCGCCCTTCGCCTCGGCGAGCGCCTGCCGGATGGCCGTCAGCTTCTCGACCTCCAGACGCGCCGACGCCGCGTCGCCCGTGCGCGCGGCGCCGACCGCGCGCGCGAAGTGGATGTGCGCCTCGGCCCAGCGGAAGCTCTGCCAGGGGAACTCCCCCAGCGAATCCTGTTGCAGAGACAGACGGGCCGCCTCGTCCCAACGCCGACGTTCGAGCGCGTAGCGCGCGGGGATGGCCGAGGCGGCGTAGGCCACCTTGAAAGACTCGGGCTCGGCCTTCCGAACCCTCTTCAGCTCTTCGAGCACGCCGCGCGCCTGCCTGTCCTGCGCCCCTTGCAGGTAGGCGTAGGCGAGGTAGTCCATCGCGTGGAACTGCTCGTCCCAGACGCCCTGCATGCGGTTCCTGACGGCGAAAGCCTCGGCGGCGGCCTTGGCGTCGAGGTTCGAGCTGATGGCCTCCTGCCACAGGCCCAGCCGCGTGAAGATGTGCGAGGGCATGTGGCGGGCGTGCGCCGAAGAGGGCGCGATCTTCGCGTAGCCGCGCGCCGCGGGCAGCGCCATGTGCGCCAGCGCCGGGTAGTCGTAGCTGTGGATGACGTAGTGCGTGACGCCGGGGTGCTCGGGCTCGCGCGCCAGCACGCGGTTCAGAATCCGCGCCGCCTCCTTCTCGCTGGCGTAAGTCTTGTCTTTGGCCGCCGCCCCCTTCGCGATGAGCGTGAGCGCGTAGAAGACGCCGGCCTCGTTGTCCGAAGGGTAGCGCCGCGCGAGACGCGCCATCGCTTCGCCGTAGGCGTCGGCGCGCGCGCGGTGGTCGAGCCTGTCGGCGTCTTTGTAGAACAGCTCGACGGCCGCGATGTAGTCGCGCTCGCGCCGCGTGCGCGCGCCGACGGACTTGGCCTGTTCGACCGCCCTCGCCCCCTTCTGAAACTCCGACGCGGTCGGCGGAGCCCAGAGCGGGTGGTAGTTGCTCATCGCGACGCCCCAGAAGCCCATGCCGCACCGCGGGTCGGCGGCGGTGACCCCGGCGAAAGCCTTCTCGGCCTCCTCGTACTCGAAAGAGTGGAGCCAGGCGACCGCGCGGTTGAACTGCTTTTGAGCCTCGGGCGTGCACGAGACCGTGAAGTTGACGCGCCCGAGCTTTTCCGTCTGTTCGTGGTGATGCCGGTGCGGCTCCTGCGCCCTGACCGGGGGCGCCTGGCAGAGCAGGGTGACGAGAAGGGCCGCGGTCGGTAACGCGGCGGCAGGAAGATTCTTTTTCACAAGCCCTCCAGAGAATTTCAAATTTGAAATTTCAAATTCTTAAACGACCTCCGCGCCGGCCGCGCGCATCTCTTCGAGGGCGCGCCGGTCGTCGCCGGGCTGGAGGTTGACGGCGCGCATGGCGCCGGAGAGGGCGCGGACGCGGAAGCCCGCGCGCAGCGCGTCGAGGACGGTCTGCTTGACGCAGTAGTCGGTGGCGAGGCCGCCGACCCAGACCTCCCGGACGCCCTCGCGGCGCAGGTCTTCGGCGAGCGTCGTCCCGTCGAAGGCGGAGTAGTTGTCCTCGTCGCCCAACCCTTTCGAGACGACGCGGACGCGCGGGTCGTCGAGCAGGTCTTCGTGGAACTCGGCGCCGCGCGTGCCCTGCACGCAGTGGACGGGCCAGGTGCCCCCGTAGTCCGCGAAGTGTCTGGTCTTCGACGGGTGCCAGTCGCGGCTCTTGTAGACGGGCTCGCCGCCTTCGAGGAACTCTTCGATGAGCCGGTTGAGCGGCCCGACCACCTCGTCGCCGCGCTCGACGGCGAGCGCGCCGCCCGGGCAGAAATCGTTCTGCACGTCCACGACGATGAGCGCCCGCTTCCCTGTCTCTGAAGACATCTGTTTCACCTCCACGCTCGAACAGTAAACAGTAGACAGTAGTCGGTAGAAGAACCTTTCATGGCTCTCATCTTCAACTTCCGCACGGCGGAGTCTACTGACTACTGACTACTGTCTACTGCCTTACATTCTACGTCACGCGGGGCGCCGCGCAAAAAAAGCCGGCGCGAACGTCGGGAGCGTCCGCGCCGGCTTTCGGCCGGAGGGCGTTGGGGAGACGGGCCGCCCTCCGGATTGTCAGAGGCCGCGGGGCCTCAGAAGAAGAGCGAGTAGAGCAGCCGGTTGGGCGAGCCCGTGCCGATGCCGGTGAGCCTGCCCGTGGTCGAGCCGTTGACTATCGCGTTGCGGACGGTCGCGTTCGACGCGGTGGTGTGCCCTTGCAGGTAGAGCGCCGCGACGCCCGTGACGTGCGGCGTCGCCATCGAGGTGCCGCTCAACGTCGCCGTCGCCGTGTCCGACGTGTACCAGGACGAGGGGATGCTCGAACCCGGCGCGAACAGGTCGAGGCAGGTGCCGATGTTGGAGAACGAGGAGCGCGCGTCGCTCGAAGTCGTGGAGCCGACGGTGATGGCCGCGGCGAGGCGCGCGGGCGAGCGCGTGCAGGCGTCGACCCCGGACTCGTTCCCGGCGGCGACCGCGACGGTGACGCCCGAGTTGATGAGGTTCTGCACCGCCGTGTCCATCGAGGACGAGGCGCCGCCGCCGACGCTCATGTTGGCGACGGCGGGCAGGATGCGGTTGGCCGTGACGTAGTTGACGCCCGCGATGATGTTCGACGTGGAGGTCGTGTTGGCGCACTGGAAGACTTTGACCCCGCGCAGCATCACGCTCTTGGCGACGCCGTAGGTCGAGCCGCCCACGGTGCCGGAGACGTGCGTGCCGTGGCCGTTGCAATCCTGCCCGTTGCCGCCGTTCACGTCGTAGACGTTCGAGGCGCGCCCGCCGAACTGCGTGTGCGTGGTGCGGATGCCGGTGTCGATGATGTAGGCGCGCACGCCCGAGCCTGTCCAGTTGTAGTTGTAGGTGCCGTTCAGGGGGCGGTCGCGCTGGTCGATGCGGTCGAGCCCCCAGGGCGCGCCCGTCTGCGTCGCGTCGGCGGTGTAGACCTGGTCCTCCTCGACGAACTGGACGCGCGGGTCTTCACTCAGGGCCAAAGCCTCGTCCTCGATCATCTCGGCGGCGTAGCCGTTCAGGGCGTGCTTGTAGCGCTTGTTGACCTTGCCGCCGTAGGCGGCGACGAGCACGTCGGTAATCTGGTCGGCCTGCGAGTAGGGGCCGGGCTCGCCCGCGGCCACGCTGTCGAGGACGACGATGTAGTTGCCGGGGATGGCCTTCTCCTTCTTGTGGAGCTTCTGCCCCTTGCGCGGGGGCGCGGGGCTGGCCGAAGAGCGCGAGCCGGAAGAGGTCAAAGCGGTGAGACACAGGGCGAGCGTGGCGAGCAGTAAGAGAGTCTTTCTCATTTTCCCTCCAAAGGTCTGTTGAATGTCTGAGGCCGGACGGCGGGCGCGCGGCCCGCCCTGGGGTCAACGGCGACAAGGGGAAAGGGCAGACTTACGTCGCGTCCGATGCAAAGGAAATACTGTCTGTGCTTGGGCAAGAGTCGGGTAAGTAGAAACGTCGGCCCGGCAGTGGCTGAAGTCTACTGGTGAGTGCCGTGCAATATAGCAGCTTTCGCGCGGCGCGCAAATACTTTTTTACTCGCGGATGTCCGTCTGGCTTGGGTCAGAAGGGGAGGGCGGATAACCACGGAGGCACAGAGGACTCAGAGGTAGCACAGAGACTTGTAAACTCTGTGCCCCCTCCGTGCCCTCTGTGCCTCTGTGGTTAACCGCCCTTCTCGTTACGCGCAAGAGAATAAGCAACAGGCGGTGTTGCGAGTTTCCGACCCCGGGACGAGGCTGTATAATCCGCGTCGTCTCGCCCCCCGAAAAGGAAGGCACTCCCATGAACGAAGTCATCCTGAAGCGTTTCGAGCAGCCCGGCGGGTCGCGCGAGTTCGTCGCGCGCGGCTCGGTCGTGCGGAAGATTTGGGGCGACCCGGAGGTCGTGCTGCTCATCTTCGCCGGCTCGGCCGCGGAGTTCGCGCTGAACAGGGCGGTGGACTGGCTCTTCTTCACGGGCAGGATTCCGAGCGACCCCGTCGGCCGCCTCTTCTCGACGGTGCGCTACGCGCGCGAGATCGTGTTCGCGGACGAGGAGGCGGCCCGCCGCACGCTCGGGCGCATCAACGCGGCGCACGCGGGCGTCGAGGGCTTGCGCGGGCAGACCATCCCCGAGTGGGCGTTCCGCGACGTGCTCTACATGCTCGTGGACTACTCGGAGCGCGCGCACCGTATGCTCTACGGCGCGCTGACCAGACAGGAGCGCGAGGAGTTGTACGCCGTCTTCAGACGCGTCGGCGAGGGGCTGAACGTCAAGGCGCTGCCCGAGGATTACGAGCGCTGGCGCGCCGACCGTCGGTCGCACATGGAGCGCGACCTCGCGCACGGCAGGCACACGGCGCTGCTCTACGACAGTTACCGCAGGCACCTGGGCGAGTGGCGCTACCAGTTGTTGCTACAGGTTCAGGCGCTGCTCGTGCCGGAGCGCGTGCGCCGCCTTCTGCGGCTCAGGCGGCGCGCGGTCTTCTCGGCGGCGGTGGACGTGTACGCGTCGCTCCCGCTGCCGGGCCTGCGCCCGCTGCTGCGCCGGCTGCTGTTGCAGCCGCGCTACTGGGGCGAGGTCGCGGAGCTTGAGCGCACGCCCGTCTGAATAGACTCCACGGACACCCCTCCCGAACCCCTCGGCGTCCAAAGTAACTAAGCTGTCCGCAGTCGCGTTGAACGTCGCGCCGCCCGCGCGGGTCGTTGCGGAGCCGGCGCGGTGCGGCGTCGTGTAAGCGTCGAACTCCTCCCGCGGCGGTACCAACGAGGACGTGGCCGGCACCTCCTTCACCTTCGAGGGCGACACGCGGCACAACTTCCAGTTCAACGCGGGCGTCGGCGGGCGCTTCTGAGACGCCCGGCGCGAGGCTTCTCTTTCCCGCGCCGGGCGCGCCCTCACGCGCGCCCGCGCCTCCCGCCCGGACGCCTTTCGGCCTCCTTGTCATCCCCGCCGAGTTGTGTTTAGCTGGCCGCGCTAAGGCGGCGGGGGGAAGATGATTCACACGGAGAGCGCGGGCGGCGTGGTCGTCAACGCGGAGGGGCGCGTCCTGCTGGTCAGCCAGCACGGGACGAGCTGGTCTCTGCCGAAGGGGCACCTGGAGGCGGGCGAGACGCCGCTGGAGGCCGCGCGCAGGGAGATTCGCGAGGAGTCGGGCGTCGGGCGCCTTGAGTTGGTCAGGCCGCTCGGCAGCTACAGCCGCCACCGGCTGGGCGCCGACGGCGGGGAAGACCGTTCGGAGCTGAAGACCATCCACCTCTTCCTCTTCAGAACCGACGCGACGGAGCTTTCGCCGCTCGACCCGGACAACCCGGAGGCGCGCTGGGTCGAGCGCGCGCGCGTCGCGGATTTGCTGACCCACGCGAAGGACAGGGAATTCTTCGCCTCGATCCTCGACACCATCTGAACCCCGGAAGCAAGGAGAATATCGAAGAGCATGCGGAAGGTCATCCTTTCCCTCGTCATCATCTCGTGCGCGGCGGCCGCCCCCGCCGCCGGAGCGCAGACCGGCATCACCCCGCTCCCGAAAGAGAAGCTCGAAGGCCCGGTCATCAGCTTCCCGGAGACGGTCGTGAAGGAGTTGTACCTCGCCCACCGCGACGGCTCCGGACACGTCTTCGAGAAGCAGGGGCGGAAGCAGCAGCAGAAGTTCTTCGACCAGAAGCTGGCCGCGCTCATCTGGAAGAACCTCTCGGAGACGCCGGAGGGCGAGGCCGGCAACCTCGACTTCGACCCGCTCTTCAACGCGCAGGAGACGCAGGTCAGGAACTTCCGCGTCGGAGCCGCGACCACCGACGGCGCCT
Organism: Pyrinomonadaceae bacterium; assembly: GCA_036389235.1. Lineage (GTDB taxonomy): Bacteria > Acidobacteriota > Blastocatellia > Pyrinomonadales > Pyrinomonadaceae > QHXN01. Next base: position 36,860 of record DASVQJ010000310.1, on the reverse strand, counting down.
CGGCCACCGTCCCCGTCACCTTCCTGAACTTCGGCCGGAAAGTCCGAATCGAGTTCCGCCTCGTCAACACGAAGGGCGGCTGGAAGGTCTCCAACATCGTCTACGGCGGCGGCTCCGACCTCGTACGGATTCTGAGCCGGCCGGTGTGAGGCCCGGGCTTCTTGAGTGAAGAGGAGACGCGCGTGGGTGACACAACGTTAAAGCGGGCCGTCGTCTGCCTCTTCGTCCTCCTCTACGTCCCGTACCTGTTCCAGCAGGGCTACCGGCGGGCCGCCGAGCACCCCGGCGACTTCCCGACGCTCTACTGGGGCGCGAAGATGGTCTTCGAGGAGGGGCGCTCGCCCTACGTGGACGGCGCCTTCGACGAGGTCGCCGAGCGCGAGCGGCGGCGCATCTTCCCGTACCTCTACCCGCCCCCGAGCCTGCTCGCCTTCTACCCCTTCTCCGCGGTCACCTACGACGCGGCGAAGGTGTATCTCCTCGCCGCCAGTCACGTCTGCCTGCTCGTCATCCTCTACCTCCTCTTCCTGCGCATCAGGCCGTTCGACCCGCCGCCCGACCGGCGGGGGCTCGCGGCGGCGCTGATGACCGTTTACGTACTGAATTACTACCCCGTCGCTGATAACTTTGCGTGGGGACAGATTAATCTGTTGGTGCTGGCGCTCGTCTGCTTCGCGTGGCTCGCGCTCAAGCGGGGCGGACACGCGCTGAGCGTCGCGGTGCCCCTGTCGCTCGCGGTGCTGTTGAAGACCTACCCGCTGCTTCTGCTCCCGCTCCTCGTCATCCGGAGGAGGTACGCGGCGGCGGCGTGGACGTCGGCGCTGGTGGCGCTCTACGGGCTGGTCTCGTGGTGGGTTCTGCCGGGGGGGTTGTGGGGCGACTGGCTGGCGAACGTCGCGCCGACGGGCGGCTACGGCCTCCGGCCGTTCAACCTCCCGTTCATCCCGGTCGAGCCGTGGAACCACAGCATCAACGGCTTCATGCTCTTCGTGCAGGACAGGCTGCCGGAGGTCTTCGGCCTGCCGACGCGTTCGCTCACGAGGCCGCTCACGTACCTGCTCGCGGGCGCGGTCGGGGCGGCGACTTTGGGGCTCGCGCTGCTCTCCGCGCGCAGGGGGCGGGGGGAGCGGACGCTCGACGCGGACGTGTCGCTCTTCCTCCTGACGATGTTTCTGGTGGCGCCGCTCTCCTGGGAGCACCACCTCGTCTACGCGCTGCCGGCGGCGCTGTTCGCGATAGACTTTCTGCTGAAGGGGCCGACGCGGCCGGCCGCCGCGCTCGGGGCGCTCGGGGCGCTCTTCGTCATCGCCTGGGAGCTGCCGCGCGACGACTGGTTCCCCCTCAAGGGCGTGCTCGGCCTCTCGAACGCGCTCAAGTTCTTCGCCGCCCTCGGCCTCTGGCTGTTCGTCGCCGGGAGGATGTGGGGCGGGGTGAGGGAAGGCAGTGGTCAGGAGACAGGAGACAGAAGTCAGTAGGCCCCGCTCCGCTGACGTTGAGGGTGACAACCGGACGGTACGACCGGCGATCTCTTTTCTACTGACTACTGACTACTGTCTCCTGCCCCGCGGGCGTTTCGCGCATCTTCGGGGCTCGTGTTAGAGTCTATAACTTCGGTTTTTTATCTCCCCATGGAAGGGTCGAAACAGATTTTGTTAACGAGCGTCGTCGCCTCACGGGCGGCATCAGTCGAGCCAGCCACTTCCGGCGTCCACCTCGGCGTCGTCTGCCCGATGGCGAACGAGCGCGACACGGCCGAACGCTTCGTCCGCGAGGTGCTGGCCGCCTGCGAGCCCTTCGCCTTCAAGTCATTAACCTTCTTCGCCGTCCTCGACCGCGTCAGCCGCGACGGCACGCTCGACCTCCTGCGGGGGCTCGAAGCGACCCTGCCGCAACTGCGCGTCGTCTGGGCGCCCGCGAACCGCTGCGTGGTGGACGCCTACCTGCGCGGCTACCGCGAGGCGCTCGACGCGGGCTGCGACTGGGTGCTGGAGATCGACGCCGGCTTCAGCCACCAGCCCGCCGACGTCCCGCGCTTCTTCGAGAAGATGTCCGAAGGGTTCGACTGCGTCTTCGGCAGCCGCTTCTGCCCCGGCGGTAGCATCACGGAGAGCCCGCTCAAGCGCAAGCTCGTCAGCCGCGGCGGGACGCTCCTGACGAACCTCCTGCTCGGCACACGTCTGACCGACATGACGAGCGGCTTCGAGCTCTTCTCGCGCGCCGCGCTCCAACAGGTCCTGCGCCGCGGCGTCAACTCGCGCGGCCACTTCTTCCAGACCGAGATCAAGGCGCACTGCCACGGCCTGCGCGTCGCCGAGGTGCCCATCCACTACCGCGCGGCCAGCGACAGCGTCAACAACAACGTGCTCAAGGACGCCTTCGTCAACCTCTGGCGCCTCTTCCGCGCGCGCTCCTCGCGCGGGCGCGCGGTCGCCCCCCTCGGACAGGACGAGGCGGCATGACGGAGAGGGTCGCGCTCGTCGTCACCTCCATCTCCGCGCCCAACCGCGTGCTCGGCGCGCTGGCCGAAGGCTCACGCCGCCGCGGCCGGCAGTTCGTCGTCATCGGCGACGAGCCCAGCCCCGCCGACTTCCGTTTGGAAGGCTGCGACTTCTACGGCCTCGACGCGCAGTACGAGTCGGGCTTCCGCTCCGCGCGCATCTGCCCGACCAGACATTACGCGCGCAAGAACCTCGGCTACCTCGTCGCCGTCCGCGCGGGCGCGGGCGTCATCGTCGAGACCGACGACGACAACATCCCGCGCGAAGAGTTCTGGCACGAGCGGCGGCGCGAGGTCTCGGCGCCCGCGCTCGAAGGCGCCGGCTGGGTCAACGTCTACCGGTACTTCTCGGAGGCGAACATCTGGCCGCGCGGACTCCCGCTCGAACGCGTGCGCGAGACCCCGAAAGAGTTTGAGTCTTTAAAAGTTAAGGACGCCGACTGCCCCATCCAGCAGGGGCTCGCCGACGAGAACCCGGACGTGGACGCCATCTACCGCCTCGTCTCGGAGCTGCCGCAGTCGTTCCGGCGCGACCGGCGCGTGGCGCTCGGCGCGGGCTCCTGGTGCCCCTTCAACAGCCAGAACACGACGTGGTGGGCGGACGCGTTCCCGCTGCTCTACCTGCCCGCCTACTGCTCCTTCCGCATGACCGACATCTGGCGCAGCTTCGTCGCGCAGCGCGTCGGTTGGGAGCAGGGCTGGGGCGTGCTCTTCCACGAGCCGACCGTCTGGCAGGAGCGCAACGAGCACAACCTCATGCGCGACTTCCGCGACGAGGTGCCGGGCTACCTGCACAACGCCGCCATCTGCGAGGCGCTCGCGGGCCTCAAGCTCGCGCCCGGCGTCGAGCGCCTGGGCGAGAACCTCCTGGCCTGCTACGAGCTTCTGGTCGAGATGTCTCTGGTCGGGCGGGAGGAGCTGCCGCTGCTCGCGGCCTGGCTCGAAGACCTCGCCGCGGCGCGCGCCGCCGTCTGAACGAGGGCTATGGGGAACTTCCTTCAGGGCAAGCGGATCGCGGTCACGGGGGGCGGCGGCTTCCTCGGCCGCGTCGTCGTGGACAGACTCCGCGAGCGCGGCTGTGAAGACGTCTACGTCGTCCGCAGGCGCGACTACGACCTGGTCAAAGGCGAAGACGTCGCCCGCCTCTACCGCGACGCGCGCCCCGAAGTCGTCCTCCACCTCGCCGCGGTCGTCGGCGGCATCGGCGCCAACCGCGAGAACCCCGGCCGCTACTTCTACGAAAACATCATGATGGGCGTCCAGCTCATCGAAGGCGCGCGCCTGAACGGCGTCGAGAAATTCGTCCAGGTTGGTACGATTTGCGCATACCCCAAATTCACGCCCGTGCCGTTCAGGGAAGATGACTTGTGGAACGGCTACCCCGAGGAGACGAACGCGCCGTACGGCGTGGCGAAGAAGGCTCTGCTCGTCCAGTGTCAGGCGTACCGCGACCAGTACGGGATGAACGCCATCTACCTGCTTCCGGTCAATTTGTACGGGGTGGGCGATAACTTCGACCCGGACACGTCGCACGTCATCCCGGCGCTGATTAAGAAGTTCGTGGACGCCGAAGGCAGGGGCGCGGCCGAGGTCGAGGTGTGGGGGACGGGCGCGGCCACGCGCGAGTTCCTGTACGTGGACGACGCGGCCGAGGGGATCGTGCTCGCGGCGGAGAAGTATGACGGGCGGGAGCCGGTCAACTTGGGCTCCGGGATGGAGGTCAGCATCAAGGAGCTGGCCGAGTTGATAGCCCGGGAGACGGGCTACGGCGGCCGGCTCGTCTGGGACGCGTCGAAGCCCGACGGGCAGCCGCGCCGCGCGCTCGACGTGACGAGGGCGGAGGAGCTGTTCGGCTTCCGCGCGCGCGTCGATTTCGTCGAGGGGCTGCGCCGCACCATCACCTGGTATCGCTCGACCCTCACCACGAAAGAGTAAACCGGGCGCGCCCGGGCGACCACGCCGGCCCGACACAAATTACTCTTGCCTTATCCAAGTTTTTTCATATAATTGCGCGTCCTTTCCTAACGCTCTACAAGTTTTAAGCCGATCTCTTACAGTTCCGAGTTCTCCAGCCCTGGAGGGCGGCGCCCGCAAGGGGCGGCCCGCCACACACGTCAGACTTTATGACGAATCCCGTACGGCCCGACACCCTGCTGGCGTCGCTCCTGCGCGACCGTCGGGTCTCGCTAGGCGTGGCGGCGTTGGCGGCCGTGCAGGTCTTCGGCGTCGCGGCCGGTGTCGGCGGCTGGCCCTGCCCTGTGAAGGGCGCCCTGGGCATCCCCTGCCCGGGGTGCGGGCTCACGCGCGCGACCGTCGCGCTGTTGCGGGGCGAGTTCGCGGCGGCCTTCGCGGCGCACGCCTTCGCGCCCGTGCTGCTCTTGGGGCTGGCGGCGCTCGCGGTCGCGGCACTCCTGCCCGCGGGGCGGCGCGAGGCGTTCGCGGGCCTCGTCGGGCGCGTCGAGCGCCGCACGAAAGTCTCGTACGTGCTGGCCGCGGCGCTGCTCCTGTACTGGTCGGTGCGCCTGCTGTTCCTGCCGGGCGCGTTCAACCGGTGAACGTGGCGTTCACAACTTTTCAGTTCTAAGAAAATAGAAGGAGGATAGTGGGATGGGTATTCTAGTTTGGTTAGTACTTCTGGCGGCCTTCGTGGTTCAAATCCTGGTGGTGGTTAAGATGTTTCAGAACGCCGGCGCCCTGCACGGGATTCTCGGCATCATCTGCGGCCTCTACGCCTACATCTGGGGCTGGATGAACGCGAGCAAGCTCGGCATACGGAACCTGATGATCATCTGGACGATCTTGATCATCATCTACTTCATCCTCGCGGCCACCATCGGCGCGAACTTCAGCTACGGCACGCCCGGCCCCGTCACCCCCTGACCGGCCGCGCGCGAACACGGACGGCGGGTCGAGTCTTTCGCCGAGCCCCTGACGGCGGAGGGCTCGCCCGCCGTCTACTAATTTAAGGGCGGGGTGATTATGAAACGAGTTCTGCTGGCGGCTTTTGTCTTCGTCATCCTGGGGGCGGCGGCGCCCGCCTCCTCCGCGCAGGTCGAGCCCGTCGCGGGCGGCTACAGCGAGCGGCCGACGCGCGACACGGGCGTCGCGGCCGCCGCCGCCTTCGCCGTGAGGGAGAGGGGCCGGCGCACGGGCCGGCGCGTGACGCTCGTCGCCGTCAGGCGCGCCGAGACGCAGGTCGTCGCCGGGCTCAACTACCGTCTGCTGCTCGGCGTGAGGGAAGGGCGCGAGTCGCGCGACGTGACGGCGGTCGTCTACCAGAACCTCCGCCAAAGATTCTCCCTGACGAGCTGGGAGCCCGCGGCCGCGGGCGGCCCTTCGGCGGGCCGGGAGGTCAAGGTCTACCTCGTCGCGCTCGACGACAAGGGCAAGCGCGGCCGGCGCATCGGCTGCGACGACAGCCTCGTCCCCGTCACGCGGACGGTGTCGGCGGCGGGCGCGCCTTTGAAGGCGGCCGTCGAAGAACTGCTCGCCGTCCCACGCGAGTACGAGGGCGGCCTGGGCAACTTCTGGGCGGGCGAGAACCTGCGCGTGCAGAGCGCGGCCGTCAGCGCGGGCGTGGCGACCATCCGCATACGCGGCACGCTGCCCGTCGCGGGCGTCTGCGACGAGCCGCGCATCGAGGAGCAGATCGAGGCGACCGCGCGCCAGTTCCGCGGCGTCCGCGGCGTCCGCGTCTTCCTCAACGGCCGGAGGCTCTCCGACGCCATCCGCTGACGCCCCGCCGGCCTGTCGGAGCCCCGCGCCTCGTGATATTTTAGGGGCGTGAAATCCGAACAAGCGGGCGGGGGCGTGGAGTCTGACGAAGTCACCCCGGGCGCGGCCGACGCGCCCGACGTTCTCCGCGCGCAGAGCGCCGACGACGCCCCCCGCCCGCCCGCCGAGACGGGCGAACCTCCCGCCGGGCCTTCTTCGGGCAGACGGTCTACTCTCAAACGCTGGCTCCCGCTCGCGCTCCTCGTGTGCGGCGCGCTCGCGGCGCCCTTCGTCTACCTCAAGAACAGGCAGGCCGTCATCGGCGGCATCAAGACCGGCGCCGAGCAGGTGAAGGACATCCTGACCGGCGCGCCGCCCGCCGACCCTTACGCCGAGGCCGTCTCGAAACTTGAGGAAGACCGCGGCGAGCCGACGGGACGCAAGGCCGCCGACGTGGAAATCCCGCAGGAGCTTAGGCAGTACAGCGAGTCGCGCCGCTTCCTCGCCATACAGGGCGCGGCCGCCGCCGAGGCGGGCGTCCGCCCGCCGCACGACTTCGCGGAGCTGGCCGGGATGATCGAGGGCGGGCGCGAGCTGGTCGAGGTTCCGAGGCTCGGCAAAGGCTTCGTGCTCTACGGCGTGGGGCTGACGGCGACGGGCGCGCTCACACACTACGACCTGAAGGCGAGGAAGGTCGTCCCGCTCTACGCGAACGTCGGGGAGTTGGAGGCGGCGGAGCGCGGGCTCTCCGAGGAGCGCGAGCGACTCTCGGACGCCCTACACGAGATAGAGGTCAGGCTCAAGGAGCTGGGCCGCAAGGAGCGCGAGGCGCGCGCGCAACTGCTGGCCGACGCCGCCGCGCGGAAGAAGGAGCTGACGGCCCTCTCGGAGAAGGAGAAGCTGCTCGCCGCCTACTACGGCAAGCCCGGCGCGAAGGCGAGGGGGCAGACGGGCGAACGCCTCTTCGCGGAGTACGCCGTGATAGAGCGGCTCGCGCGCGACTTCGGCGGGCGCCCGTACGACCTGCACGACCCGGCCGCTTCGAGGGAGTTTCAGGCGCGCATGCTCAGCCACGTGCGGCCCGCGACGCTCGCGCTCATCGAAGAGCTGGGCACGACCTACGAGTCGAAGTTCGGGCGGCGCCTCCCCGTCACCTCGCTCGTCAGGACGGAGGAGTACCAGCGGCTCCTGCGCGAGTCCGGCAACCCGAACGCGGCCGACGTGGCGCCGCCGCCGCACACGACCGGCTTCGCCTTCGACGTCTACTACCGCTACATGACGGCCGAAGAGCAGGAGTTCGTCATGTCCGAGATCGCCCGCCTCGAACGCGCCGGCCGCGTCGAGGCGCTCCGCGAGCTGCGAGACCACTACCACGTCTTCGTCTTCGCCGAAGGCCGCCCACCCGCGGCCGAGTCGGTCGATAAGGTTCTGGGGAAGCGTTCTAAGCAGGCGCAGGCGTCTAAGCCCGAGAAGGCGGAGAAGAAGGAGACGAAGAAGAAGGAGACGAAGCCCGCGAAACCCGCGAAGGCCGCGAAAGGGAAGAAGCGTTGAGAATCGGGTCGGAACCACCCGCGGTAGCGGGTGGGCCTTCGCTAACCGGATGAGCCGTGCCACAAAGGCCCACCCGCTACCGCGGGTGGTTCCGACCCGGGCTCCGGCGGCGGACGCGGATGAGCATCTGCGGGTAGATGCGTGCGAGCGGGAACCGCGTGTCGGGTTCGACGCGGAACTCGGCGCCGTAGAGGATGGGCAGGCAGCGCAGGAAGAGGGCGGTGACTTCGGTTGGCGTCTGGACGTTGGAGGCGCGGATGGTCTCGGCCAGCCGGCGCCCGCCCGCGAGCGAGCGCGTCCAGCGGTTGGCCTGGTAAATCTTCGACAGCTCTTCGAGCTGCGCCGGGTTGTCCCACTCCAACGCGGCGCGCGCGTAGTTGAGCACCTCGGCCTGCCCGTCCCGCGAGCCGCGCAGACGGCGGGCGGACTCAAGGTAGTTCGTCAAATCAATCAGCTTGTCGAAGCCCGTGCGGCGCATCTCGGGGGCGAAGACGCGGTGCTCGATCATGCTGACGAGGTCGTTGACGTTGGACTGCTCCACGTCCTCGGCCGGCCCCTTCAGAGTCTTCACCTCGGGCGCGAAGAGGAAGAGCGGGTAGCCGCGCGCGCGCAGCCGCAGGTGGAGCAGCTCGTGCCCGATGACGGCCTCTGTCAGCCTCCCGCCGCGCCCCCTGAAACTCTCGTCCACGCGGACGACGCCCACGCCCGCGCGCGTCAAATAACTCGTCCCCAGCGTGTAGTCCCCGCCCGCGTCCTCCGGGTCCAGCTCTGCGAACTCGGCGTAGACTTCCCTGCCCAACTTCCGCTCGACCTCTTCGAGCCACGAAGACGCCTCCGCGCCGAGCCTGACGCCGAGCAGCCTGCCCTCCTGCCGCGGCGTGTCGCCGACGACGCGCTGCGTGCTGTAGGAGTGGGGCGCGCGGAGGCAAAGCGACGCCAGAAAGCAGAGGGCCGCCCCGAACGCCTTCGTCCGGGACGGCCCCGTCTTTGACGTGTGTGCTGCCACGGTAGTCAGGTCAGAACCACCCGCGGTGGCGGGCGGGCCGGTGCGACACGGCTCATCCGGTTAGCAAAGGCCCACCCGCTACCGCGGGTGCTGCTGACCGCTATTTACTCAAAGCGGCGTCAGTTGCGCTTCGTGTCGGGCTTCGTCGTCGATTTGTCGCCGCCCTTCGACTCGTTCACGGGAAAGCCGCGCTTGCGCATGAGCGCCTCGACGCGCGGGTCGCGGCCGCGGAAAGAGCGGTAGGCTTCGGCCGGGTCTACGGTGTTGCCGACCGAGAAGATGTACTTGCGCAGACGCTCGGCCACCTTCTTGTCGTAGGGGCCGCCGCCCTCGACGAAGGCCCCGAAGGCGTCGGCCGTCAAAACGTCCGACCAGAGGTAGCTGTAGTAGCCGGCCGAGTACGAGTCGGATGAGAAGACGTGGCCGAACTGCGGCGTGCGGTGGCGCATCACCAGCTCCGAAGGCATCCCGAGTTCCGCCAGGGTCTTCTTCTCGAACTCGTCGGGGTCGATCTTCTGCGCGCCCGCGAGGTGGAGCTTCATGTCCACGAGCGCGGACGAGAGGTACTCGGTCGTGGCGAAGCCCTGGTTGAAGGTCGAAGCCTTCTTGATCTTATCGACCAGCGCCTGCGGGATGGGCTTGCCCGTCTGGTAGTGGACGGCGAAGCGCTGCAAGACCTCGGGCGTCGAGAGCCAGTGTTCGAGGAGCTGCGAGGGGAACTCGACGTAGTCGCGCGAGACGGCCGTGCCGGCGAGCGTCGGGTAGGTGACCGCCGAGGAGAGCCCGTGCAGCGCGTGGCCGAACTCGTGGAACATCGTCGTCGCGTCGTCCCACGAGACGAGCACCGGCTCGCCCGGCTTGCCCTTCACGAAGTTCGAGTTGTTCGAGACGATGGTCGTCACTTCCTTGTTGTCCATCCGCTGCTGGCTGCGGTAGGCGTTCATCCACGCGCCCGAGCGCTTGCCGTCGCGCTGGTACGGGTCGAAGTACCAGAGGCCGATGTGCCTGCCCGAAGTCCTGTCGGTCACCTCCCACACGCGCACGTCCGGGTGGTAGACGGGGACCGAGGGCGCGGGCGTGAACTTGAAGTTGAACAGCTCGCCCGCGACCCAGAAGATGCCCTCGCGCAGCTTCTCAAGCTGGAGGTACTGCTTGACCTCCGTCTGGTCGAGGTCGTAGCGCGCCTTCCTGACCTTCTCCATGTAGTAGCGGTAGTCCCACGGCTCGATCTTGATCTTCGCGCCCTCCTTGTCGGCGAGCGCCTGCATGTCGGCGACCTCCTCGCGGACGCGCGCGACCGCGGGCTTCCAGACCGCCTCCATCAGCTCCATCGCGCGCTCGGGCGTCTTCGCCATCGTGTTCTCAAGGCGCCAGTGCGCGTGCGTCGGGAAGCCGAGGAGCTTGGCGCGCTCGGCCCGCAGTTGGAGAATCTCCGTGATGATCGAGTTGTTGTCGTTCTTGTCGCCGTTGTCGCCGCGGTTGACGAACATGCGCCAGACCTTCTCGCGCAGGTCGCGGCGGTCGGAGTAGGTCAGGAACGGGTCGACGGACGAGCGCGTGTTGAGGATGACCCAGGTGCCCGCCGGCTGCTTCTTCGCGGCGGCGGCCTGCGCGGCCGAGTCGCGCAGGGATTGCGGCAGGCCGGCCAGCTCGTCCTCGCCCTTGAGGACGAGGAAGAGGTCGTTCTCGTCCGAGAGGAGGTGCTGGTTGAAGTTCGTGTAGTGGCCGGCGAGCTTCTGGTTGATCTCGGAGAGCCGCGCCTTCGACTGCGCGTCGAGGCGGGCGCCGGAGCGGACGAAGTTCGTGTAGTAGAGCCAGACGAGCCGCTGCTGCTCGGGGCTGAGCTTCGACTTCGCGGGCGAGTTGTAGGCGGCCTCGATGCGTTTGAAGAGCGCCTCGTTCTGCGTGATCTTGTCGTTGAAGGCGGCGAGCCTGGGCGCCATCTCGCGCTGGACGGCCTGGAACTCGGGCGAGTTCATCGTCGAAGACCAGACGCCGTAGACGGTCGTCACGCGGTCGAGCTTGGCCCCGGCGCGTTCGAGCGCGGCGATGGTGTTCTCGAAGTCGGGCGCCGACTTGTCCGCGGCGATCTTGTCGACCTCGGCGAGGTTCTCGGCCATCGCGGCTTCGAGCGCGGGCTTGAAGTCCGCGACCCTGACGCGGTCGAAGGGCGGCGTGCCGCCGTGCGGCCCCGTCCACTCGGCCAGGAGGATGTTGTCGGCCGGCGGGCTCGCCGGCGCGCTGTTGGTCTGGGCGGCCTGCGCCGAATCCTCGGCGGCTGCGCTCTCGGCGTTGACTTTCATGGCTACGGCGGAGCCCGCGACGGCCGTCGCGAGCAGGAGCACGCGTGTGCGGGTGATGAATTTAGGCATGGCTGCGTCTCTCTTAGGGTGGTGAAATTCTCGGCGCCTTCGGCGGCGTCTCGCGTTGTTCTCCGGGTGTCCGTGACAGCTTACCCTTTCGGAAAAGGCCGGGCAAACCCGCGCGCGACGAAATACCCGGCGCCGCCCGCGCGAATGTTTTTTTATCCTTCCGGGCGGTATAGATGCTTCACAAAGGGCGGTCGTTGCTGCTAACTTGGGGCCACCCCGTCACCAACAATTTGATATGAGCGAGAAACGTTACGACGCGGTCGTGGTCGGCTCGGGGCCGAACGGGCTGAGCGCCGGGATAGAGCTGGCGCGGCGCGGGCTCTCGGTCTGCGTGCTCGAAGCGAAGGAGACCGTCGGCGGCGGCGCGCGCACCGCGGAGCTGACGGCGCCCGGCTTCCGGAGCGACGTGTGCTCGGCCATCCACCCCGTCGGCGTCGTCTCGCCTTTCTTCAGGACGCTGCCGCTTGAGAGGTGGGGCGTCGAGTGGGCCTACCCGGAGGTCGCGCTCGCGCACCCCTTCGACGACGGCGACGCGGCGCAGCTCTTACAGTCTTTGGAGGCGACGGGCGAGACGCTCGGCGAGGACTCGCGCGCCTACCAGGAGTTGATGCGGCCCTTCGTCGCGCGCGCCGACGCGTTCTTCCGGGAGACGTTGCAGCCCGTGCGCATCCCCGCGCACCCGTTCTTCATGCTCCGCTTCGCGCTCAAGGCGCTGCGCTCGTGCACGGGGCTGGCCTTCGGCAAGTTCAAAGGGAGGAAGGCGCGCGCGCTCTTCGCCGGGTGCTGCGCGCACTCGGTGCTGCCCCTGGAGAAGAAGGGGACGGCCTCTTTCGGGATGGTGCTCGCGCTCGCGGCGCACGCCATCAACTGGCCTTGCGTCCGCGGCGGCTCGGTGAAGATCATCGACGCGCTCGCCGAATGCCTGAAGAGTCACGGCGGCGAGATACAGACCGCACGACCGGTGCGGGGCATGCGCGACCTGCCCCCTTCGCGCGCGGTGCTCTTCGACCTCACGCCGCGGCAGGTGGTCGAGATCGCGGGCGGCGAGCTGCCCGGCGGTTACAGGAGGCGCCTCTCAAAGTTCAGGTACGGCCCCGGCGTCTTCAAGATCGACTGGGCGCTCGACGGGCCGATACCGTGGCGCGCGGAGGCGTGCCGGCGCGCGGCGACCGTCCACCTCGGCCCGACCATCGAGGAGATAGCGGAGGCCGAGGCCGCCGTCTGGCGCGGCGTGCATCCCGAACGGCCCTTCGTCCTCATCGCGCAGCAGAGCCTGGTTGACGACACGCGCGCGCCCGCGGGCAAGCAGACGGGCTGGGCCTACTGCCACGTCCCGCACGGCTCGGACGTGGACATGACCGAACGAATCGAGAACCAGATCGAGCGCTTCGCGCCGGGCTTCCGCGACCTGATTATCGCGCGCCACACCATCAACTCCGTCCAGCTCGAACGGCACAACCCGAACATGATCGGCGGCGACATCGGCGGCGGCGCCAACGACCTCCGGCAGTTCCTCGCCCGCCCCGTCCCCCGTTACGACCCCTACTCGACGCCCAACCGCCGCCTCTACATCTGTTCCAGCTCCACGCCCCCCGGCGGCGGCGTCCACGGCATGTGCGGCCACTGGGCCGCGAGGTCCGCCCTCCGCCGCGTCTTCGGCATCAAGGATTGAAACGCAGGCGCGGAGGACGCGGAGGGGGCGCGGAGAGTTGAATCTCCGCGCCCCCTCCGCGTCCTCCGCGCCTCTGCGTTGAAGAACGCCTACGGCGTCGTCGTTCAACTTTGTGCGGGCGCCGGCTGGGCCGGGGGCTCTTCCTCCTCCTCCTCCGCGCGGCGCGGTGCGCGCTCGACGTGGCTGGCGCTCTCCCACGCGGCCAGCTCCCCCTCGTTGCCCGCGTACGTGTTACGCACGATGGCGTCGAGCTCGCGCACGTCCGCCAGCCCTTGCTGTATTGCCGCCGCGAGGTTGGCCGTGGCCTCGATGCGCGCGGACTCCGCCTTCTCCTGGTCGTCGTCGGCCCGCACGACGGCGAGGATGCGCGCCTTGAGGTCGTCTACGAAGTCGGGCGCCATGTTGCGCCTGACGAACTCGTCGGCGAGGGGCTCGGCTTCGGCGGCGAAGGCGCGGGCGGCGGCGAGCCACATCACGCCGTCCCTGTTGGGAGGCAGGCGGAACTTCTCTTCCGCCCCCGGCATCCTCCGCGACATGGAGCGCGCGGTGCGGTTCATGGAGACCATCAGGTCCCGTAAGGAGTCTTCGGCGACATCCTTCAGCTTCGACGCCTCCCGGAAGTTGCGCTCGTGCTCGGCCTGTTCGCCCGAGAACCTCTCGATGTTCCCGATGACGGTGTTCACGGAGGTGTAGAGTTCGCCGCCGCGCGAGTTGGCGGGGAAGGCGCCCGCACGCGGCTGTCCGTGCAGGCGCACACTTCTCAGCATGTTCAGGACGCGAGTTTCAGACTTTTGCATCGGATTGCTCCTTTGTGTAAGGCCAAAGAACGTGGCGTACATCCTTATGGCGGGTTGTGAGTCTGCGAGGCCAGAGTGCTGAGGTCCAGCGCGCGCAGTATACTCCTCCCTCTGTACGCCGCAAGACTTTTTTCGCCGCGCGCTGTTAAACAGTGTGCGCCCGCCCGGCCGGCGCGCACCCCGCCCCACCCGCCCGACTCGCCCGCACGCCCTTCCGTACAACCCGCACGGGCATTCGTACAACCCGCGCGGCCTTCCGAACAGGCCGCACGGCCTTCCAAACAGGCCGCGAGGGCATTCGAACAACCCGCGCGGGCATTCGAACAAGCCGCGCGGGCTTCCGAACAGACCGCGAGGGCTTCCGAACAGGCCGCGAGGGCATCTGTACAGGCCGCACGGGCTCCTGAAACGCCCGCGCGGCCGTCAGTAACACCCGCGCAATCAACGTTTACGGCCGCCCGATAAATTTCATTCATGCCCCGGCCGCCTGTCGCGCCGTGACAATCATCTTTCACGCCTCCTCGGCTGTCTTACACGTTTGAACCGGAGACTTTCAGGCCGGCGCAACGGATTCCCGGTGTATCGTCGGCGTTGGTTAACATTTAGAGTTGTCAGGGGAGAGGCGTAGGTTGAAATTTGAGATTGAGCCGGTAGAGAGGATAGGGCAGAATGTCCGGGCGAATACGGCTGAAAGGTGATGTCCCCGGACGCCTTCACATAAACCCGACAAGTTATTATCTGGATGAGTGGCCGGCGCGCCCGTGCGGCGGCGTCGGCCGGCAGCGGCTCGCCGCGACCCCACACAACTTCCGTATATGTTTGAACAGGCATTCAAAAACATCGACGACGTGTTACGGAAAGAGGCCGGTTGCACGACCGAACTCGACTACACGGAGCAGACCTCGTGGCTCCTCTTCCTCAAGTACCTCGACGCGCTGGAACAGGACAGGGCGTTGGAGGCGGAGCTGGAAGGGAAGAGGTACGCGCACATCCTCGACGAGCCATACCGCTGGGAGAGCTGGGCCGCGCCGAAGGGGAGTGACGGCAGGCTCGACCACAACAACTCCCTGACGGGCGACGACCTGCGCGACTTCGTCAACCTGAAGCTCTTCCCGTACCTGCAAGGCTTCAAACAGAGGGCGGCGGGGCCGAAGACGCTCGAATATAAGGTCGGGGAGATTTTCGGGGAGATTAAGAACAAGATTTCCAGCGGCTACAACCTGCGCGAGATCATCGAGCACATAGACGCGCTGCGCTTCCGCTCGCAGAACGAGAAGCACGAGCTTTCGCACCTCTACGAGGCGAAGATTAAGAACATGGGGAACGCGGGGCGCAACGGCGGCGAGTACTACACGCCGCGCCCGCTCATCCGCGCCATCATCGAGGTCGTCCGGCCGCGCCTCAAAGACCGCATCTACGACGGCGCATGCGGCTCGGCCGGGTTCCTCTGCGAGTCTTTCGACTACCTGAAGCGCGAGAACCCGAAACGCAGCGTCGCGCAGGACAAGACGCTTCAGACGGACACCTTCTACGGGAAGGAGAAGAAGCCTTTGGCCTACGTCATCGGCATCATGAACATGATCCTGCACGGCATAGACGCCCCGAACATCGTCCACACCAACACGCTGACGGAGAACCTCTCCGACATACAGGAGAAGGACAGGTTCGAGGTGGTCTTGGCTAACCCGCCCTTCGGCGGGAGCGAACGCAGGGAGGTGCAGCAGAACTTTCCCATCCGCACGAGCGAGACGGCGTTTCTCTTCCTGCAACACTTCATCAAGATGCTGAAGTCGGGCGGGCGCGGCGGCGTGGTCATCAAGAACACCTTCCTCTCGAACACGGACAACGCCTCCGTCGGCCTGCGGAAGATGCTGCTTGAGGACTGCAACCTCCACACGATTCTCGACTGCCCCTCCGGCACATTCCAGGGCGCGGGCGTCAAGACCGTCGTCCTCTTCTTCGACAAGGGCTCTCCCACCCGCCGCGTCTGGTACTACCAACTTAACCCCGGCCGCAACCTCGGCAAGACCAACCCCCTCAACGACGCTGACCTGGCAGAGTTCGTCACGCTCCAAAAGACCTTCGCCGACTCGCCGAAGTCCTGGAGCGTCAATATTAAAAAGGATGTTGACCCGACGACCTTTGACCTTACTGTCAAAAACCCCAGCCGCAGCGAAGTGGCAACGCACCGCAGCCCCGAAGAAACCCTTGCCGAAATCGCCACACTAGACGCCGAAAGCGCAGAGGTGATGCAAGTCATAAGAGAGATGCAATCTGTCTTCAGCAGTCAGCGAGGGTGGGAGACAAAAAAGCTCGGTGAAGTTTGCGAAATAATTATGGGCCAAAGTCCAGACGGAGAAACCTACAATACAACTGGTGAAGGAATGCCGCTTATAAATGGCCCAGTAGAATTTAGTCCAGGGTCGTTTGGTAAAACTCTCCGTTCTAAATTCACAACTTCTCCCACTAAACTTTGCAAAAAGGGTGACCTGATTCTTTGCGTTCGCGGCTCAACCACGGGGAAAATGAACATCGCTGATTTTGATGCGTGCATTGGTCGCGGTGTAGCTGCGATTCGCGCGAAAGAGTATCAGCCTTGGATCAACCACTTTATCAGCGCAAAGAGGGATGAAATCTACAAACTTGGTACCGGAGCAACGTTCCCAAACGTGTCAGGTACCATGTTGTCTAATCTTGAACTTGCCCTTCCTCCACTTAGTGAACAGAAGCGAATCGTTAAAATACTTGACTCTCTTCAAACGCAAACGCAACGCCTAGAATCGGTCTACCGACGGAAACTCGCCGCGCTGGAAGAGTTGAAAAAGTCTCTGCTTCATAAAGCCTTCACGGGCGAACTCTGAGTGATGCCGGGAGCGCGGGCATCCTGCCCGCCATGAGCGCGCAGCGCGAAGGCAGAGAGACTTAATACCTCGACGTTGAGGAATAAAGCTTCAGGGGTAAGCGTGCTGAAGCACGCTTTGGCGGGCAGGATGCCCGCGCTCCCGGCACAAGGACGTAGTTCACCGCCATGAACGAAGCCGAAACCAGAGCCGAGTACATTGACCCGGCCTTAAAAGAGGCCGGATGGGGCGTCGTCGAAGGCAGCCGCGTCCGCCGCGAGTACCCCATCACCCTCGGGCCGCTCGAAGGCGTCGCCGGGCGGCGCGGCAAAGCCCTCACCGCCGATTACGTGCTCGTCTACCGCGACCGCAAACTCGCCGTCGTCGAGGCGAAGGCCCTCCGCCTGCCGCTCACCGAAGGCGTCGATCAGGCGAAGAACTACGCCGGCAAGCTCAAAGTCCGCTTCGCCTACTCCACCAACGGCCGCGGCGTCTACCAGGTAGACATGCTCACCGGCAGGGAGGGCAGGGAGCCGCGCTACCCCACGCCCGAAGAACTCTGGGCGCTCACCTTCGCCGAGCCCAACGACTGGCGCGACCGCTTCGCCGCCGTGCCCTTCGAAGACCGCGGCGGGTACTTCCAGCCGCGCTACTATCAGGACATCGCCATCGAGCGCGTGCTCGACGCCGTCGCCGCCGAATGCACGCGCGTCCTGCTCACGCTCGCCACCGGCACCGGTAAGACCTTCGTCGCCTTCCAGGTCGCCTGGAAACTCTTCCAGAGCCGCTGGAACCTCTCGCGCGAGCCCACGCGCCGCCCCCGGATACTCTTCCTCGCCGACCGCAACATCCTCGCCGACCAGGCATATCTGGCCTTCACAGCCTTCGACGATGCGAGCCCCGGCTCGCTCGTCCGCATCGAGCCCGAAGACATCCGCAGGAAGGGGAGAGTCCCGAAGAACGGCAGTATCTTCTTCACCATCTTTCAGACGTTCATGAGCGGCCCGCCGAAGGACGGCCAACCCTCGCCCTACTTCGGCGAATACCCGCCCGACTTCTTCGACTTCGTCGTCATCGACGAGTGCCACCGTGGCGGCGCCAACGACGAGAGTCAGTGGCGCGGAATCCTCGACTACTTCAAGCCCGCCGTCCAGCTCGGCCTGACCGCCACGCCCAAGCGTACGGACAACGTGGACACCTACGCCTATTTCGGCGAGCCCGTCTACACCTACTCCCTCAAGGAGGGCACCGGCGACGGCTTCCTCACGCCCTTCCGGGTGAAGCAGTTCACCACGACGCTCGACGAGTACGTCTACACGCCCGGCGACACGCTGGTCGAGGGCGAGGCGGAGCCCGGCCGCCTCTACACGGAGAAGGACTTCAACCGCGTCATCGTCATCAGGGAGCGAGAGCGGGCGCGCGTCGAGATTTTCATGTCGCAGATTAATCAGGATGAGAAGACGCTCGTCTTCTGCGCCACGCAGCCGCACGCCGCGCTCGTGCGCGACCTCGTCAACCAGTTCAAGAAGAGCCGCGACCCACACTACTGCGTCCGCGTCACCGCGGCCGACGACAAGCTGGGGGAAGAATACCTGCGCGCGTTTCAGGACAACGAGAAGCGCGTCCCGACCGTGCTCACCACCTCGCGGAAACTCTCGACCGGCGTGGACGCGCGCAACGTCCGCAACATCGTCCTGATGCGCCCCGTTAACTCCATGATCGAGTTCAAACAGATCATCGGGCGCGGCACGCGCCTCTTCGAGGGCAAAGACTACTTCACCATCTACGACTTCGTCCGCGCGCACGAACACTTCAACGACCCGGACTGGGACGGCGAGCCGCTGGAACCGGAGGCGAGCCCGCAGCCGCCTCCTCCGCCGGCCGGCCCGCCGGGACCGCGGCCCAAAACCCCGCCGCGGCCCAAAATCCAAGTGAAACTCGCCGACGGCAAGGAGCGCACCATCCGCTACACGATGAACACGACCTTCAGGCGCCCGGATGGGACGCAGATGTCTGCGCAGCAGTTCGTCGAAACACTCTTCGGCCAGTTACCGGAGTTCTTCAAGGACGAGACGCAACTGCGCGAAATCTGGAGCGACCCCATCACGCGCGCCCGGCTCCTGCAAGGGTTGGCCGAGAAGGGCTTCGACGGGGAGAAGATGGCCGAGATGCAACGCATCATCGACGCCGAACAGAGCGACCTCTTCGACGTGCTCGCCTACGTCGCCTACGCGCTGCCCCCGCTCAGCCGTGAGGAGCGCGCGGCAAAGGCGAAGGCCGAAATCAGCACCCGCTTCACCACGAAGCAACAAATCTTCCTCGACTTCGTCCTCTCGCACTACGTACACGTCGGGGTGGAGGAGTTGGACGAAGAGAAGTTGACGCCGCTGCTCAAGCTCAAATACCAGAACTCAATCGCCGACGGGGTGGCCGACCTCGGCGGGACGCAAGAGGCCAAGAGCGCCTTTAAGGGTTTCCAAAAATACCTCTACCAAAAACAGCCGACGGCGTAACCCCGCCTTCACGTCACGAAACAGAGCCCGCGCGAACCTTCCTGAGGTTCGCGCGGGCGTTGACTATCACGACTTATAGCAACTTGCAGTCGGATGTGACTGAAATGACAATTAACCACAGCGAGACGGAGACAGGTGGTGTCCCGCTTTAGGAGTGCTGGGGCTTGGCGGGCAGTTTGGCGGGCAGGTCGATAGCGATTTACAGTTGAGTGTGACTGGATAGGATTAACCACAGAGACACAGAGACACGGCTTGAAGAGAACTGAAGGTGAATCCGTGTCTCTGTGTCTCCGTGTCTCTGTGTCGAAAGCGCTCGTGGTTGGCCTCAACCCTTACCAACCTTGATCGTGGCTTTGAGCGGGGTGCGCTTGGAAGGCTTCTTCGCAGTCCCTTTGCGCGGGGCGGGCTCGGGCAGGCTCTTGTCAGGCGTCTCGACTTCGGCGCGCTTGCGGCGGTTGATGAGGTCGGTGAGGCGGCGCTCGACGCGGCGGGCCTCTTCGTCGTCGAGCGTCTGGGTCTCGCTCTGCACGCCGAGCGGGGCCGCGCCGCCGCTGAGTTGGACGACGCGCGTGACGACCTCCTCCCAGTTCGTCTGTTGGAGCGAATCCCCGACGGCGCTCATCGCCAGCAGGTCGAGCCCCGTGGCCGCGCGCGCGTGGATGTCGACGAGGAAGCGGACGGACTTCCGCCGGTCGCCGCTCGCGGTGAACTGAATCATCCCGGCGAGCATGTGCCCCTCGACCGTCGAGAAGGTGACGCGGCGCGGCGCGACCTCCTCGACGCGCACCTGCACGTTGCCGCGCACGGGCACCCCGAGCGTGAGCGTGACGCCCTCCTCGACCGTGCGCGGCGTGCCCGGCTCGGCCGAGAACTCCAGAGGCATCACCTCCGCGCAGCGCGCGCGGAACTCTTCGACCAGCGCCGTCGCCGTGTGGCGGCTGCCGTTGATGTCGGCCCAGAAGCGTTTGCGGCGGAGCGGCCCGACGCCTTCGGAGGGCAACTGCTCGGGGACGGAGTCGGCGAGCTTCGCCAGCCCGGCGTCGAGCGTCGTCGGCTTGACCCCGAGCCGCGCGGTCAGCGCGTTCGCGGAAGGGTGCTCGATGAAGTTCCCTTCGAGGAGCATCTTCAGCTTCGCGTCGTTGAGCGGGAGCTTCATGCCGAGCAGCTTTTCGAGCTGCGTGCCCTCCGCGAGCCGCACGCCGAGCGAGGCCAGAAACGAAGGGACGGGCACGCGCGCGACCGTCCGCCCCGTGATGGCCGACAGGCGCTCGATGATGTCGCTCGTGGTCGTCGTCTCTTCGCCGGCCAGCTCTAAAGTCTCGCGTTTGAGCGCCGGGGTTTCGACGGCGCGGAGGATGGCCCGCCCGAGGTCTTCGTACCAGACGGGTTGGAAGGGCTGGTCGCCCGCGTCGATGACGGGCACGGCCGGGAGCGCGCGCACGAGTTTCAGGAGCGTCGAGATGACCTCGTCGCCCGGGCCGTAGACGTTGCCCGGGCGCAGGATGAGCCAGTCGAAACCGGACGCGCGCACCAACTCCTCCGCCTTGAACTTCGAGCGGTGGTACCGGGAGCGGCCGCGCTCGGCGCCGAGCGAGGAGACGTAGACGAAGCGCTTGAGTCCGGCGCGCGCCGCTTCGGCCAGGACGTTGCGCGTGCCCGCGACGTTGACGCGCTCGAAGGTGAGCGCGGGCGGCGACTCGTCCACGATGCCCGTGACGTGGACGACGGCGCCGCAGCCTTCGGCCGCGCCGCGCAGGCTCGACACGTCGGTCACGTCCGCCGCGAACGGCTCGACCTCCGCCGGCCAGCGCTGCGCGTCCTCCCCGGCCCCGCGCGACAGCAGGCGCACGGTGTGGCCGGCCCCGACGAGCGCCGGGAGCAGGCCCTCGCCGATGACGCCCGTCCCCCCGGTCACGAGAACTCTCATCCGATAAAACCCCCGCAAGGAAAGTTGGAGCCAATTAACGCGCGTTGTTTCACGCGCGCATGGCGTCGTGGAAGAAAAAGTATTGCTTTCATCAGCCTTACAGCGGCGTTCACACGAACGCGACCGCCAGCCGGGAGCGCGGGCATCCTGCCCGCCAAAGCGTGCTGAAGCACGCTTCGCCGTGAGGCGCTCTCCCTCGACGGTGAGGTGTAGAGTCTCACGGCCTTCGCGCTTTCGCGCTCATGGCGGGCTGGATGCCCGCGCTCCCGGCTCAGCGGTCGCACCCGCACGAACGCCGCTGTAGCTCAACCTTGAGCCTGGTGCGGGGGCGTTTAACCACAGAGGCACAGAGGACTCAGAGGTTACACAGAGGGATGTCTCCGTGCCCCCTCTGCGTACTCTGTGCCTCTGTGGTTAAACGCCCCCCGCCGAACTGACCGGGTCGCAGAAAAAAACTTTACACCCCGGTGACGAAGATTTGCCGCGGCGGATGCTGAAGGCGTGACGGCGCGTGCGGTCTTCTCACTCGCGGCCGATGACGAAGGTCGAGGCCGCACGATGGCCCGCGGGGTCGAAGGTCTGAAGCTCTCTCACACGGCCGTCCGGGCCGGGGGCGCCGAACGCCGTCACGACCATCCGTTCGGCCGAGACCTCGACGACGAGGAAGTTGCCCGCCGCCGCCCAGCAGTCCGTGTGCGCTTCGGCGAAGTCGGAGGGCGGCTCCAGACGCACCTTGCCGCCCGCGCCCGTGATGAAGTAGTCGATGCCCTCGACGCGCGAGTGCTGGAAGTTGTGCTCGTGCCCGCTGAAGACGGCCCGCACGCCCGCGCGCTTGAACAGCGGCAGCATGTGCCTGATTAAAGATTTCGAGTTCCCGTGCCGCGGCCCCGCGCAGAAGGGCGGGTGGTGCGTGAAGGGGATGCGCCACGGCCGGACGCCCCCCTCGTCGGCGGGGAAGGACGCGTCGAGGAAGGAGGCGTGGTTCTTGTGCTCGAAGAACCTCTCGCCGAAGAGGCTCGACTGGCGCGACGTGTCCACGCAGACGAACTCCACGTCGGCGCCGTAGCCGAACCGGTACATCAGCCCCGGCCCGATGGAGGAGCGCCCCGCCGACTCCTCGCCCGTGAAGCGCTCGTTGAGGAAGAAGTTGTCGATGAGCTGCTGGCGGTCGTCGCTCGCCTCGGTCTCGCCCGAGTCGTGGTTGCCGACCGCGGGGTAGACGGGGACGCGGTTGATGACGTAGCGGTAGGGCTGGTAGAAGGTGAAGAACCAGTCGTCGTCCTCGTCGCCGGTGGCGCCGAAGGGGAGGCCGAGCAGAGTCTTCCCGGCGTAGATGTTGTCGCCGGTCGTGAGCAGCAGGCGCACGCCGCGCGCGCCCACCGCCCTGTCCAAAGCCTCCGCGACCTCGCGCTGGACGCGGCTCGGCGTCGAGGCTTTGCGCACGCCGATGCCGAAGTCGCCGATGACGGCGAAGGTGACGGGCGCGCGCTCTTCGGGGTGCGGGTGCGTGCGGAAGCGGTTGTCGTAGCGGCCCCCGTTCAGCTTGAGGCCCTGCCCCTCCGCGTCCACCACCCAGTCGCGCCGCTCGCCCGCGGCCCACTCCTCGCCGCCGACGACGACGCGGTAGGTGTACTCGGTGTCGGGCGCGAGCCCCGTGACCCACGCGTGGTTGGTCGTGGTCGTCTCGGCGCAGCCGGCGAGCTTGCCCGCGGCGTCGAAGACTTCGACGCGCGCGGCGCCGAACGGCTCGCTGCGCGCGCCGATGGACTCGCGGCGCGGCGGGTGGACGTGGTCGAGGTCGCTGTCGTCGACGAGCTTCCACTCGTCGCCGTTGCGGCGGCTGCGCACGCGGAAGTAGAAGCCGCCCCACGCGATGAGCGCGGCCTTGTGCGTCAGCCCCGCGAGATACAGGTAAGGCTCGGCGTGAAAGTCGGGCATGAGAATCCCCCCGGTCGGTGTCGGTTGACGAAGTCGTCTTGCTCGACTGAAAAGTGTGTGTCAAACGCCGCGGAGCCGGGCACGAGAGTCAGTAAGAACGTGGATAGAACTCGCGGCGTGTTCGTTTAGACGGCGGGCGCGGCCCCCGCCGCCTCCCCTCGCGGGGCGCCGGCCGGCCTCGTCAGCGCGAACAGGAGGGGCAGGAACGAGGCGTACATCACCGCGCCCCTCGCCCAGCTCAACCTCTGCCAGCGCCGCCCGCGCGCCAGCCACTCCGCGGGCGGCACGCCCGACTGCGGGCTGCGCGCGAAGTTCCCCAGCTCGGGGATGAAGTAGGCGGCGGAGACGACGAGCACGAGCAGGTAGACCGCGAAGCTGACGGCGATGAGCCTGCGCCGCGCACGCAGCCTCCAGTTCGCGGCGAGCGCGAAGGCGAGCGAGAGGATGAGCGGCGGGTGGATGGTCGCCCAGAAGGTCGCCTCGTTCAGGCCGTAAGGCCCGTTGACGACGACCGCCGAGTCGGGCAGCGCCGACAGGTAGACGGGGAAGTAGACGAGGTGGGAGTAGGCGATCCCCCCGAGCAGCGTGCCCCACAGCACGACGGACAGCATGAGCGAGGTGTTGCCGAGTTTCGGCGTCTCCATCCCGGTGCCTCCTCAGTTGTAGGCGTGTCGAAGACGAGCCGGCGGCGGGCTCGCTTAACCGCCAACGGCCCGCCTCAACGCGGCCCTCGCAAGCAGGCGCGTCGAATCCAGCGTGGGCAGGGGCGTGTCGTCCGGCCGCACGATGAGGGGTATCTCCGTGCAGCCGAGGACGACCGCGTCGCACCCGCGCCCTTTTAATTTGCCCGCCACCTCGTTCAGGTACAGGCGCGAGGCTTCGGGGAAGAGGCCGTTGACCAACTCGTCGAAGATGATGTGGTTGATCCGGTCCCTGTCTTCGGCGTCGGGAATCTCGCTCGCAATCCCGAACCCCTCCAGGGTGGAGGGGTAGACTGGGCCTTCGGTCAGGTACTTCGTCCCGAGGATGCCGAGCCGCGCGTAGCCCAGCCGCCGCGCCTCTTCGGCGACCGCCTCCGCGATGTGTATCCAAGGGACGGGCGAGCGCGGTAGCAGGTACTCGAACGCCTGGTGGTAGGTGTTGTCCGGGCAGATGGCGAAGGCGGCCCCGGCCTGCGCGACCTTCCGCGCGGACTCCAGGAGGACTCCGGCCAGCCCCTCCCAGTCGCCCGCGCGCACGTAGCGCATGTGCCCGGCCAGCGGCACCGAGTTCATGGTGATCTCCGGGTGGTTATGCTCGCCCAGCACGGCCGGCGCCTCCAGACAGATCGTCCGGTAGCACAGCGCCGCCCCCTCCGCGCTCCCCGCCACGATGCCGATGTGCCGCGTCAAGACCCCCGCGCCTCCACTTCTTTAAAGAACTTCCGACCCGCCGGCGACCTCTATGGCGCGCCTAGGGGGCGAATATTTCGCCCAGGACGGTCAAGACTTCCTCCCGGGTCTGCTTGTCGATCCTGCCGAGCCTTCTGACGAGGCGGGTCTTATCCGCAGTGCGAATCTGGTCGAGCACGACCTGACCCTGCTTCCCCTGAAACTTGCACGGCACCCTCGTCGGGTAAGAGGCGCCCTTCGTGGTCATCGGGGCGACGATAACGGTTTTGATGAAGCGGTTCATCTCGTCCGGCGAGATGACGAGGCAGGGACGTGTCTTCCGGATTTCGCCGCCGACGGTAGGGTCGAGGGTAATGAGATAGACCTCGAAGCGTTTGACTACCACTGCCACTCGTCCTCGTCCCACCGCGTTTGGACGGGCGGGCCGCCGTCGAGCAGCGAGTCGTCGCCGCGCTCGGCCATCGCGCGGAACGCGTGCTCCCAGCCGTGCCGGGGCTGCCTCGTGGAGCTGATGATGATTCGGCCATCCTCCGCCTCCAGCTCGACCTCCTCGGCCAGGTTGCTGCGCTCCAGCAGCAGCTTCGGGATGCGGACACCCTGCGAATTGCCGATCTTTACGATGCGCGTCCTCATAGCCACATTGTAATTACGCGCTTCTCCGGCGGTCAAGGCGGCGCCGCGCCTGCCCGTCTTGAGAATGGAACGGCCGTTAGGCCGGATTCTCGACGCGGCGCTTCCTTCCGGAGCGTCACGCGGCCTTCCTCCAGACGACGGAGTAGCGCCACAGCAGGTGTCTCGTCACCAGCGCCCCGGGAAGCATCCCGGCGCAGAGTTCGCGCACGCGCGCCATCGTGAGGTAGGAGTCGTGCCGCCCGTGTTCGTCCCACGCGCGGCGCACCTCGCGCGGCGGCAGCAGGCGGCCTTGCCTGACCAGCCTCAACCCGAGACTCAGCGGCACGGCCAGGGCGCCCCTGAACGCGTCGGAGAGCCCCTCGGCCTGAAACAGGTCGAGGACGAGCAGCACGCCGCCCGCCTTCAACGCCCGCTTCAGCTTCGGCAGAACCTCTTCGACGGGCAGGTGGTGTAGCGTGGCGATGGTGGCGACGCAGTCGAACCTCCCGGCGGGGAGTTCCAGCGCCAGCACGTCCGCGACCTCGAAGTCGATGTTCGGGAACTGCGCAGACCTCTCTCGGGCGAGACTTATCATGTTCGGCGACAGGTCGAGGGCGAGCACGCGCCCCGAAGTCTTCGCCAGGAGGCGCGAGAACGCGCCCGTGCCGCAGCCGATTTCGAGCGCCTCCCGGCAGGGCGCGGGGATGTGCCGCGCGAGGAAGTCGTGGTAGTGGGCGTTGTGGTCCCACCCCTCGCCCGACAGCAGCGCGAGGCGGTCGAAATCCGCCCGCACGTCCGACATCGCCTCACCCATAAACGTCGCCCCGGCCGCGCGCCCCTCCCCCTTTTCCGCAACAGGGTGGTAAAAGCCTAAGCTTCCTCTTCCGGCTCGCCCCGGCGCGTGTATAATGCGCGCGCCCGCCGGCGCTTTCAACAGCTTTTCGCCCGACGACCCAAAGCCATGCCCGAACGCCGCCGACAGCCCGCGCCAGATACGGTCCGGCCTGCGGCTCAACTTCTGATGAGGACTCGCGTGATGAGAAGGGGGACTGCCGCCTGCTGCGGCCTACTGCTGGCGCTGTTTCTATCGGCGTGTGTGCGCCTTGAGACTCGGAGGGCACAGACCGAGCCGACGAGCCGTGATTCGGCGGACGAGGCCGTACGCGTCTCCGCGGAGAGGACGGACGCGGCCGAGCCGGCCGCCGCGCCCGCACACGACGGCACCGTCTACGTGGCGTGGGTCGAGCACCGCGGCAAGGAGGCGGACGTGTGGCTCGCGCACTTCGACGGCGGAGGGAGGCGGCTCGGGCAACCCGCGCGCGTCAACCCGAACGCGGGCGAGGCCACCGCCTGGCGCGGAGACCGGCCGGCGGTCGCGGTCGCGCCGGACGGCACGGTCTACGTCGGGTGGACGGCGCGCGACGAAGGCGCGCCGCACGCCGAGACGCTCTACCTCTCGGCCTCGCGCGACGGCGGGCGCAGCTTCTTCGCGCCGTCTAAGGTCAACGACGACGCGAGGCCGTGCGGCCACGGGATGCACTCGCTCGCCGTCGCGGGCGACGGGCGCGTCTACGTGGCGTGGCTCGACGAGCGCGACGTCAAGCCCGTGCAGGCCGACCCCGCGAAGGCCCCTTCGCACGTGCACACGGAGAGCAACCGCGTGGTCTACTTCGCCTCCTCGGCGGACGGCGGGCGCACCTTCTCTCCGAATCAGAAAGTTGCCGGCGAGGTCTGCCCGTGCTGTAAAACGTCGCTCGCGGTCGGGGAGGGAGGGCGCGTCTACGTCGGCTGGCGTCAGGTGTTGCCCGGCAACTTCCGGCACATCGCGGTCGCATCCTCCACGGACGGCGGGCAGACCTTCTCTCCCGCCTCCGTCGTGAGCGACGACCGCTGGGAGTTACAGGGCTGCCCCGTCTCCGGCCCGGCGCTCGCGGCCGGCGCGGGCGGCTCACTGCGCGTGCTCTGGTACACGGCGGGCGAGGCGGGACGGCCCGGCCTTTACTGGTCGGAGTCGCTCGACGGCGGTCGCACCTTCTCACCGAGGCGCGTGTTGGCCGAGACGGCGGCCCGCGGCACGCCCGCGTTGCTCAAGGGCGAAGGGGGCGGCCTGACCGCCGTGTGGGAGGGCGTTGACGGGGCCGCGCCCGCCGCGATGCGGGCGCGGCTCGACGGCGACGACAGCGCCTCGACGGCCGCGGCCGTCGCGGCCGTCGGCGAGCTGCCCGCGGCGGCCGAAGCCGCCGGAGAACTCTTCGTCGCCTACGTCACGAAAGGCGACGAGGGGCACGGCGTCTGGTTGGCGAAGGCCGGGAAAGACTAAGGGGCGCCGCTTGCTAAACAGTGCGCCCGGCCGAACCCGGCGCGGGCCGCGCCGTAGCCGAAGCGTCAGAGGATGACGCGCGGGTAGAGGTATGCGCCGACGAGGACGAGGACGGCCGTCGTGAACAGCAGCACGGCGTAGTCGGCGGTAAGGCCGAAGGCGCTGACCCCGTCCTGAAGCATCAGGGCGCGCAGCGCGTCCACCTCGTAGCTCAGGGGGTTGACGCGCGAGACGACGCGCAGCCACCCGGGCATCAGTTCGATGGGGTAGATGGCGTTGCTCGCGAAGAAGAGGGGCATCGTCAACAACTGGCCGATGCCCATGAAGCGCTCGCGCGTCTTCACCAGGCACGCGATGATGAGCGAGAAGGTCGCGAACAGCGCCGCGCCGAGCACGACCGCCGCCGCCACGCCCGCCAGCGCCAGAGGGTTCCAGCTCAGCCTGACTCCCAGCAACAGCGCCACCGCGTAGATGATGACGGCCTGCGAGAGCGCGCGCACGCCGGCCGACAGGGCCTTCCCGAGCACGAGCGCCGACCGCGGCGTGGGGCTGACGAGAAACTTGTTCGTGATGCCGAGGTCGCGCTCCCAGAGGATGCCGACGCCGTAAAAGATGGAGACGAAGAGCGCGCTCTGGCCCAGGATGCCGGGGGCCATGAAGTCGAGGTAGGGCAGGCCGCCGGTCGGGATGACGCGCGCGCGCGCGAAGACGCCGCCGAACAGCACGAGCCACAGGACGGGTTGGACGGCGCGCGTGATGAGCTCGGTGAAGTCGTGCCGCAGCTTGCGCACTTCCAGCTCGGCTATCGTCAGCGTCTTGACGAAGAACCCCCCGACCCTCGACGAAAGGCCGGCGCCCGCGGGCGCGTACGGCTCAGCCGAGACGCCTTGCCGCGCGTCTTCCTCTTGAAGTCTCACGGTAGCTGCCCCCCGAGTCGAGCGTGTCGCCCGCGTAGTGGATGAAGACGTCGCCGAGCGTCGCCTGCGGGTTGCCGACGGACGCCTTGAGCCGCGCGGGCGTGTCGTCCGCGACGATCTTCCCGCGGTGGATGATGGCCACCCGGCCGCAGAGGTGTTCGGCCTCCTCCATGTAATGGGTCGTGAGGAAGATGGTCGTCCCGAACTCTTCGCGCAGCCTGTGGATGTGCTCCCAGACGGCCTTGCGCGCTATCGGGTCCAGGCCGACCGTCGGCTCGTCCAGAAACAGGAGCGGCGGGCGGTGGAGCGTCGACTGTGCGATCTCCAGGCGCCGAATCATCCCGCCCGAATACTGCCGCACGAGCCTGCCCGCGCCGTCTTCGAGCCCGACGAGCGCGAGCGCCCCGCGCACGCGCCCTTCGCGCTCGGCGCGGGGGATGTCGTAGAGCCTTGCGAAGATGAGCAGGTTCTCGTAGCCGGTGAGCGCGCCGTCCACCGAGAGCATCTGCGGCACGTAGCCGATGCGGCGCCGCACGTCGCCGGGCCTGCGCGCCACGTCGAAGCCCGCGACCCGCGCGACGCCCGAGGTCGGCGGCAAAAGCGTCGTCAGCATCTTGATGACCGTCGTCTTGCCCGCGCCGTTCGGCCCCAGGAGCCCGAAGACCTCGCCGCGCCCGACCGAGACGGTCAGGGCGTCCACGGCCGTCAGCCCTCCGAACCTGCGCGTCAGCGCCTCAGTCTCCAGGATCGTCATCGCCCTCCGCCGGAAAAACTAATGATTGCCCGCCCGTCCGGCATACTGTATTCTGTCGCCTCAGCTCGTTGCAGTGACGGACATAATACCAGCCTTTCGCGCTACCTCTCGAAACGTTCGCGTCAGTCCCTTTGAAAAGCCCTCAGGCGGAACCGAGCGACATGCGCAAAGACCCCGTAATCACGCGCGCGGATTCCGGCGGCGCCGGCCCCGAACTGTTCGACGGTCAGGCGGGATTCTTCGACCGGCGGACGGGGCTCCCCGACGAGTGCTGCCGCGCCGTGGCGGGAAAGATTGTCGAGATGGGCGCGGCGCACGCGGGCGGCCTGGTCGTCGAGGTCGGCTGCGGCACGGGTCAGATAGGGCAGTGGCTGGTCGGGCCGGCCCGCTACGTCGGCTTCGACCTCTCCCAGGGCATGCTGAGAGAGTTTATGCGCCGGCTCGGTTCGGGGGAGAGTCACGCACTCATCCGGGCCGACGCCAACGCGACGTGGCCGTTCGCGGACGGCGCGGCCGGCGTCATCTTCAGCTCGCGCGCGGTGCACCTGCTTGAGCCCGAGCACGTCGCCGCGGAGATTTTTCGCCTCGCCTCGCCGGGCGGCGCGACCGTCGCCCTCGGCAGGGTGGAGCGAACCCCCGGCAGCGTGAGGGAGCGCATGGCGCAGGAGATGAACGAGCGCCTGCGCCGCCGCGGTTTGAAAGGCAGGCGCGGTGAGCGTCGCAACCAGAGGCTCTTCGACGCGTGCGAACGGCTCGGCGCGGAAATCCTTGAGCCCGTGCCCGTGGCGGCGTGGGAGGCTTCGTCGAGCCCGCGGCGGTCGCTCGACTCGTGGCGCAGCCTGACGGGGCTCGGCGGACTGCCGGTCTCCGCGGAGACCCGCGCGGAAGTCCTGGGCGAGCTGGAAGTCTGGGCGGCGGAGACGTTCGGCGGGCTGGACGGGGAGTTCGAGTTCGAGGAGACGTACGTGCTCAGCCCCGTGCGCGTGCCGCCGGCCGATAAACCCTGAGGCGCACTTCAAACCGCAGCGAGCGACGACGACAGATGCAGGACAACCTACTTACCGAACTCGGCAAATCACTGTTGACAGGCTCCCTCGACGAAGGGCGCCTGATGGCGCAGACCGGCGAGCAGCCGGCCGTGCAGATTCTCCCGGAGGCCAACGTCGTCAAGATCGGCGGGCAGAGTTTCATCGACCGCGGGCGCGTGGCCGTCTTCCCCCTGATCGAAGAGGTCGTCGAGAACCTCCGGCGGCACAAGATGATTATCGGCACCGGCGCGGGCACGCGCGCGCGCCACGCCTACAGCGTCGGGCTCGACCTCGGGCTCCCGACGGGCGTGCTGAGCGTGCTCGGGACTTTCGTCAGCATGCAGAACGCGCGGATGCTCAACTACCTCCTGGCGAAGCACGGCATCCCCTTCATCGAGCCCGCGCAGTTCGCGCAACTGCCGCACTACCTCGCCGAGCGCGGCGCGGTCATCTTCTTCGGCATGCCGCCCTACATCTACTGGCACACCAACCCTTCGGTCGGCCGCATCCCGCCGCACCGGACGGACACCGGCAGCTACCTCGTGAGCGAGGTCTTCGGCGCGCGCTCGATGATCTTCGTGAAGGACGAGAAGGGGCTCTACACGGCCGACCCGAAGAAGGAGCGCGGCGCGAAGTTCATCCCGAAGATAACCGTCGCCGAGTTGGAAGAACTCGACCTGCGGGACGTGGTCGTCGAGCGCAGCGTCCTCGGACTGATGAGGAACGCGACCCACCGGCGCTCCATCCAGATCATCAACGGCCTTGAGCGCGGCAACCTGACCCGTGCGCTCGACGGCGAGCACGTCGGCACCATCATCACCTCCGACTGAGTGGCACATCCGCCGCGTCAGCGGCGCTTGAATTTAGCCCGGCCTTTCAAGGCCGGGTCGGCGGCAAAGACACGCCGCCGCGTCGCGTCAGCGACGCCGGAACGTGGCGGGCCGGCTCAGGCGTCGCCGACGCGACGCGGCACCTCCGTAATTCACGGCGGCCCCGGCCTTGAAAGGCCGGGCTAAACTCAGCCGCCGCTCCGCGGCGGAATTACGCGCGGCGTTCATTTAGTTCATCACCCGGGAAGGAGAACGCGCAATCTTGAGCGACTCAGCGAAAGAGACGGACGGCCGTCACCACGTCGAATCGATGCTCATGCGGGAGAGCCTCGTGGACAGGGAGGTGCAGAGGACGACCGAGACCCCCGTCTTCAAGATGCTCCCCGAGGCGCACGTGATTAAGATCGGCGGCCGTTCCGTGATGGACGCGGGGCGGGCCGTCGTCTACCCCGTCGTCGAGGCGCTGGCCGAATGCCTCAAGACGAAGAAGCTGATCATCGGCACGGGCGGCGGCGTGAGGAGCAGGCACGTCTTCTCCATCGGCATCGACCTGGGGCTGCCGACCGGCGTGCTGGCGCAGTTGGCCGTGGCCGACTCGCTCGGCAACGCGCACATCCTGGGGACGCTGCTCTCGCCCCACGGCGTCGTCGCCATCCCGCCCGAAATCTTCGGCCACCTCCTGCCGCTCTTCATCGCGAGCGCGCCCGGCGTGGTCTTCAACGGCGACCCGCCCTACTCGCTCTGGGAGCACCTGCCGGAGAGCGGGCGCATCCCGCCGCACCGCTCGGACGCCGGCTCGTTCCTGCTCGCGGAGTGCTTCGGCTGCAAGACCTTCACGCTGGTGAAGGACGTGGACGGCCTCTACGACCGCGACCCGCGCGAGCACGCGGGCGCCCAGCTCATCCGCGAAATCGACACCACGGAGTTGAGGCGGCGCGGGTTCGAGTCGCTGCCGTTCGAGCGCATCCTGATAAACCTGCTTGAGAACGCCCGGCTGATGCGGTCAATCCAGATCGTCAACGGCCGACACCCGGAACGCATCAAGGCCGCGCTGGAGGGCGAGCATGTCGGCACCATCGTCCACGCCGGAAACAGGGCGCGCGGTTAGCCCGACCAGCGACCCGCGTCTCCGGCGCCGCGCGCGCCTGCTCACGCTTGTCGTCTGCGCCGCCGCCCTGCTTGCCGGGTGTCGGGGCGAAGCCGGCGTGAGCACAGGGCCGCGGACGCTCACCGTCTCGGCCGCCTCCGACCTCACGCCGGCCTTTCAGGAGATCGGCAGGCTCTTCGAGCAGCAGGACGGGACTAAAGTCACCTTCAACTTCGGCTCGACCGGGCAACTGACGCAGCAGATCGAGCAGGGCGCGCCCGTTGACCTCTTCGCCGCGGCCAACGTCTCCTTCGTCGAAGGGCTGGAGCGGCGGGGCCTCATCATCCCCGGCACGAAGGCGCTCTACGCGCAGGGGCGCGTCACGCTCTGGACGCGCGAAGACAGCGCGCTCAAGCTCGAACGGGTCGAAGACCTCGCGCGGCCCGAATTCAAAAAGGTCGCCATCGCCAACCCCGAGCACGCCCCCTACGGCCTGGCCGCGCGCGAGGCGCTACAGACGGCCGGCGTCTGGGAGGCCGTCGCGCAGAAGCTCGTCTACGGCGAGAACATCAGCCAGACGTTGCAGTACGCAGAGAGCGGCAACGCGGACGCGGCCGTCGTCGCGCTCTCGCTCAGCACGCAGAGCGGGGGGCGCTGGGTGCTGATACCCGCAGAGATGCACAGGCCCCTCGACCAGGCTCTGGCCGTCGTCAAAGGGGCGAAGCACGAGCAGGAGGCGCGGCGCTTCGCCGCCTTCGTCAACTCCGCGCAGGGGCGCGGCGTGATGCGCAGGTACGGGTTCGTGCTGCCGGGCGAGGAGCCGTTCAAATGAACTGGTCTGCGCTACAGCTCTCGCTGCAAGTGACGGCCGTGGCGACCGCCGTGCTCTTCGTGATAGGGCTCGCCCTCGGGGTTCTGTTCGGGCGCTACAAGTTCCGCGGGCAGATGCTCTGCGAGACCGTCATCTTCCTGCCCCTCGTGCTCCCGCCGAGCGTCCTCGGCTACTTCCTCCTGCTCGCGCTGGGGCGGGGCAGCCCCGTGGTCGAGTGGTTCCACGTTCGGGTAGTCTTCACGTGGCCGGCGGCGGCCATCGCCTCGGCGATAGTCGGGCTGCCCCTGATGGTGCAGGCGTCGCGGGCGGCCGTGGCCGGCGTCGACCCCGTGTTGGAGAACGCGGCGCGGACGCTCGGCTCGTCGGAGTGGGAGGTGCTGTGGCGCGTGACGCTGCCGCTGGCGCGGCGGGGCGTCGTCGCGGGGCTCATCCTGGGTTCGGCGCGGGCGCTCGGCGAGTTCGGCGCGACGCTGATGGTGGCGGGCAACATCCCGGGCCGGACGCAGACGCTCCCGCTCGCCGTCTACGACGCCGTGCAGTCGCGCCGGTACGAGGAGGCGAACGTGATGCTTCTGGTGCTGACGAGCCTCGCCTTCGCCGGCCTGTGGTGCGTGCGGCGCCTGGAACAGCCCGCCTACCGGCGGGGCGCGGAGACGCGTTAGGCGACGGTGTGATGGAAGCGCCCAGCCTCAAGATAGATGTCGAGAAGCGTCTGGCGGTCTTCAACCTGCGCGTGCGGGTGGAGGTGGGCGCGGAGATACTCGTGCTCTTCGGCCCCTCGGGAGCGGGCAAGACGCAGACGCTCAACGCCATCGCGGGGCTGACGACGCCGGACTCCGGCGAGATCACGCTCGGCGGCGCGCCCTTCTTCCGCGCGGGGAACAACGGGCACGCCTTCAACCTCCCGCCGCGCAAGCGGCACGTCGGCTACGTCTTCCAGCAGTACGCGCTCTTCCCGCACTTGACGGCGCTGGAGAACGTCGCCTACGCGCTGTGGCGTCAGCCCGGCGCGCGCGGGCGGGCCGAAGGGCTGCTGGAACGGATGCACCTCGCGCAGTTGTCGAACCGCTACCCGCACGAGCTTTCGGGCGGGCAGCAGCAGCGCGTCGCCATCGCGCGCGCGCTGGCGATGAAGCCGCGCGTGCTGCTCATGGACGAGCCCTTCTCCGCGCTCGACAGCCCGACGCGCCAGCGGCTCCACCAGGACTTAATCAAGCTGCAACAGGAAGAACGTTTGATAGTCGTCTACGTCACGCACAACCTCGCCGACGCCTTCGCGGTCGGCCACCGCCTCGCCATCATGCGCGAAGGAAGCATCGAGCAGGTCGGCGTCCCCGACGACGTGCGCCGCAACCCCGCCAACCCGCTCGTCCTCGCCGCGCTCGGCATACAGTAGCCGGGGGCGCGGGCATCCCTGCCCGCCAAAGCGTGCGCCAGCACGCTTAGCCGTCGAGCATCATCCCCCAAACTTGAGAAATAAAGTCTCACGGCTTTCGCGCTCTCGCGCTCATGGCGGGCAGGGATGCCCGCGCCCCCGGCGTGGGGCCGCGGTCACTTCGTCATGAAAGTCCAG
The DNA here is from genome assembly GCA_036389235.1 of Pyrinomonadaceae bacterium. Taxonomy (GTDB): domain Bacteria; phylum Acidobacteriota; class Blastocatellia; order Pyrinomonadales; family Pyrinomonadaceae; genus QHXN01. Next base: position 2,689 of record DASVQJ010000310.1, on the reverse strand, counting down.
GCGACTTCGGGGTAGCGCCCGCGCTTGCCGCGCGGGTCGGGCGTGACGGAGCCTTGCCGGCCGCCGCGCGGGAGCCCGCCGCGGGCAAAACTATTCTTGACTAATCGTTCCAGAAAGGGTATAAAGCTCGCCGAGGTTGAGGGAACCCGATGGCGAGGCACAAAGAGTTCGACCGGGACGAGGCGCTCCGACGCGCGATGGAGGTCTTCTGGTCGCGCGGCTACGAGGCCGCGTCCGTGGGCGAACTCGTCAAGCACATGGGCATCAACCGGCAGAGCCTCTACGACACCTTCGGCGACAAGCACTCGCTCTACCTACAGGCGCTCGACCGCTACCGCGAGGTGGAGGGGCGGAAGATGTTCGAACTGCTCGAACGCCCCGGCCCGGTCAAGCGCGCGCTGCGGCAGTTGTTCGAGGGCGTCGTCGAGTCTTCGCTCGGCGGGGGCGAGCGGCGCGGTTGCTTCGTGGGCAACGCCACGTCGGAACTGGCCGGCCGCTGCCGCGCGACGGCCGAGAAGGCTTGCGGCAACATGGCCGCGGCCGAGGAGGCGCTCTACCGCGCGCTCCTGCGCGGGAAGAAGGAGGGCGAGATCGGAGGCGGCCGTGACCTGCGCGCCGTGGCGCGGTTCCTCTACAGCAGCCTGCAAGGGCTGCAACTCATGTCGAAGGCGACGCGCGACCGGAAGGCGCTCGAAGACGTGGTGCGCGTGACGCTCTCGGTGCTGGACTAAATTTTTTGCCGGGTTCTGGAATGAATGTTCCAGAACCAGAAAGGCTGGGGAGAGACGGACGCGGCCGCCGGACGGGAGCCGGCGCTGCGGGCGGAGGCGGCCTGAAGTCTGAGGGCCAGCGATTCGTATAAATCCGGAAGCGAAAGGTGAAGCGGAGATGAAGATAGGGGTCATCGGTTCGGGGAACATCGGGGCGACGGCGGCGCGGCTGTTCGCGCGCGCGGGGCACGAGGTCGCCGTCAGCAACTCGCGGGGCGGGGAGGGGCTTGAGACATTAACCGCGGAACTCGGCGGCGGGGCGCGGGCGGCGGGCGTCGCGGAGGCCGCGCGCTTCGGCGAGGTGGTGCTGGTCGCCGTCCCCTTCGGCAGGTACGAGACGCTTCCCGCGGAGGCGTTCGCGGGCAAGGTCGTGATAGACGCCAACAACTACTACCCGCAGCGCGACGGCAGCTTCGCGCAGCTCGACGGCGGCGAGACCACTTCGAGCGAGCTGTTGGCCTCGCACCTGAAGGGCGCGCGCCTGGTCAAAGGCTTCAACACCATCTGGTTCGAGCACCTCGCAAAGCAGGGCGACACGAATCTTCCGTTGGAAGAGCGTCGCGCCATCTTCATCGCGGGCGACGACGAAGGGGCGAAGCGGACGGTGGCGCGGCTGATTGAAGAGATAGGGTTCGCCGCCGTGGACACCGGCCCGCTCGGCGAAGGCGGCAGGCGCCAGCAGGTCGGCACCCCCGTCTACAACAAGGAGCTGAACGCGCGCGAGGCCGCGGAAGTGTTGGCGGCCTTCTGAAGGACTTTCTGAGAAGATTAACGGAGGAACATATGACAACGCTTTTCGACCCGCTGAGGGTGGGGGAGATCGAACTGGACAACCGCATCGTCATGGCGCCGATGACGCGCAGCCGCGCCGACGACCGGGGCGTGCAGCCCGCCTTCGTCGCGGAGTACTACCGGCAGCGCGCCTCGGCCGGACTCATCATCACGGAGGCGACCAACGTCTCGCCGCTGGCGAAGGGCTACGTGCGCACGCCGGGCGTCTACACGCCCGAGCAGGTCGAGGGCTGGCGGCCCGTCGCGGAGGCCGTCCACGCGCGCGGCGGAAAAATCTTCATGCAGCTCTTCCACACGGGGCGCATCGCGCTGCCGGACTTCCTGCCCGAAGGCGCGCGGCCCGTCGCGCCGAGCGCGGTGCGCGCCAAGGGTCAGAACTACACCGACGAGGGGATGAAGGAGTTCGTGACCCCGCGCGAGCTCACGCGCGAAGAGATCGCGCGGACGGTCAGAGACTTCGCCCGTTCGGCCGCGAACGCCGTCGCCGCGGGCTTCGACGGCGTCGAGCTGCACGCGGCGAGCGGCTACCTCGTCCAACAGTTCCTGACGACCAACGTCAACCTGCGCGCGGACGAGTACGGCGGCTCCGTCGAGAACCGCACGCGGTTCCTCTTCGAAGTGCTGGACGCGATGACGGGGGCCGTCGGCGCGGGGCGCGTCGGCGTGAAGTTCTCGCCGCGCATGCCCTTCAACGACATCGAGGAGGGCGACGCCGAAGAGGTCTATCCCTACATCCTCGAAAGGCTGAACGGGCGTGGGCTGGCCTACGTCCACGTCGGGGACTTCACGGGTGAGGGCTGGCACGAGCGGCTCCGGCCCGTCTATGAGGGCGTCTACTTCGCGGGCGCGGGGCTGACGAAGGAGTCGGGCGCGGAACTGCTGGCGAACGGCCTCGCGGACGCGGTCGTCTACGGAACCAAGTTCATCTCCAACCCCGACCTGCCCAGGAGGTTCAAGCTCGGCGCCCCTTTGAGCGAGCCCGACCAGGCGACCTTCTACACGCCGGGCGAGCGCGGCTACACGGACTACCCGACGCTCGGCCACGTGACGCCGGCGGCGGCTTGATTCAGACTTGCACACAGGGCGCCGCGGGGCGGGGGGGGGGGGGGGGGGGGGGGGGGGGGGGG
>DASVQJ010000309.1:0-23895 GCA_036389235.1 Pyrinomonadaceae bacterium | reverse complement strand
GCCGACGAGCGCCCCGAGTTAATCGACTCGCTCGTGCTGGTCTCGCCGACCGGCGCCGACCACCTGAGCGCGAGGCCGGGGATGACGGGCGCGGCCTTCTACGGGCTGCTGCACTCGCCCGTGCTCGGCACCTCGTTCTACAACGCCGTGACGAGCGAGCGCAGCGTGCGCGACTACGCGCGCAAGCAGCTCTTTTACGAGAAGCGGTTCGTCACGCCGCGCCTCGTCGCGCACTACTACGCCGTCAGCCACCTGCCCGGCGCGCAGTACGCCGCGACCGCTTTTCTCTCCGGCTACCTCAACACGGACATCCGCGCGCCCTTCGCCCGCCTGCGCCAGCCCGTCACGCTCGCCTGGGGCAGGCAGGACACGACCAACCCCATCGACCAGGCCGGCCAACTCCTCTCGCTCAACCCCCGCGCACGCCTCGAAGTCTTCGACCGCTGCCGCATGATGCCGCAGGAGGAGCACGCCGAGCGCTTCAACGCCCTGCTCCGCGACGCCTTCCGCGCATGACCGCTGACCCGGGTTTTAAGAGTAGATGTTCATCGGGCGGGTGAGCAGCTCGACGGGGTCTTCGACGTTGAGGGCCTCGCGGACGTAGTAGGCTTCGCCCGCGGCGACGTTGATGAGGGAGCCGGCGTAGCGCCAGCGGCTTTCGAGCTGTTTGAGGAAGCCCTCTTCGCTGATGCGCGTGACGGGCTCTTTGGAGTCGGGGTCGTAGAACTGCGAGCGGTGGGCGAGGATGGCGCGGAGCTTCTCCTCGACGAACTCCGAGACGTCCACGATGAAGGAGGGCGCGACCAGCCGCGAGTAGGCGGCGTGGGCGAGCGCGGGCACTCGCACCGCGCCCTGCCCTTCGCCCTCGTCGTAGCGGCGCATGGAGGCGAGCCGCGCCGCCTCGCGCGCGAGCCGGGCGGTGGCGGCGTGGTCGGGGTGCGGGTCGTCCCAGTGCGCGGTGAGGATGACCTTCGGCCTGTAGGTGCGGACGACGCGGACGAGGGCTGTGCGCGCCTCGTCGGTGACGAAGACGTGGCCGTCGGGCTGGTCGAGGTTGACGCGCACGTCGAGGCGCATGATGCGGGCGGCCTCGCGCGCCTCCTCGAAGCGCTGCTCGGGCGTGCCGCGCGTGCCCATCTCGCCGCGCGTCACGTCCACGACGCCGGTGCGGCGCCCCAGAGACTTGAGCTTCAGGAGCGTGCCCGCGCACGTCAGCTCCGCGTCGTCCGGGTGCGAGTAGACGGCCAGCACGTCCAGCTCAAGCGGCCCGGCCCCCCCGTACACGACCTCACTCATAACCCACTCACTCCCCCTTGAAGTCGAAGCGGCAGCGGACGCCCTGCTCGCGCCCCGTGTCGTAAATGATGGAGACGTTGGTGACGTTGAACTCCCAGTGGAAGTTGCGGCGGCAGAGGTGGCGGACGACCTCGGCCAGCTTGTCCTGGTCGATGTCCCCCTGGGCGAGCGTGACGTGCGGCGCCCACTCGTCCGGGTGGTAGTAGTGCGCGACGGGGCCGGGCACCACCTGTCTGACGCCGTGCCAGATTTCGCGGTGGAGGTCGGAGAGCGCGGGGCTGCGCACGACGCTGATGTAGAGGATGGGGCTGGCGACGGTGAAGATGCCCAGGCCCGCGGTGCGCACGCGGAAGGGGCGCGTGCGCGCGGCCAGGCCGCGCAGGAACGACTCGCAGGCCGTGTCGTCGTACGTCTCGGCGACCTGGAAGGAGAAGTGCGGGTAGGGCGTGACGTACATGCCGCGCACGTCGAACTTCTGCCCCAGCTCCTCCCAGATGCCCTCGACCCGCGCGTAGTGCTGGTCGTCCAGCAGCGAAACCACGCCCTGCATCAAATGTGCCCTTCTCGACCGACGAGCTTGTTGAACTCCGGGAAAGGTGTAGCGCAAAGGGAAGGCAAAAGGCAAGTAGGCAGTAGGCAGTAGTCAGTAGGGCTCCGCCCTGCGGACGTTGATGACGACAACCACAGGGTTCGAGCGAAGAAAGGTTTTCTACTGACTACTGACTACTGTCTACTGCCTACTTTCTTTTGCCTTCCGGCGTACGGTTTGGTAGCCTCTTCGGCGCTTCCCCCTGAAAGGTTGAGACTTGATGAGGCTGACGGTGCTCGGCTCGGGCACTTCCGTCCCGCACCCGCGGCGCTCCGCGTCGGCGCACTGGGTCGAGGCGGAGGCGGGTACGCTCCTGCTCGACTGTAGCGGGCCGGCCGTGCACCGCATGGCGGAGGAGGGCTTGGACTGGGCCGCGCTCGACGCCGTGTGGGTCAGCCACTTCCACCTCGACCACGTCGGGGGCCTGGCGCCCTTCCTCTTCGGCACGAAGCACGCGCCGCAGACGCGCGACCGGCGCAAGCCCTTCACGGTCTTCGGCCCGCGCGGGACGGAGCGGCTGCTGCGACGATTCGACGAGGCGGGCGGCTACGGCCTCTTCGAGCAGCCGTTCCCCTTCGAGGTCAAAGAGGTCGCGCCGCGCGCCGAGTTCGAACTGCTGCCCGGACTCTCGGGCGCGACCCTCCCGACGCCGCACACGAGCGAGAGCCTCGCGCTGCGCCTGACAGACCGGCGGGGCACGTCGCTCGTCTACACCTCCGACACGGGCTTCACGGGGGAGCTGGCGGGCTTCGCGCGCGCGGCGGGTCTGTTCCTGATGGAGTGCTCCTTCTTCCGCTCGAAGCCCTTCGAGCTGCACCTCGAACTGTCGGAGGCGATGGAGCTGGCACGTCTGTCCGGCGTGAGGCGGGTCGTGCTCTCGCACCTCTACCCCGAGTGGGACGGGGTAGACCTCGCGGCCGAGGCGAAGAAATTCTGGGACGGAGAGACGGTCGAGGCGCGCGACGGGCTGCGGCTCGACATCGGGGGGTGACGTCGATGACATCGAAGAAGCGTGGAACGGGCGGGGATTCCGGCAGGCCGCAGGCGGCGGTCGCCCTTTCGGTCTTCCTCCTCGCCGTCTCGGCGCTCTGCCTCGTGCCGCACGGCAGGGGGGCGCGCGCGCACGACGGGGCGAAGGAGTCGGCGCTGCTCGAAGTCGGCGGCGACGTGGGGGCGGACAAGGCGCCGCCGCCGCCGGCCGAGCTGAAGGTCGTCTCCTACAACATACGCTACCGCGTGGGCGACGACCTCAAAGAGCTTATCAAGCTCCTCAAGGAAGACCCCGAGATCGGGGGCGCGCACGTCATCGGCCTCCAGGAGGTTGACCGCAACAAGCGGCGCACGGGCAACGTCAACACCGCGCGCCAGCTCGCCGACGCGCTCGGCATGCGCTACGCCTGGGCCGCGCCGCCCGACACCGACGACGACGGCGAGGAGGAGACCGGCTGCGTCATCCTCAGCGCCTTCCCGCTGACCGACGTGTCGCGCGTCCTGCTCACGCACGAAGGCCCCGACGGCCGCCGCCGGGTCGCCGTCGGCGCGACGGTGCAGCTCGGCAAGACGCCCCTGCGCGTCTACTCCGTCCACGCCGAGACGCGCATGCCCGTGGAGAAGAAGGTCGAGCACTGGCAGGCGGTGCTCGAAGACCTGCGGCTCCACGCGGACTCGGCCGGCGCCATCGTCCTCGGCGACTTCAACACGATCAAGGGGAAGGACGTGAAGGCCGCCCGCCGGCTGTTCACGCGCGAGGGTTTCACCACGCCCCTCCTGGACGACCACACGACGTGGCGGACGTTCATCATCAAGCTCAAGCTCGACTGGCTCTGGCTCCGCGGCCTCGAAGCGCGCGCCTCCGGCATCGACAAGGACGTAGACCTCTCCGACCACTGGCCGCTCTGGGCGACGGTGAGACTTTCCGGAAACAAGTGACGCCGGGGGCGCGGGCATCCTGCCCGCCAGAGCGTGCTGCAAGCACGCCTGGCAATGAAGCGCCGCCACTCAACCTTGAGTGGTGGCGCTTCTACGCATTCGCGCTCCCGCGCTCATGGCGGGCAGGATGCCCGCGATCCCGGCCGAAGGCGACTTCACCTCACGCGAATCTCCACGCGGTTCTGTTCGAGCGCGTTGCCGGTGGCCCGCTGGAGTTCGGCGATGGCCTTGTTGAGTTCGGTCTGCGCGCGCAGCTCGTTGCCGCGGGCGGTGGCGAGCTGCGTCTGGCGTTCGAGCACGAGGAAGACCGTCGATTGGCCGGCGTCGAGCTTGCGCTGCTCGGAGGCGTACTGCTGCTCGGAGGCCGAGCGGGCGGAGGCCGCCGCGCGCAGGCGCGACTCGGCCGTGCGCACCTGCTGCAAGGCGTTGCGCACGTCCACCTGGATGAGCTGCTCCAACTGCTCGCGCTGCGTGCGGATGCGCTCCTCGTCCACGAGCGTGCGGCCGTACTGCGCCTTCGCCGTCGTGTTGCGGAACGGCAGGTTGACCGTCACGCCGACGCGGAAGTTCGTGTAGCGGTTCGCCGCGAGGTTGCCCAACGACTGGAACTCGCCGCCGACGAGTCGGCCGGGGAAAGGCTGCGCCACCGGGTCGGGTATCAAGGGGATGCGGTCGGTGAGCGGCAGCGTCGGGTTGACGGCGCCGACCAGGGCGTTGATGCGCTGGCGGATCACGTCGCTCGAAGCGGTGAGCGGGTTGGTCGTGGACTGGAGCGTGCCCGCGAGGCCCACCATGCCGTAGGAGGCGACGAGGTCGACCTGCGGCCGCGTCTGCTCGCGCGCGAAGCGCCGCTCGATCTCGTTGATCTCGCGCGCCACGTCGGAGGACAGAAGCTCCGGGCGCGACTTGAGCGCGTACTGCATCGCGTCGTCGAGCGCGACCTGCGGCGCCGCCAGCTCGACCGACTCGGACGGGACGATGGCGACGCGCCAGATGGGCGCCTCCCGGTTCTCGGCCACGAGGTTCTTCAGGTTGTTCTCCGCCCGGCCCACGTCGTCGAGCGCCGAGTAGACGCTCTGCTCGAACCCGGAGATTTGCGCCTCGGCCGCGACCACGTCGATGGGCGCGAGCATGCCCTCCGACACCAGGCGCCGGTTGTGCTCCAACTGCTTGCGCGCGTCGCCCACGGCCTCGCGCTGAATCTGTAGGTTGCGGAGCGCGTAGACCAGGTCCCAGTAGGCGCGCTGCACGTTCGTGATGGTCTCGACGGCGCGCTGGCGGAACTGCGCGTCGGTCAGACTCAGGTTCTTATTCGCGATCTCGATGGCGCGGCGGTTCTGGTCGAAGCGCAGGCCGCGCAGGACGGGCTGCGTGTAGCTGAAGGTGAGCGCGGTCGGGTACTGCGGGTTCAGGGCCGCGAACTGGTTGTTGGTCGTGACGCGGTTGTTGACGAAATCCAGCCGGTAGCCGCCGCCGAACTTCGGCGTCAAGCCCTGCACCGAGGAGGCGCTGAAGAGGCCCGACTGCGTGACCGCGCCGGTCGAGCTGCCCGAGAGGAAGCTCGCCGCGGGCTGCTCCGTGCGCTCGTAGTAGGAGTTGGTCTGGAAGCGCGGGTCGTAGACGCCGCGCGCGGCCTGCAAGTCGAACTCGGCGGCGCGCACGTTCTCGCGCGCGACCTCGATGTCCTTGTTGTTGGCGAGCGCCATCTCGATGACCTCGCGGACGGAGAGGGCGCGCTGCTCGCCCATGTCCACGCCGACGCGTTCGAGCGCGGGGAAAGGCCCCTCTTCGGCGCGGAAGTCGGGCGCGACCTGCGGCACGTCGAGCCGCGCGTCGGGCGCCGTGGGCACGCTCTCGCGGCCGGGGGCGGACGGGCCGACCGGCGCCTGCACCTGGCCGCCGGGCGCGCCGGGCTGCGGCCGTGCGGGCGCGGAGGGCGCGGGCGCCTGCGGCGCGGGCAGGTTCGCGTCCGCCGGCGCGGTCGGGGGCACCGCGGGCTGCGCCGGCTGCTGGCCCTGTGCGGGCGCGGCCGGGTTGGCGGACTGCTGCGTCTGCGACTGCGTGGGCGAGGCGGTCTGCGGCCCCTGCGCGGGCGCGCCCGTCTGCGCCGGCGGGTTGTTCGACGAAGGCGCGGGCTGCTGCGTCGTGCTTGACTGGGGCTCGACGCCGGCGCCCGGAGCGTACTTCACCGCGACCGTCATGTAAGGGACGGGCGAGGGCGAGGGCGCGGCGGACGTGTCGCCGGATTCGACCCCGTCGCCCTTCCTCTCCGACGACTCCTTCGTCCCCTCCCCCTTCTTCCTCCCGCCGTCGAACATCGAGCCGGCGAACTGCACGCGCTTCGCGGGCTCCTGCGCGCGCAAAGGCCCGGCCGCCTGACCGACAAGCAGCGCCAGGGCTAACAGACTCAAAAACGATTTATGATTACGCCTGAACATAGTTTTCGCACTCACTGAAGGCGGCGGCCGCGCCGCGGCGAATTACCCGTTACTGTCTCCCGATCATCCCGAAGAACGTCTGCGTCGCGGCGGCGGCGCGGCGGCGCGCCCACGCGAACGGGGCGCCGGCGCGCGCCCACGCGCGCGAGAAGACGCGGCTCTGCGCCACGTCGTCGAAGAGCGAGTAGAAGACCGGCACCGCGAGCAGCGTCAAAAGCAGGCAGAGCGACTGGCCGCCGACGACGAGCACGCCGATGGAGCGGTTCGTGCCCGCGCCCGGCCCCGTCGAGAGCGTCAGAGGCAGCATGCCGGCGACGAGCGCGATGGTCGTCATCAGGATGGGGCGCAGGCGGTCGCGGTTCGCCTGGATGATGGCTTCGAGCCGCTCCATGCCGTGCGAGCGCAGCTCGTTCGTGTGGTCGATCTGGAGAATCGCGTTCTTCTTCACCACGCCGAAGAGCAGCAGCAGCCCGAGCCCCGAGAAGATGTTCACCGACTGCCCCGTCAAAAGCAGTGACAGGATGCCGAACGGGATGGCGAGCGGCAGCGTCAGCAGGATGGTGACGGGGTGGATGAACGACTCGAACTGCGCCGCCAGGATCATGTACATGAAGACGAACGAGAGGAAGAACGCGAGCATGAAGTAGTAGCCCGCGCGCCCCAGCTCCTTCGAGCGCCCGGCGAGGCCGGTCGTGTAGGAGGGGTCGACGTTGATCTCCTTGACGAACAGGTTCATCTGGTCGATGACGGCCGCCTGCGAGCCGCCCGGCTTGACGTTCGCGAGCAGCGTCACCTGCCGCTGGCGGTTCAGCCGGTCGATGGCCGAAGGGCCGGTCGCCTCTTCAATGCGCACCAGGTTCGAGAGGTTCGTCCAGCCGACCTTCGAGGACTGCACGAAGAGGTTCTCCAAAGCCCCCGGGCTCGTGCGCGCCTGGCCGACGGCGCGGACCCGCACGTCGTACTGGTCGGTGCCCGCGTTGAAGGTCGAAGCCTCCTGCCCGGCGATGAGCACGTTCAAGACCTGCGCGATGTCGCCCACCTTGACGCCGAGGTCGGCCGCGCGCGCGCGGTCGATGTGGACGCGCACCTCCGGCTTGCCGACGACGAGCGTGGAGTCCACGTCCACCACGTCGGGGATGGTCTTCATCCTCTCCTGGAGCTGCTGCGAATACCCGATGAGCTTCTGGAGGTCTGGGCCGCCGATGACGTACATGATGTCGGCGTTGCGGAAGCCGCCGCCCGAGATGGCCGCCACCTGCTGGACGCTCGTGCGCAGCTCCTTCGGGTAGCGCCCGAGCACCTCGCGCGCCTCGCGCATCAGGTCGTCCTGCGTGTGCTCGCGCTCGTGGATGTCCGAGAGCTTGACGTAGATGGAGGCGGCGTTGACGGTCTGCTGCTGCCCGCCGCCGATGGTGACGAGCGTGTCGGTGACGCCCGGGAGCTTGCGGACGTCGGCCGCGATCTTCTCGACCAGCGCGGAGGTGGCCGCGAGCGTCGAGCCCTCGGGCGCGCGCACGCTGACCTCGAACTGCGACTGGTCGTCCACGGGCAGGAAGTTCTTGCCGACGAACTTGAAGAGCGGGACGATGCTCACGATGACCAGCACGCACGCCAGCACGACGACCCAGCGGTGCGCCATCGACCACTTGAGCATCCACGTGTAGGTGCGGTCGATGGGCCTGTACCAGCGCGACTCCTTCGAGGAGTGCTGCGCCTTAAGCCCGCGCGCGGCGGGCGGCGCGGCCACCTGTTCGGAGGGCGGCGCGTCGGCCGCCTCCTGCGCGGCCGTCTCGTACGCGGTCGCCAGCGCGCCGGGCTCGCCCGCGACGACCTTCGACTCGTCGGCCAGCCCCGCCGGGGCGTCGCCCTCGGACGGCGGGACGCCCGTGCCCGGCCCCTCGGCCGGCGCCTCGCGCTTGATGAGGCGGGCCGCGAGCATCGGCGTCAGCGTGAACGAGACGACGAGCGAGACCGCGATGGCGAACGACGACGTGAACCCGAACGAGGACATGAAGCGGCCGACGATGCCGCCCATGAAGCCGACCGGGACGAAGACGGCGAGCAGCGACATGGTCGTCGCCATGACGGCCAGGCCGATCTCGCGCGTGCCCTCAATCGCCGCCTGGAACGCGCCGTAGCCCTTCTCCTCGACGAAGCGGAAGATGTTTTCGAGGACGACGATGGCGTCGTCGATGACGATGCCGACCATCAGCGTCAGCGCCAGCATCGTGATCTGGTTCAGCGTGTAGCCCATCGCGGCCATCAGCGCGAAGGTGGCGACGATGGAGGTCGGGATGGCGATGGCGGCGATGAACGTCGAGCGGACGTTCCACAGGAAGAGGAAGACGACGAGCGCCGCGAGCAGCCCGCCCTCGACGAGGTGCGTCTCGATGGAGTTGAGCGCCGCCTTGATGAAGACCGACTGGTCGCCGACGATCTGCGTCCGCACGCCCTTCTTCTGGAGCGCGGGCTCAAGCTCCCGCAGGCGCTCCTTCACCGCGTCGGCGACCGAGACGGTGTTCTGCCCCGACTGCTTCGAGACGACGAGCGTCACCGCCGGCTGGCCGTTCAGGCGCGCGCTCGTGCGCTGCTCCTCCGACTCGTCGGCCGTGTAGCCGATGTCGGAAATCTTGACGGCGTAGCCGCCGCGCGTCGAGACGGCGACGTTGTTGAAGTCCGCCGGGTTGGTGATGCGCCCCATCGTGCGCACGGTCAGCTCGCGCGCGCCCTCGTCCACGCGCCCGCCCGGCACCTCCATGTTCTGCGAGCGCACGGCCGCGATCACCTCCGGGACGGTGATGTTGTAGGCGCGCATCTTGTCCGGGTCTACCCAGACGTGTATCTCGCGCGTGGCGCCGCCGATGATCTCGACGTTGCCGACGCCGTTGAGCGACTCGATGCGCTCCTTGATGTCCTTGTCGGCGATGTCGGTGACTTCGCGCAGGCTCTTGTTGGCGGAGACGGCGATGCGCACGACGGGGGCGGCGTCGGTGTCGAGCTTCTGGATGATGGGGTCTTCGGCCGTCTCGGGCAGGTCGCCGCGGATGAGCCCGACCTTGTCGCGCACCTCCTGCGCCGCCACGTCCACGTTCTTGTCGAGCAGGAACGTGACGAAGACCTGCGAGACGCCCTCGACCGAGGTCGAGCGCAGCTCGTCGATGCCGCTGATGGTGTTGACGGCGGCCTCGACCTTGTCGGTGATCTCGGTCTCGACCTCCTGCGGGCCGGCGCCGGGGTTGACGACGGTCACCGTGATGGTCGGCAGGTCGATCTTCGGGAAGAGGTCGACGCCGAGCGTCGAGAACGAGAAGACGCCCACCACCGTCAGCGACAGAATCAACATCGTCGCGAAGACCGGACGACGGACGCAAATTTCAGCTAGTTTCTGCATGACTTTTTGGGTTCTGGGTTTTGGGTGTCAGGTGTCGGGTCAAAACCAGAGCCCGGAACCCGACACCCGACACCTTCCTCACTGCCTGACGGGCGTGCCGTCGGCGAGCTGCTCGACGTTCGAGGTGGCGACGAGTTCGTTCGGCTGGACGTTCCCCTTAACCTCGACGAGGTCGCCGTCCTGGCGTCCCGTCGCGACGAGCCGCTCGCGGGCGACGCCGTCCTGGATGACGTAGACGCGCGAGGTCGTCCCGTCGGTGCGCACGGCGCGGGCGGGGACGAGTACCGCCGGGTCGGACTGCGCCTGGAGCACGCGGATGGTGGCGAACTGCCCGGGCTTGAGCAGGCCCTCGCCGTTCTCGACCTCGGCCTCGACGGTGAGCGTGCGCGACTGCGCCGACACGCTCGGCGAGACGCGCGCGACGCGCCCCGAGAAGCCGCGGTCGGGGTAGGTGCTCACGGAGACCGAGACGCTCTGGCCGGGGCGGACGGTCGCGATGGCCTGCTCGGGGATGTCGATGCGGACGCGCATGGGGTTCGTGCGCGCCACGGTCGCCACGTTCGAGCTGGTCGAGACGAACTCGCCCACGTTGGCCGCGCGCTCGACGACGTAGCCGCTGATGGGCGAGTAGATGGTCACGTCGCGGATGCCCTTCTGCGCCTGCTGCACCTGCACCTGCGCGGCCTGCGAGGCGGCGCGCGCCGTCTGCACGGCGGCGTAGGACTGGTTGGCCTGCGTTAAGGCCGCCTGGTACTGCTCGCGCAGCTGGTCGCGCTGCGCGCGCTGCTGGTCGTAGGCCGAGCGCGAGATGTCGCCGGATTCGAGAAGCTGCTGGTAGCGGCGCAGGTTCTTCTCCGCGAGGTCGTAGGCGGCGCGCGCCGCGCCGACCTCGGCCACGCGCGTCGGGTCGAAGCGCTGCCCCGGCGCGAGGCCGATGCGCGCCTCGGCCTGCGTGACCGCGGAGTTGGCCTGCGCGAGCGCGGCCTGCGCCTGTTCGAGACGCAGCCGCGCGTCGCCCGAGTCGAGCTGCGCGATGACCTGACCTTTTTGCACGTAGGTGCCGAGGTCTACGCCGATTGAGACGACGCGGCCGCCGACAATCGGGGCCACGTCCGTCTGCTCGTCGGCGGCGAGGCTGCCCGTCGCCTCGACGAAGCGCGGGAGGTCGCGCTGGATGGCCGGCGCGGTCGTCACGTCCACGGCCGCGGGCGCGGCGGGCGCGGCCTCCGCCTGCTTCTTGTTCGCCTGCGCGCGCGAGCCGCCGCACGAGGCGGCCGTCAAACCCAGAGCCGCGACGAGGGCGAGCGCGGCCGTCGTCTTTAATAGGTTGCGGGAGATCATTGCGTTCATCTCTTCTTGTTCTTATCCCTGTTGTTCTTAACGTCGGCGCCGCCTTCGCGGTTGCGCGCGTGTCGCTTCGGCGCCTCGGCGCCCTTGCCGTTCGCGGCCGCCGGGTCGGCGTCGGCCGCGATGCCGCGCAGGAGGATTTCGGCGAACTGGCGCGCGGCCTCCTCGTTCGAGACGCGGAAGATGCGGCGCGCGGGGTCTTTGTCCCAGAGCAGGTTGACGAGCGAGTGGTGGATGACCGAGCCGAGGAAGACGCGCACGGCCGCGTAAGGGTCTACGTCGCGGAAGGCGCCCTCGCGCTGGCGGCGGCGGACGTAGCCGCCGAGGAACTCGTAGAGCACGCGCACGTTCTTGTCCCAGAAGACCTGCCCGAGCGAGTGATTCTCCAAAGCGATGTACATCAGCAGGCGCAGGAAGTCCGGGTCGGACTCGTGGTGGTCGAGCATCTCAAGCGCGACGCCCCGGAAGACCGCGAGGTCGTCCGAAGCCTCGACGGCCCCGGCGACGCAGCCGCGAATCTCGTCGATGACGGCGTGCTGCTCCGCGCGGCCGGCGGCCGGACTCCGGGCCGCGCCGCCGCAGCCCTTGTAGTCGATGATGGCCGCGTACAGCTCTTCCTTCGTGGCGAAGTGTCGGAAGATGATGGCCTCCGAGACGCCCGCCGCCTGCGCGATCTCCTTGGTGGTGGTGCCGCGGAAGCCGCGCTCCGAGAAGAGGCGCATCGCCACCTCGGCGATCTGCTGGCGTCGGTCGCCGGCGCACATGCGCGCGCCGGGCGGGGCCGGCTGGGGCGGCGCCGCGGGCGCGTCATTTTCGACGTTTCTGGTCATGCGTTGATTCGGATGCTCCGCCCCGTTTCAAAGTGAGTACTTACTTACATGTTTTTTTCCGGCGCGTCAAGGCGACAGGACGGTAAAATTTTCGTGATGTATTGTTCCGAGCCTTGTGCTACATTCAGCCCGTACATTTTCACAACAAAACCGAACTCTTAAGACGCGGGGCGGCGGAGCCGTTTCCGCGGCCTTTCCCTCGCAGGAGCCGGTCGGGCGCCGTCGGCACGACGTTTGCACCCGCACGGCGGGAAAAGCTTTTTCTGGAAGCGGACTCTCGCGCGCTTTCATCTAGGCGACGGACTTTAAGCACCATTGTGAGGAGAGAAAACTATGTCACAGAACAGACCTGGTAACGAGAACGACTTCGGCGGCACGACCGGCGGCACCGGCGGCGGCGGCACCGGCAGCGGCGGCCCTTCGGGCGGGACGGGCAGCGGCGGCGCGAGCGGCGGCACTTCGAGCGGCGGGGGCTACGCGGGCGGCGGCGGGGCGGGCTCGACGGGCGGCGGCACCGGCGGCGGCACCGGCCTCAGCACGACCGGCGGCGGCGGCGGCGCGGCGACCGGCACGGCGACGGCCCCGTCCTCCGGCGGCATCGGCGACCGCGCGAAGCAGTACGGCCAGACCGTCGCGGACGCGGCCTCGACGGCGCGCGACTACATCACCGACAAGGCCGGGGCGGTCGGCGAGAAGATTCAGGGCTTGCGCGACGTGGACTACACCGAGTACGCCAACCAGGCGAAGGACTACGCGCGGCAGAACCCGGGGCAGGCGCTCCTGGTGGCGGCCGCCGCCGGCTTCGTCATCGGCCTCCTCGTCCGCAGCGGGCGCAGGTAGAGCGGGAGGGTGCTGGGTGTTAGGTGTTAGGTGTTGGCTCTGACCCGGAACCCGGAACCCGACACCCGGCACCCTTTTCCGCGTTTCCTTGAAGGGGGGTTAGCGATGGCCGAAGTTGAGAGAAGGCGGGCGGACGTGCCCGCGACGGCGCAGACGGGTGCCGAGTTGGAGAATCTGCCGGCGTTGATCGGCAAGCTGGGCGACGACGTGATGCGCCTCGTCGACACGAAGCTCAGCCTGGTCAAGGTCGAGTTGAAGGAGGACGCCTCCTTCTACGCGCGCAACGGGGCGTTCACGGCCGTCGGGGCCATGGTGGCGCTCATCGGGTTCGCGCTCGTCAACGTCGCGGTCGCGTTCTTCATCTCGAACTTTTTCGCGAACGAGGCGGCCGCGCCCGAGCGCTTCGGCCCGACGAGCTACGGCCTCGGCTTCCTGATCACGGGCGTCCTCTACGTCGTCATCGGCGGCGTCATCGTCCTCGTGATGAAGAACAAGCTGGCCGCCTACAACCCCGTCCCCACGACGACCCTCGAAGAGATTAGAAAGGACAAGCAATGGCTGAAGAACGAAATGTAGCCCTGGCGCGCGCGAACGACTCAGCCGACGACGACGACGTCGACCAGACCAAGGCCGCACTTCAGCGCCGCATGGAAGAGGCGCGCGAATCCATTTCCCAGACGGTCACGGAGATTAAGGACACGGTGGTGACACAGTACCAGCAGGTGAAAGAGAACATCAGCGACACGCTCGACTGGCGCGAGCAGTACCGGCGGCACACGCTCCCCTTTACCCTGACGGCCTTCGCCGTCGGCACCTTCGTCGGCTACACGGTGGCGGGCGCCTTCAAGGGCGACGGCGGCGAAGAGGACTACGACGAGGACGGCGCCTTCGACCGCATCGAGTCGGGCTTCGACCGCGGGCTGAGGAAGGGCTCGCGCTCCTACGCCGCGCAGCCCGTGCTCGGGCACCTGGCCGGCGCGGCCGCGGCCTACCAGCGCAGCAGCTCGCGGCCGGAGTCGAACGCCTCGACCGAGAGCGCCGAGGTCTTCGGCCGCGGCGGGCAGGAGCACGAGGACGTGGGGCCGGGGACGCGGCCGTCCTACAGCAGCGGCTACCAGGCGCCGACCGCGCCGCAGCCGCAGTCTCTTAGCTCTTACGCCGCTTCCGCCCCGGCCGCCGCCGAGGTGGAGGAGCCGAAGGGGCCGGGCCTGATCGCGCGCTTCAAGGAGACGAAGGCGTACGACAAGCTCCAGGACGAGCTCTCGACGCTCGGCGAGCGCGCGCTCGAAGAGCTCTCGCGCACGGCGCAGACGGTCGTCGTCCCGGCGCTCCTGAGCAAGCTCAAGAACCTGATCGGCATCGACCTCTCGACCCAGCGCGAGGTCGCCCAGCGCGCCCGCGTCGAACAGCAGACGGCGCAGACGACCGCGCAGACTGCCGCCGCGGTCGAGGGCGGCGCGGCCGGGCAGGGCTCGCCTTCCGCGCGCGCGGCCGCGGGCGGGACGGAAGGCTACGGCGCTTCCTGAAACGACGAACCCCGAGCGATGAACGATGAGCTAAAAGAGGAGCCGTCTTCAGTTCATCGTTCGGCGCTCGGGGTTCACACTTCACTTCCGGGCGGGCGGGCGGTCGCCGAGGCGGCGCGCCCGCCCGCTTTCGCTTCGGGCGCGATGTCTGAGGGCGTCGAGGTCATCATCAACGCCGCGGCCGGGGGCGGCTCCGAGGACGGGGAGGCGGCGCGCGCCGTCGAAGCGGCATTCGACGCGTGCGGCGTCGCGGCCCGCGTCTCGGTGGCGCGCGGCGGCGACGACGTGAAGGAGTTCGTGCGGCGCGCGCTCACGAACGGCGCGCGGGCGGTCGTCGCGGGCGGGGGCGACGGCACGGTCGGGTCGGTGGCGGCGGAGTTGGTCGGCACGGGCCGCCCGCTCGGCGTGCTGCCTTTGGGGACGCTCAACCACTTCGCGAAAGACCTGCGCATCCCGCTCGCGCTCGAAGAGGCGGCCCGCAACGTCTGCGAGGGGCGGGCGGTGCCGGTGGACGTGGGCGAGGTCAACGGGCGGGTCTTCGTCAACAACTCCAGCCTCGGGCTCTACCCGCGCATCGTGCGGCGGCGCGAGATGTTGCAGGAGCGCGAGGGGAGCGGCAAGTGGTCTGCGTTCCTGCGCGCCTCCCTGGCCGTGCTGCGGCGCTACCCCTTCATGAGCGTGCGGCTCGAAGCGGACGGCCGCGAGATCGCGCGCAAGACGCCCTTCGTCTTCGTCGGCAACAACGAGTACCAGGTGGAGAATTTGCAGTTGGGCGCCCGCTCGTGCCTGGACGCGGGGCGGCTGAGCCTCTACGTCGCGCACCGCACGGGGCGCCTGGGTCTGCTGCGCCTCGCCGTCAGCGCCATGCTCGGCCGCCTGCGCGAGGCGCACGACTTCGACGCGCTCTGCGCACGCGAAATCTGGGTCGAGACGCGCCGGCCCAGGCGCATCCCCGTCGCCACCGACGGCGAGGTCACGGTGCTCTCGACGCCGCTCCACTACCGCATCCGCCCCGGCGCCCTGAAGGTGATAGTTCCGAAGGAGGTGAGTAGTGAATAGTGAATGGTGAATGGTTAAAACTGGCTCTTACCATTCACCATTTACCATTCACTACTCACTGGCGTGAGCCATGAAGAAGATCGTTCATCTCTCAGACCTGCACTTCGGGCGCATCGACGCGGGGCTCGTCGAGCCCCTGGTCGAGGCCGTGAACGAGGCCCGGCCTTCGCTGGTCGTCGTCTCGGGCGACCTGACGCAGCGCGCGCGCTCGCAGCAGTTCGAGGAGGCGCGCGCCTTCCTCGAACGCCTGCCGAAGCCGCAGGTGGTCGTGCCCGGCAACCACGACGTGCCGCTCTACGACGTGTACTCGCGTTTCGCGCGGCCGCTCGACAAGTGGCGCCGCTTCATCTCCGAAGAGGTCGAGCCCGTCCACGAGGACGAGGAGATGGTCGTCGCGGGCGTCAACACGGCGCGGTCGCTGACGCGCAAGTACGGGCGCGTCAACGAGCAGCAGGTCACCTCCCTGCGCGACCGCCTGTGCAAGTACCCGGACGAGGTCTTGAAGGTCATCGTCACGCACCACCCGTTCGACGTGCCCGCGGGCGCCGACGAGCGCGAGATCGTCGGGCGCGCGCGGATGGCGATGGAGGCGCTGGCCGCCTGCGGCGCAGACCTCCTGCTCGCCGGCCACATGCACGTCAGCCAGACGGGTCGCACCGCCGAGCGCTACAAGATCGCCGGCCACTCCGCGCTCTTCGTGCAGGCGGGCACGGCCACCTCGACCCGAGGCCGGGGCGAGGCCAACTCCTTCAACGTCATCCGCCTCAAGCACCCGCACATACAGGTCGAACGCCGCGTCTGGCAACCCGACGCCGGCGCCTTCGCCCGCGCCAACGCCGAGACCTTCCGCCGCACCCCGGAAGAGGGCTGGGAGCGCCTGCCCGAAGAGGTCGCCGCGGGCGTCACCTTCGACGAGGGCGGCACCGGCCTGCAACCGCACGTGCCGGAGGGGAAGTAGACGGTAGACAGTAGTCGGTAGCCAGTAGAAAAAGCAGCGGCGCGTCCGAAGCCTTCAGGCCGGGCGCGCCGCTTCGTCTTCCTACTGTCTACCGACTACTGTCTACCGTCTACCGCCTTGTATGGCTTGCGCGGGAGCATGGCGTCCGTCATGGCGGCGTTGTAGACGAAGGCGGCGACGATGACGGCGGCCTGCTTGAGGTCTTCGGGGACGGCGCGGTCATAGTTGTCCTGACTGGAGTGCCAGGTGCGCGTGCCGTATTCCATCTCGTCCTGGAGGAAGTCGATGCCGTTCAGGCCCGCGGCGTCGAAGGAGAGGAAGTCCGACCCGCCGGCGTTGGCGGCCGTGACGGTCGTCGCCGTGTAGGTCGTCTCGCCGACCTTCAACTGCGCGAAGGGCAGCAGCCAGCGGCGGAACGTGGGGCGCAGGGCCTCGTTGCCCTGCATGTATACGCCGCGGATGGCGCCCGTGCCGCTGTCGGCGTTGAAGTAGACGTTGAGGCGCGCGTGCTCGGGCTTGAAGCGCGCGGCAGGCTGCGGCGTCGGTGTCGGCGCGGCGGGCGTCGGCCGCGCGGCGGGAGTCTTCGCGGCCGCGTCGCGCGCCTCGCGCTTGCTCGGCGTCTTGCCGGTCTTCTCGGCGACGGCGGCCGCCGCAGCGTCGGGCTGCGTAGCGCCCGCGGGCGCCGGGGTGGGCGCGGGCAGCGGGCCGAAGTGCTCGCGGACGTAGAAGCGCGAGCCGAGCAGCCCCTGCTCCTCGCCGCTCCACAGCGCGATGCGGACGGTGCGTCGCGGCTGGAGGTTAAGGGCCTTCAGAATCCTCACGGCCTCCATCATCATGGCGACGCCCGCCGCGTTGTCGGTCGCGCCCGTCGCCGTGTGCCACGAGTCGAGGTGCGCGCCGAGCATGACGACCTCGTCCTTCAAGTCCGTGCCGGGAATCTCCGCGACCGTGTTGTAGCTCAACGGGTCCGCGTCGTCGAACTCGACCTGTAGGTTGACGGCGAGCCGAACCTTCTCGCCCTGGCGGAGCATGCGCGCGAGGCGGTTGTAGTGGTCGTTCGAGAGCGCGATCTGCGGGATGAGTCTGGGCGCGTCCTTATCCCAGGGGTTCTTGCGTTTGTCGAAAGGCGTGTCGGAGGGCTGCGGCACGGAGGCCGACTGGACGAACTGCAACATGCCGCCGTCGCCCGCGGGGCTTGAGCCGACGAGGAGCGCGACGCCTTCGTCGTAGTAGAACTGCGTCTTGCGGTCGTTGAAGCGCGCGGCGGCAATCTGCTCGGGCGTCTGCGGCGGGCGCCGGGGCCGTGCCGGCAGGAGCGCGGGGTCGGGCGCGTCCGCGAGTTCGAGCAACTGCTTCTCGCCGAGGCGCGAGGCCGTCGGCTCGAAGCGCGGCCTGAGCGGGCGCTCGGTGCCGGCCAGCACGATCTTGCCGCGGAGCTGCCCCCTGTACTTCTGCAACTCCTCGTCCGTCTTCGCGTCCACGACGACGAGGTCGGCCGTCAGCGGCGCGTCCAACCCCGGCGACCACGCGCGCGGGTAGGCCAGGAGCGGGAACGCCTGCGGCTCGACGGCCTCGGCCGAGAAGCGCTTGAGCGTCCACCCGCGCCCGAACGGCCCCCACGGTTCGAGGTGCGCGTTCTGCAAGCCCCACGCGGTCAGACGGTCGCGCGTCCACTCGTTGGCGCGCCTGAGCGCGGGCGAGCCGGTGAGGCGCGGCCCGACCACGTCCGTCAGGTATTCGAGCGTGCGCATCACCTCCGAGCGGTTAAGCCCCTCGTCCTTGATGCGCTCGACGGCGTCGGGCGTCGGCGCGGGCTGCGCCTGAGTCGGCGCGGGCTGCGGCGTCGCGGGCGTCGTCTGGCGCGCGCGCACGACGGCGGCGTTCGGCGACAGCAATGCGAACAAGAGCAGCGCGGCTGCTGCGTATCGTCTCGTCATGTGGGCGAAGTGCTCCTGAAAGTTGTACGTCCGTCCGACGCGTTGTCTAAGGCTCGTCCGCGGGAGTGTGAGTATACCGTGGGGGCCGCCGGAAAGTTTCAAAACGGCGCCGCGAAGAGCAGGAATGAATTAACAGGGATGGGCAGGATGTTCGGGATGTGAAATCTCAAATCTCAAATCTCAAATCTCAAATTCTTAATCTCTTATCCCGCCCATCCCGTCCGTCCCTGTTAATTCTACCTCCCGCGACGAGACCCGCACGGCGGCCGGGTCAGCGGAGGGTTGAAGAAGTCTCGCGCTCCGACCTGCCCGGCGCGGGCTTGCGCGGGAGTCGCTCGTCGAGCATGGCGGTCTGGTAGACGAAGGCGGCCATGATGACGGCGGCCTGCTTCACGTCGTCGGGCTGTATGCGCTCGTAGGTGTCCTGCGTCGAGTGGTGCGTGCGCGTGTTGTACTCGACGGCGTCCTGTATGAACTGGAAGCCGGGCAGGCCGATCTGGTCGAACGGGACGTGGTCGGTGCTGCCCGTGTTGGCGAGCGTCAGGGTCTGCGCGCCGAGGTCGGCGAAGGGCGCGAGCCAGCGGCGGAAGTAGGAGCGCACGCCCTCGTTGCCCTGCATGTAGACGCCGCGGATGCGCCCCGTCCCGTTGTCGAGGTTGTAGTAGGCCGAGAGCTTCTCGTACTCCGGCTTCGTCACGAGGCGGCCGCGCGGCGGCGCGGGCGTGGGCTGCGCCGTCGGCTGCTTCTCGGCCTCGCCGGGCGGCGGGGTCGGCTGCGGCGTGGGCTGCGGAGTCTCAATCTTCCCGAAGTGCTGCTCGACGTACGCGCGCGAGCCGAGCAGCCCCTGCTCCTCGCCGCTCCACAGCGCGATGCGGACGGTGCGCCGCGGCTGGAGGTTCAGGGCCTTCAGAATCCTCACGGCCTCCATCGCGACCGCGACGCCCGCCGCGTTGTCGGTCGCGCCCGTGCCGCCGTGCCAGGAATCCATGTGGCCGCCGAGCATGACGACCTCGTCCTTCAAGTCCGTGCCGGGAATCTCCGCGACCGTGTTGTAGGCCGTCGGGTCTTCGTCGACGAACTGCGCGTCGAGGTTGACCGAGACGCGGACGCGCTCGCCGGCCTCGACCAGACGCGCGAGGCGGTTGTAGTGCTCGATGGAGAGCGCGACCTGCGGCGCGAACTTCGGCGCCGTCTTATCCCACGCGCGCACCTGCCGCGGCGCGTCGGGCGCGCGGTCGAGGAGCGCCTGGAGCGCCTGCGGGTTGGTCGGGAGCGGCTGCGGCACCTGCGCCTGCTGGACGAAGATGTTGCCGCCGTCGCCGCGGCTCGGGTCGATGACGAGGGCGGCGCCTTCGTCCTGATAGAAGTTGAGCTTGAGGGAGTTGAAGCGCGTCGCCGCGCGCATGTCGGACGGCGCGCGCGGGCGCGGCGGCTGCGTCGCCGGGTCGGGCGAGTTGGCGAGGTCGAGCAAGTCCTTCTCGGTCCGCCGCGTCCCCTCCGGCTCGAAGTGCGCCGCCGGGTCGCGCACGGGGCCGTTGAGAACTATCTTGCCGCGCAGACGCCCTTTGAACTTCTGCAACCCCTGCTCGTCCTTCGCGTCCACGTAGACGACTTCGGCCGCGAGCGGCCCCGCGGTCGCGGGCGACCACGCCTTCGGGTAGGCGTTGAGCGGGTACGCCTGCGGCTCGACCGCGTCGGCCGAGAAACGCTTCAGCACCCAGCCGCGGCCGAACGCGCCCCACGGTTCGAGCTTGGCGCCCGCGAGACCCCACGCGGTCAGACGGTCGCGCGTCCACTCGTTGGCGCGGCGCATGCCCGGCGAGCCCGTCAGGCGCGGGCCGATGACGTTCGTCAGGTGGTTGAGAATCTGCATCACCTGCGAGCGGTTCAGGCCCTCGTCGCGGATGCGCTGGACGGGGTCGTTCGGGTCGGGCGTCGGGGCCGGGCTCGGCGTCTGCGCCCGCGCCGGGAGGTTCGAGAAGAGCAGCAGCGCGCACAACAGTGCCGCCGCGTTCCGGCGTCTCGTAATCATCGTGGCGAGTTCTCCTGCGAAAGTCTCAGACAGAAAGTTAAGGGTGGATAAAATTTAAATTGACGGACGGGAAAACACAACCGGCGGGGGCGCGTATGACTTATGATTTCGTTACTTGTAGATGAAGGTAAGGGCGGTTAACCACAGAGGCACAGAGTTCACGGAGGCTGCACAGAGGGTTGAACTCTGTGCTACCTCTGCGTCCTCTGTGCCTCCGTGGTTAACCGCCCCCAGCTCTACACTCAAGACTGAGCTAACCCATCAACTCGCCACTCGGCCCTCGCTCCCCGTGCGGCTCGCGGCCGGCGCGGGCGCAGACGCGGCGGGCACGTCCTCCTTGTGGCCGCACTCCTCGCGGACGCAGGAGCGGGTCGTGCCCTTCTTGGTCGTCTTCTCAAGCATGAAGGGCGCGTTGCACTCCGGGCAGGGCTCGGCCACCGGCTTGTCCCAGTAGACCGTGTCGCACTTCGGGTACTCGGAGCAGCCGTAGAAATACTTCCCGCGCTTCGACTTCTTGACGACGATCTCGCCCTTGCAGCCGGGCTTCGGGCAGGCGACGCCCGTCGTCTCACGCTTGATGTACTTGCACGTCGGGTAGTTCGCGCACGAGACGAACTCGCCGAAGGGGCCGTGCCGCCTGACCAACTGCGCGCCGTCCACCGGGCACGTCTCGCCCTCAATCGGCACGGGCGCGGGCGCGACCGCGCCGGTCTTCTTCGAGACGCGGCGGATGTTGCGGCACTCGGGGTAGCCCGTGCAGCCGAGGAACGGGCCGAAGCGCCCGCGCTTCATCGCCATCGGCTTGCCGCACAGCTCGCACGTCTCCTCGACCGACTCCGCGGCGCCGTCCGCCGAGCCCTGCGCGCCGGCCGTCGCGCCGTCACCGTCGGCGGCCTGCGGCTTCGACACCTCGCGGGTGGTGCGACACTCGGGGTAGTTCGAGCAGGCCATGAACTGGCCGAAGCGGCCGAGCTTGATGACCATCGGCGAGCCGCAGTTCTCGCACTTCTCGTCGGTCGGGATGGCCTGCTGCTTGCGCCCCTTGACGTACGTCTCGAACGCCTTCAGGTCGCGCGCGAACTTCTCGTAGAACTCGCCGAGCGCGGCCGTCCACGCGAGCTTGCCCTCCTCGATCTCGTCGAGCTCCTCCTCCATCCGCGCCGTGTAGGTCTCGTTGAAGAGGTCGTCGAAGCCGCCCTCGACCAGGAGGTCGTTGACGGTCATCCCCAGCGCCGTCGGGTGGAAGCGCGACTCGACGCGCTCGACGTACTCGCGGTCCTGAATCGTCGTCATGATGGCCGCGTAGGTCGAGGGGCGGCCGATGCCCTTCTCTTCGAGCGCCTTGACGAGCGTCGCCTCGGTGTAGCGCGGCGGCGGCTCCGTGAAGTGCTGCTCGGGCGTGACGCCGTTGAGCTTCAGGCGCTCGCCCGCCTCGACTAAGGGCAGCTTGCGCGCGGCCTCCTCGTCCTCCTCGGCCTTCTCGTCGCGCCCCTCCTCATAAACTTTCAGGAAGCCGTCGAACTTCAGCACGGACCCGGTGGCGCGGAAGAGGAAGCGGCCGGCCTCGATGTCGATGGTCGTCTGGTCGAAGACGGCCGGGTTCATCTGCGAGGCGACGAAGCGCTGCCAGATGAGCCGGTAGAGCTTCAGCTCGTCGCGGTCGAGGTAGCGCGCGACCGACTCGGGCGTGCGCGAAACGTCCGTCGGCCGGATGGCCTCGTGCGCGTCCTGCGCGTCCTTCTTCGAGCGGTAGTGGACGGCCTTCTCCGGCAGGTAGGCCGCGCCGTACTGCGCCGAGATGAAGTCGCGCGCCTCCGCGAGCGCCGCGTCCGAGACGCGCGTCGAGTCGGTGCGCATGTAAGTAATCAGGCCGACCGCGCCCTCGGAGCCGACCTCGACGCCCTCGTAGAGCTTCTGCGCGACCATCATCGTCTTCTTGACCGGGAACGAGAGCTTGCGCGCGGCCTCCTGCTGGAGCTTCGACGTGATGAAGGCCGGGACGGGGTTGCGCCGCCGCTCCTTCGTCGCCACCTCGGAGACGACGAACCGCTGGCGCTCGGCCTCCTCGACAATGGCTTTCGCGCCCGCCTCATCGCCGATGAGGATCTCGCTCTTCTTGACCTCGTGGTCGAAGCCGGAGGTCTTGACCGTCTGCTCGCCGACCTTCCACAGGCGCGCGTCGAAGGCGGGCGGGAGCCTGGCCGAGAGGTTCGCGCCGACCGTCCAGTATTCGGTCTTGACGAACTTCTCGATCTCGCGCTCGCGCTCGACGACCATGCGGAGCGCGACCGACTGGACGCGCCCGGCCGAGAGGCGACCGCCGATGGTGCGGCACAGCAGCGGCGAGACCTTGTAGCCGACCAGCCGGTCGAGCACGCGGCGCGCCTGCTGCGCGGCGACGAGGTTGACGTCGATGGCCTTCGGCTCCTTGAAAGCCTCCTGCACGGCGCGCTTCGTGATCTCGTTGAACATCACGCGGAAGTGCGGCTTCTTCGGGCGCTTGGGCACGATCTCTTCCGCGAGGTGCTGGCAGATGGCCTCGCCCTCCCGGTCGGGGTCGGCGGCGAGGTAGATGGCCTCGGCCTCTTTGGCCGCGCTCTTCAGCTCGGAGATGACCTTGCGGTTGTTGCGCTTCTTCGTGTCGGGGATGACCTCGTAGGTCGGCTCAAAATCGTTGTTAACGTCGACGCCCAGGCCCTTCGACGGCAGGTCCTTGATGTGGCCGATGGAGGCCATCACGCGGTAGTCCGGGCCTAAGTATTTTCCGATAGTCTTCGCCTTGGCGGGAGACTCGACCACTACTAAATTCTTCGCCATCAATTCTTCCTTTGCTCATAAACGCCGCGCAAAAAAGAGCGCGCGACTCAGTTGTTATCCTTTTTCTAATATTCTCTATTTCGTCAAAGGATGCAAACCCGGCACCGCTTTAGATGCGCGGGGGTGCCCGCCGGCTTGCCCGGCCGGGGGCGACTTTTTCTGTTGATAATCAACAGTTTACGCCCGCGGCTCGGGGGCGCGCCCCGCACCGGAACGCGCCCCCGAAGCTTGCCGTCTGGCCGGTCGTCTACGACTGCCCTGACGCGCCGCCCGCCCCGTCCTGACCCGTCCGGCCGGACGTCCCCGACTGTCCCGAAGGCGTTCCCGTCTGCCCGCCCTGCGCCGCGCGCAGCGCCGCGAGTTCGGCTTCGAGCGCCTTCATGCGCTCCTCGTGGTCGTCCACGGCGACGGCCGTGGCGAGCGTCGCCTGCTGCTGCGCCTCCTCGGGAGAGAGGTCTGAGCCGGACTGCGCCTGAATCTGCTGGACGATGGACGTGACGACGCCCGACGCCCCGGCCACCCCGCCCGCGACCTGCCCGGCCTTGCCCGGCAGCACGCCCGCCGCGACCGGCGCGAACTTGTCTACGTTCTTCACGACCTTACCGAGCTTCTTAAGGAATCCCATCTCCGTGAACCTCCTCCGCGGTTGAGTGGAACGTCGGGCGCGGCGGCGCGGGACGGTTGCGGCCCCGGCCGGCGCCGACTGAAGAGTCCTATCCTTGAAAGCTTGAGACGGCTGTGTACGGTAAGCCCGCGCGGCGTCGATGTCAACGCGCGCCCTCGAAAATGTCCGGCGCGGCTCGTCGGTGTTAGCTCATCTTGAGGAGTAATGTAGATCGGAATTAACCACAGAGGCACAGAGGGCTCAGAGGGGGCACAGAGGGATTCAAGTCTCTGTGCCCCCTC
>DASVQJ010000308.1:0-12775 GCA_036389235.1 Pyrinomonadaceae bacterium | reverse complement strand
CGTGCACCATGTAGACCTCCTGGCCCGGCCGGTCGGGGTCGAGGTCCGACATGTGCAGCGCGTCGCCGTGGCCGAGGCCCGTCGTGTAGAGACCCGTGCCGTCGTCGTCGATGGCCGCCGCGCCGTACGTGATCTCGTCCCTGCCGTCGCCGTCCACGTCGCCGATGGTCAGCGAGTGCGAGCCCTGCCCGCGCCACGCCGAGTTCGCGTTCGACGTGCCGGCGTGGCCCGTGTCGAAGGCCCAGACCTTCGAGAGCTGCCCGTCGCGCCAGTTCCAGGCGGCGACGTAGGCCCGCGTGTAGTAGCCGCGCGCCATGACGAGGCTCGGCCGCTTGCCGTCGAGGTACGCGATGCCCGCGAGGAAGCGGTCGACGCGGTTGCCGTAGGAGTCGCCCCAGGAGGAGACCGTGCCGCGCGGCGGGTCGTAGCCGGTCGTCGCCAGCGCCGCGCCGGTCAGGCCGTTGAAGACCGTCAGGTACTCGGGGCCGGAGAGGATGTAGCCCGAAGAGTTGCGGTAGTCGGCCGAGGCGCTGCCGATGGGCGTGCCGACGCCGTCGATGGTTCCGTCGGCGGTCTTGCAGGCGATCTCGGCCTTGCCGTCGCCGTCGAGGTCGTAGACCATGAACTGCGTGTAGTGAGCGCCGGCGCGGATGTTCCGGCCGAGGTCGATGCGCCACAGACGCGTGCCGTCGAGCTTGTAGGCGTCGAGGTAGACGTTGCCGGTGTAGCCGCTCTGCGAGTTGTCCTTCGAGTTCGAAGGGTCCCACTTGAGGATGATCTCGTACTCGCCGTCGCCGTCGAGGTCGCCGACCGAGGCGTCGTTGGCGCTGTAGGTGTAGGCGACGCCGTCGGGCGTGGTGCCGCCCGCGGGTATCTGGAGCGGGACGTTGAGGTACTGCTGCACCGCGGCGTTCGCCGGGAGCGTGAACGAGGCGCTCGGCGCGCGCTCCGTGCCGTTGACGACCGGGCGCACGAAGTAGGCGTTCGACTGCGTGAGGTCGGCGGTGGTGTCGACGTAGTTCGTGCTGCCGCTGATCGGCGCGGCGTTGAGCTGGAAGGCGGGGCCGCCGCCGGTCGAGCGGTAGAGGTTGAAGGCGACCGCGGAGGGGTCCGTGCCGGACAGGCGCCAGCCGACGTACACATCCGTCGAGCTCTGCCGGATGGCGACCACGCCGCGCCCGAGGTTCTCCATCAGGTATTGCGCCCGCGCCACGCCCGAGAGGATGAGGAGCGCCGCCACCAGCATCAGACCCGTCCTGAGATTATTCTTTAGCATTCGTTCTGTCTCTATCGCTTTGAAAGTGCCGCCTTGAAAGTGACCGTTCGGGTTGTGAGTCGAAGCCCGGCCGGGGGTGGACAGGCTGCATTCAATTATGGAAATCCGGCGGAGCTTAGACGCATTTCCGCGAGCCGGCAAGGAGAAGTTTCGGCGGCTTGTCCTATTCCGCGATGCGGAACGCCCGGCAGAACTCTCCTGTAAAATCGCGGCCCGTGTATAATTTGTCGGCCCTGCCAACATTCCGGTATGCGGAACGGAAATTTTGACCGATGGACAGAGAGCCCGTCGTCGCCGAGGCGGTGGTTCGCGCCTGTGCCCTCCTGAAAGCCTTCCGGCACGAAGGCGAACTCCTGGCCCTGCGCGACCTCGTGGGGCGGACGGGGCTGAGCAAGACGACGGCCCACAGGCTGGCGCAGAGCCTCGTCCGAGGCGGACTGCTGGAGCGCGTCAACAAGAACGCCTACCGCAGCCTCTTCAGGCCGCTCGGCGGCCCCGGCTTCCGCCTCGGCTTCGCCGCGCAGGCCGCCGACTCGGAGTTCTCGCGCGAGGTGAGCGCGAGCGTGCAGCGCGCCGCAGACCGCGAGCAGGTGGCGCTCGTCACCGTGGACAACCGCTACAGCCCGACGCGCGCCCTGCGCAACGCCGACCTGCTCGTCCGCGAGCGCGTCGACCTGGTCCTGGAGTTTCAAGCCTTCGAGCAGGTGGCGCCGATCATCTCTTCGAAGTTCATCGAGGCGAACATCCCCGTCATCGCCATCGACATCCCGCACCCGGGCGCCACCTACTTCGGCGCGAACAACTACCAGGCGGGTCTCATCGGCGGCCGCGCGCTCGGGCGCTGGGCGAAGTCGAACTGGGGCGGGCAGGCGGAGGAGGTTCTGCAGGTCGAGCTGCCTCTGGCGGGGCCGCTCCCGCAACTGCGCATCACGGGGATGCTGGCGGGCTTGGGCGAGGTGCTGCCCGCCGTCAAGCAGGCGACGGCGTCGCGGCTGGACGGCAAGGGTACCTTCGAGAAGAGCTTCGAAGTCGCGCGCCGCTACCTGCGCCGCACGCGCCCGAAGCGGACGCTCGTGCTCGCCGTCAACGACCCGAGCGCGCTCGGAGTTTTAAGGGCGTTCGAGGAGGCGGGGCGGGGGCAGCTCTGCGCTGTGATGGGGCAGAACGCCGTGAGGGAGGCGATAGAGGAGCTGCGCCGGCCGGGGACGCGCCTGGTCGGCTCCGTGGCCTACTTCCCCGAACGCTACGGCGACGAGCTGATCCCGCTCGCCCTCTCCATACTCCAGCAGAAGCAGGCCCCCTCGGCCGTCTTCGTCGGGCACCAGCTCGTCACCCCGAAGAACGTCGGCCTCATCTACCCGGCCGAGACGCACTGAGAGGCGGAAGCACGACCGACAGGGGCGGCGTCGGTCTCAGAACAACCTTTTGACCAGCCAGTAGGCGCCGGCGAGCGCGACGGCGGCGGAGAGGGCCGTCCTGCCGTGCTTCTCGAAGGCGGGGATGTCGCGCAGCTTCCAGAGCAAAGGCAGGAGCACGGCCGCGACCGCCACCTGCCCCAACTCCACGCCGAGGTTGAAGGAGAAGAGCGGGACGAGCAGCGCCGCGCCCGCGGAGCCGAGCCCGGCCTCCCTGAGCGCGCCCGCGAAGCCGAAGCCGTGGACGAGCCCGAGCGCGAAGGTCAAGGCCCAGCGCCACCCGGGCTCGCCGCGCCTGTAGACGTTCTCGACGCCGACGAAGAGGATGGAGGCCGCGATCAGAGGCTCGACGACGCGGGCGGGCAGGGAGACCACGTCGAGCGCGGCCAGCGCCAGCGTCAAAGAGTGCGCGGCGGTGAAGCAGGTGACGATCTTCGCCGCCGTCGAGAAGCGGCGGCAGGCGACGAGCAGGCCGAAGAGGAAGAGCAGGTGGTCGTAGCCCGTCAGGATGTGCTCGATTCCGAGCTTCAGGAAGCCCCAGGACGAATCGGAACGCCCCGCCGCACCCTCGGGGCCGGCCCCCGCGCCGCCCGCCTCCACAGAGCCTGCCGCGGCCGTCAGCACCTCCGTGCGCAGGACCTTGTCGTCCGCGTCCTTCAGCGTCAGCGCGGTCTTGTGGCCGGGGGTCAGCCTCTTGAGGAAGGCCGCGTCGAAGCGGAGCGGTTTGCCCGGGGGTCGCGGATAGGTCAGAAGAAAGCCGACGCCGTCCTCCTCGCGCAGCTCCACCTCCGCAGAACTCGGGGCGAGTCCGGCGCCGCCGGCCGAGACCTCGTAGAGGCTCGGCGCGAGCCCTTTCAGCCTCGGCAGCTCGGCGCCGACGTCGGGCGCCGATTCCGTGGAGCCTCCCAGAAGGCTCCAGGCGGACTCGGCCGACAAATCCACTTCAAGCTCGACGCGGTCGTCGTGTATGCGCGCCACGGCCCAGCTCGTCATAGGGTTGTGCGCGAGCGCGCGCCCCGCACACGCGACGAGGAGCAGCACTAAAAGGCATCTCTTCCCGCGGCTCGTCACGTTAAATTGCTCGAACTCTTTCACAGTCTCGTTTGCAGGAAAAGCCTCACGATTATCATCCCTTTTCTCATGACCTCACGCCACAGTTCTTAAGCACGGGTAATCCATAAATTCATATAAAATCCATAAACGTGTATCCGGAGATATCGATTTTACTGGACATTAAGCAGAATTCTTGGATTTTTCAACCGGATACCGAGGTGCTTAAGCTGGCATCCGTATTGCCTATCTTACTTTTCAGGCACTCGCAGTTTTATCAGACGACCCGGGTTTGCGAAGTCCCAGACCTTCGTCGAGCCTTAAAACACGTGGTGCCGGAGCTTCAGTCCCACCAGGGTTAGAAAGAGTTACCTTCAATAAAAACAGACCAGTTGCGGCAGAACCATAACTGCTCGGGCGTGGCGAAAGGGGCGACCTTTCGGCGCGCCCGCCGGTTCCTCGTTGGCGAGCAAACATCACCGCTCAAATTCTCTGAACAGAGAGCGACCCACTGCCCCGAAACTTCGATGGAGGGAAAGCAAGATGCATCATTTAGCACAAGCGTGCAAGAAAGAATGGCTAATCAGGCTGACGATGCTCGTCGCCGTCTTTACGCTCTGCCTGGCGCCGGCCTCGGCGCAGGAGACCACCGGTAACATCCAGGGCACGGTGAAGGACCCGACCGGCGCCGTGGTCGCCGGGGCGTCCGTTACGGCGACCAACCAGCAGCGCAGCTTTAACGCCACGACCAACGAAGGCGGAGAGTACAACTTCAACAACCTCCAGCCCGGCCTGTACACGGTCACGGCGACCGGCGCCGGGTTCGGCACGATCACCAGGGAGAACGTCCCGGTCGAACTGGGCCGCACGCTGCAAGTGAACTTCGACCTGGTCGTCGCGGGGACGTCGGCGACGGTCACCGTCACGGCGAGCGACGAGGCCCTCGTGGACGTGTCCTCCACGAAGACGGCGACGAACATCAACCAGCAGAAGATCGAGCTGCTGCCCAAGACCCTCCGCTTCTCTTCCGTGCTCGAGGTGGCCCCCGGCGCGCGCAACGAGGTGAAGGGCGGCGGCCTCCAGATCGACGGCGCCTCCGGCTCCGAGAACGCCTACATCGTCGACGGCCTCGAAGTGACCCGCGTCCGTGAGGGCACGCTGGGGCTGAGCAAGAACATCCCGTTCGACTTCGTGCGCGAGGTGCAGGTCAAGAGCGCGGGCTACGAGGCCGAGTTCGGCGGCGCCACCGGCGGCGTCATCAACGTCGTCACCCGCTCCGGGTCGAACGAGTTCCACGGCGAGGCGCGCTTCGAGCTCGGCCTCGACGAGCTGAACGCGAGCGACCGCCCGAGCCGCCGCTTCAACCGCCTCCGCGCCGCCGCCCCCGTCACGCCCACCGCGGCGCAGACCGCGGCCGGCGTCCAGGCCAGGTCGTTCGTCCCCGAGTACTTCAGCCACCCCGACCGCAAGTCGAACTTCAGGCAGTTCGCGCCGGCCTTCAACCTCGGCGGCCCGATCCTGAAGAACAAGCTCTGGTTCTACGGGAGCTACGCCCCGCAGTTCGAGCACACCGAGCGCAACATCCGCCTGATCAGCCAGGTCAACCCCGGCGCGACGGTCAACGGCGTCATCAACCCGACGGGGAGCATCACCCAGCTGGACAGGCGCGCCGTCAACTACACCAGCAAGTACGACTACATGATGCTCCGCCTCGACTACTCCCCGTGGGACAGGCTGAACATCAACGTGACGGGCATCAACAGCCCGATCAAGTCCGGCGGCCCGACCGCCGCCCTGGCGTTCGAGACGACCAGCGCCGCCACCTTCGGCAACCCGGCCTACCCGCTCCTGGGCGGCTACACGCCTTCGAACCAGGTCTCCGCCAACGTCACCTACACGGCGACGCCCAACCTGGTCATCAGCGGGCGCCTCGGCCGCACCTACCTGAACGACAAGGGCACCAACTACAACGTGCCCGTCGGCCCGGTCTACGTCATCCAGAGCGCCTGCTCGTTCACGGGCTGCCCCGCGGGCTCGACCTCGACCGGCAACCCCGGCCCCATCAGCACCAACAGCCAGACGCTCTTCGACATCACGACCCGCCGGAGCATGTACCTCGACGCCACCTGGACCAAGCGCCTCTTCGGGCAGCAGCACAGCGTCAAGGGCGGCTACCAGCGCACCCTGCTGGCGAACGACGTCAAGACCGGCCTGGCCGGCGGTCAGTTCCAGTTCTTCTACGGCCGGCCGGCCCCGGTGGCCGGCAGCCCCACCGGGACTTTCGGCTACTACAACTACATCATCTCCGGCACCCAGGGTAAGGCCGAGAGCAACAACCAGGCCCTCTACGTCCAGGACTCGTGGCAGGTTCACCGGCGCGTGACCCTCAACCTCGGGCTGCGCACCGAGAAGGAGTTCGTCCCGAGCTTCCCGCTGGACGCGACCGGCCACCCCGGCCTCGACACCAGCAACCTGGCCGTCGACGCGGCGCAGCCGATCTCGTTCGGCTGGCGTGACAAGCTGGCCCCGCGCCTCGGCGCCGCGTGGGACGTGTACGGCGACGGCCGGCTCAAGCTCTACGGCAGCTACAGCGTCTTCTTCGACACGATGAAGTACGAGCTGCCGCGCGGCTCCTTCGGCGGCGCCGTCCAGGTGCAGACCTACCACGCGCTCGACACGCTCGACTTCCGCAGCATCAACGAGTCGAACCTCCCGGGCCGCATCCTGTTCCAGCGCGACGAGCGCGTGCCCTCGCTCTTCAGGCAGACCAACGCGGCGGGCAAGTCGGTCTCGCCGGTCGACCCGAACCTCCTGCCGGTGCGCGAGCACGAGTACACGGTCGGCGCCGACTACACGCTCAGCCGCGACATGGTCTTCAGCGCGCGCCTGACGCGCAAGGCCCTCGACCGCACGATTGAGGACATCGGCATCCCCTTCGTCGGCCCGGGCGGCACGGTCAACGAGGTCTTCCAGATCGGCAACCCCGGCTTCGGCACCTCGGTGAGCGAGTTCGAGGCGTTCGGCCTGCCCGCGACGCCGAAGGCGGTGCGCGAGTACACGGGCCTTGAGCTGCGGCTCGACAAGCGCTTCTCGAACAACTGGTACGTGAACGCCTCGTACCTGCGGAGCAGGCTCTTCGGCAACTACTCGGGCCTGGCCAGTTCGGACGAGACGGGCCGCAACGCCCCGAACGTCAACCGCTACTTCGACCTGCCCACGATTGCCTACGACGCCAACGGCAATCTGAGCAACGGGCTGCTGCCCACCGACCGCCCGAACACCTTCAAGCTGTTCGGCGGCTACCGCTTCAACTACGGCCTCTTCTCCAAGCGCATGGAGACGGAGTTCGGCCTCTCGCAGTACATCTACCAGGGGACGCCGATCAGCACGGTCCTCAACATCGAGACCATCGGCATTTACGACCCGGACAACCACGACGACGACGTCAGCGACTTCGCCCCCTCCTTCGTTAACGGCCGCGGCGACCTGGGCCGCACCCCCGTGTACACCCAGTCCGACCTGGTCGTCACGCACAGGTTCCGCCTGACGGAGGACGTCGCGCTGAAGTTCCAGTTCAACGTGCTCAACCTCTTCAACGAGGCCAACATCCTCGACCGCAGCGGCGCCCTGGTCCGCACGTCCTCGGCGACGGTGAGTGCGGGCAACGAGTACAACGCCTCGGCCGCCAACGCCCAGTACGAGGCATCGACCTACGAGCAGGCGGTGGCTCTCTTCCTGCAGGGCAAGGGCGACTACCTGTCGCACATCCCGGGCGGCCTCAACGCCGTCAAGAACCCGTTCTACAACCAGCCGACCTCCTGGCAGGGGCCGCGCAACGCGCGCTTCAGCATCGGCCTTCAGTTCTGAGCAGACGGGCTGAAGCCTTCTACGGCGCCCGCCCCTCCTAAAGGGGGCGGGCGCTTTTTTTGTCGGAGATAGCTGACGGGTCGGCGTGAAGAATCGGAAGGGGCGTGGCCCGGTTTTGCGCCGCCGGGGCGTGGGTTTCGCGCGCGGGTTCGGTTACTTGCTGCCGCCCGCCTTCGCGGCCTTCTCCCGCAGGCGCTCGATGGCTTTTTTGTAGTTCTCACGCTGCTCGGCGGGAATCTCTTTCGGCCCGAAAGACTTCATGTAGGCTTCGAGCGCGTCGGCGGACTCTCTGTACAGACTGCGCCTGCCGTACAGGGACGCGAGGATGAAGTACGCCTCGCGCACGCCCTTGCCGCGCTCCTGCGCGACCCTCTTGAGCACCTCTATCGCTTCCGCCTCGGTCGCGGCGTCTTTGGCGAGCGCCTTCCCCAGGTCGAGGGCCGCCTCCGCCGAACGCGGGTTGAGAGCGACCGCGCTCCGCAGCGCGGCGGTACCCTCTGCGTGTTGATTCAACTTCACCTGCGCGACGCCGAGCGAATAGAACGCCAGCCAGCCCCCTTTATTCACCTCGACGGCGCGCTTGAGCAGCGGGACGGCCGCCTCGAAATCGTCGCGGTTGACGTAGGCCGTGCCGAGCAGGACGAGCGCGTCGTAGTAGTCCGGGAATATCCCCAGCGCACGCTT
Organism: Pyrinomonadaceae bacterium; assembly: GCA_036389235.1. Taxonomy (GTDB): domain Bacteria; phylum Acidobacteriota; class Blastocatellia; order Pyrinomonadales; family Pyrinomonadaceae; genus QHXN01. The sequence continues at coordinate 4,483 of DASVQJ010000308.1, read as the reverse complement.
TAAGGCGGCGGCGCCGCTCTCAAAAGCGTCCTCCTTGAAACTACGTATGGCCTGCTCCAGCTCCAGCTCGGCCGGCTTCGGCACCTCCTGATAGAAGACCGTCCCCCGCGCCCGGGCGGCGGCTAACTCTGCCGCATTCCTCTCCGACTTTCTGGGTACGAGTTGAAAGGTGACGCGAAACACTTCCGCCGCGCCGGAACCGCGGCCGCTGAACGGCTGCGCCTCCACCCTCTGCGTCTGGCGCTCATAATCCGTCCCGACCGGATCGACCTCCACGTAGTAGTTTCCGCTGGCGAGCCTGCCGAAACGGAAGCGCCCCGAGGAGTCTGTGTACGTCTGTGCGATCTGGGCGTAGCCGTCGTTTTTAAGAAAGACGCGAACCTCACTTACAGGGCGGTCGCCGGCGGTGACCATCCCTTCGATGACGTTCCGGTCCTGAAACGGCGGCGGCGCGCCGTACAGGTTCACGGCAAAGAGAGTTGCGGCGATGAGGTAATTTAAGAGCATCGCTTTAAACCCCTGTCAGGCCAAACGACCATGAAATGGATGACGGCCGGGGGCAGAATGACCACTCCGGCAGCCACCCCTTTCCGTTATGACAGTACGTCTCACCTTACTATTTTTTCACCCCGAGCACCAAGCAGATCGCCCGCCCGTAGATTCTCCCTGTGCGGTGACTGCTCTTTCATGAATCAGTTTATCTGCCGGCCGGGCCGCGGCCGCCGCCGCGCTGCTTCGCCGTCTGCCGCCCGGCGGCAATGACGAGTTAGAACGCCGCCCCGCATGGCCGGTGCGGGGCGGCGTGACGCCTTGTGTTATGTTCTCGCACTTGATGGAGGTACGAGGATGAAAGTCCTGGCGATAATCTTTCTCTGTCTCTCGCTGCTTCCGATGACAGTGACGGGCGGCGTGAAAGCAGGGCGACTCCCCGAAGCTATCAACTCGACGTTGAACAGGAAGTTTCCGGGTTGGAGATTCTCGGAAGTAAGCGTTGAGGTCCGGCAATTCTTTGGAGAGCGATTTCCGGATGCTCGCCCTGACCTTATCGAAGGAGACTTCGACGGAAACGGGCGGACGGATTACGCGGTACTCATCGAACACACCAACTTCAACAAGAGCGGGAAGACCTTCACACACGTCGTCGAACTGCTGGCATTTTTAAAGAGGGGCACCAAGTACAAGCTCTACACCCTGAAGGAGAGCGCGCCCGCAACTCCCGAGCTGTATCTCACCCTCGCCGGGAAGGGTTCGGAAGGGCGTAGCTTTCACACTCAAAGCAGATTCAGATACCCGTATGATTCAATAACCGTTTCGTATTTCGGGAAGGCCGGCGGGACATACATCTTCCGCAGAGGAAGATTCCGGTATGTCTACGAGAGTGACTGACCGCGCCTTCGACGCCCTTGATGATTCCAGTATGGTCGGGGTAGTGGAATCCTGAAAGCAGAACCTCTCACTTATGCCCATCTTATGGCTCGCCGAATGATGATTCGATGTTTCACGGTTCAAGAGGCTTCCGGCCGCAACTTAGCCGGGAAAAGTTTATGAAAGAGAGACCTGGACGGCTCCGCGCTGCTGATGTTTACTCATCCTGCTTCGTTGGTTCTGAGAGTAGCTTTTCGTGGCGGCAGCGGGCGACGCCCTTCTCGAAGCCTTCCGGATACCACATCCCTGTGCCGAAGCAGTCGGGGCACTTCGCGGCGTCAACGACGATTCCCTGTCCGCCGGTCGCCGACTTCCCTTCCTCCTCCACCTGGCGCTTATCCTTCTTCCAGAGCCGCCGGCGCAGGTGTTCGGTCAGGAACGCCGGCACACTCGAAACGTTTGTGCGCCCGGCCGCGATTTTCAGCTCCGTGACGAGGAGCTCGGCAAGTTGATCCCAGCGTTCGGCCTCGGCCGCCGCGGGCTCTTTGCCGGTGATTTCGCGCGCGGCCATCTTCAGTCGGGCGACCAAAGGGGCGAAAGCCTCATCATCAATTTCTGTATTAGTCTTAAAAGAAGTCTTAGGCTCTATGTAACCCCCTGTATTTTCAACAGATGAAGTATGCCTAGTCTGACTAGTTTCTAGTCTGACTAGTCTGACTAGTTTCTGGGCATACCTAGTCAGACTAGTCAGACTAGTCTGACTAGGTATACTTAGCTCCTCCGGAATGAACACTTCGTACTCATTACCTTCATGCTCGCCGACCAGGACTGTGACGGTGATGAGCCCTACGGCGCACAGGTGTATGACGTTGGCGTCGAAGGTCACGCGCGAGCCGATGTGTGCCAGCTTCATCAGCTTCGGCCGCGAGACGCGCACCGTCCTTTTCGGCGAGATGGCTCCGCGCGTCAGGTCATAAAGCACGTCGTAGAGCTGCTTGGACTTGCCTTTGAAGAGACCCGCCGGGACGGCCTCGCGCCGGATCGAATTGGCGACCTTCGTATAGTCGCGCGTCGGCGAGACGGGCGTATCGGCGGCCGTCGGGGTCTCGGCGGCGGCAGTCTGGTCGGTCTGCCCGGGCAGACTCTGGATCAGGTCGTCATGTGGCATCCGCAGCGCCGGCGGCACGGAGAGGCCCAGCTTCTTTTTCGGCTTGGGCTGGCGCAGGGAGGACGACTCTTTGGGTTTAATCTCTGCCAATGGTTACCTCACTTCACGGCCGAAATCTTCTGGCGTGGCATCTTCAGGCGGTCAAGAATCTCTTCGGTCAGGCTCCAGAGCTGGTCGGCCGCCCTGTGAGATTTGGCGTACATCACCGCCGGCAGCTTCTGCGAAGGGGCCTCGGCGACCTTCGAGTAGTCGTGCAGGTTCGTGTCGAAGACGTGCCCGACGAGACCCACGGCCGCCTCGACGGCCTGGCGGGATTCCGCCGAGAGGTTCCGTGCGGGCTTGTAGAGGTTAATCACCGCGCCCAACATTTGGAGCCCGCCGTTGACGTTCTTCCTGACCTGCTCAATTGTGAAGGCCAGGTCCGAAAGCCCCTGCAACCCCATCGCGTCGGCCGCGCAGGGGACTATGACGTAATCGGCCGAGTAGAGCGCGGCCGTGAGCAGTTTGCCGAGCTGCGGCGGGCAGTCGATGAAGACCAGGTCGTATCCCGTGCCGTGCTCCTTGAGCTGGTTACTAAGGCGGTGCGTCAGGTAGTCGGGCTGCATCTCGAAGCGTGCGAGGCGGATGTCGGCGGGCACGAGGTCGAGATTTTGCACCGGGCTCTCGACGACCGCGTCGGAGAGTGGGAGCGGCTCGGCCTTGAGACCCGCGGGCGATTCGGGCTCGATCAGGACGTGAGAGAGCGTGGCCTCGTAGACCTCCGGCTCCACCCACGAACTCGTCAGGTTCCCCTGCGGGTCGCAATCAATGGCGAGCACCTGGTAGCCGCGCAGCGCGCAGCAGGCGGACAACTCCCGTGTGGTCGTGGTCTTGCCGACCCCGCCCTTCTGATTCGCGACGGCAATCGTGATCATGCGGCTTTCGGCTCCTTCTTCGGATCATTCCACCGGGCCGATTTACACTTCGGGCAGATGCGCACGTCTGTCTGGCGAGGCGTCCACTCGTGCCCGCACCTTTGGCATTGAAGTTTTGGGAGTTCTATATTCACGGCCGGGAGTTTACGCGTAGGTAAACTTATAGGTCAACAAGTATTCCGGGCAGGAATTGAGTTGAGGATAGAACGTTAAGGCGTCGGGCGCGTGGTCCAGAAAGGCCGTGAAACATCCCTGATCGACCGTTGGCCACGGCCCGAAGCGCTGGCGGTACCCGATTGAGGGGATGAACGCCTTGACCACCTCGACGCGGACGTAGGCGCCGTCGAATTGATCGGTGCTCAGAGTTGCTATCAAAGGATTGTTATGTCAGATGAACCGTTGGTGACAGGGCTGATCGGGGGCGTCGAAAAGCGTGAGATCAAGATCGTCGACTACGACCCGGATTGGCCGAAGAGGTTTGAGGCGCACGCGCGCGTCATCGCCGACGCGCTCGGCGGCTCCGCCCTGCGAGTCGAGCACGTCGGTTCGACCTCCGTCCCGGGTCTGGCCGCCAAGCCCGTCATAGACATCCTCGTCGTGGTCACGGACTCCGCGGACGAGTCCGCATACCTACCCCGACTGGAAGCGGCCGGGTACGTCCTGCGTGTGCGTGAGCCGGAGTGGCATGAGCACCGGATGTTCCGGACTCCCGAAGAGGACGTACACCTCCACGTCTACTCGGACGGCTGCCCGGAGGTTCGGCGAAACCTGACCTTCCGGGACCGCCTGCGCCGCGACGCCGACGACAGACGCCTCTACGAGCGGACGAAGCGCGAGCTGGCCGCGAGAGAGTGGCCGGACATGAACGCGTACGCGGAGGCCAAGACGGAGGTGATCGAAAGCATTCTCGCCGCAGCGCAGGCGGCGGGCGAAACCTCCCGATAGCCCCGCGTGTGCCGACTTCAGGGAAGGCCGGAGGAAAGCCGGATGGCTGCCCGTGCGGTCGAAGCCGCGGGGGGTGCACGGAGACGTTCAC
>DASVQJ010000307.1:0-12619 GCA_036389235.1 Pyrinomonadaceae bacterium | reverse complement strand
GAGTTCGACCGGGGGCTGAACCTCTTGACGGGCGAGACCGGGTCGGGTAAGTCAATCATCGTGGACGCGTTGGGCGTCCTCATCGGCGACCGCTTCCCGGCGGAGTTGATACGCGCGGGCGAGCGCCACGCCTCGGTCGAGGGGCTGTTCGCGCTCGGCGCGCACCCGCAGGTCGAGGCGATACTCGAAGAGGCGGGCCTGGGGCCGCGCGCGGGCGGCGACGTGGAGCTGGTCATCCGCCGCGAGCTTTCGGCCGAGGGGCGCGGCCGCGTCTTCGTCAACAACCGCCTGGCGACGCTCGGCCTGCTGAAAAGCTTACGGCCGATGCTCGTGGACATACACGGGCAGGGGACGCAGCAGACGCTCTTCGACCCCGACACGCACCTCGAACTGCTCGACGCCTTCGCGGACCTCTCGGGGCGCCGCGCCGAGGTCGCCGCAGCGCACCGCCGCTGGGCCGCGCTCGACCGCGAACTCGCGTCGCTCAGGCGCGACGAGGCGGAGAAGTTTCACCTGACGGACGCGCTCCGCTTCCAGGTGAGCGAGCTGGAGGCGGCGCGCCTGTCGGCCGGCGAGGACGAGCAGTTGGAGGCCGAGCGGCGCCGGCTCGCCAACCTTGAGAAGCTGACGGCGCTCTGCTCGGACGCCTACAACACGACCTACGAGGAGAGCGACTCGACGGTGGCGCGCCTCAGCCGGCTCGAGCGGCAGGTGGACGAGCTGTCGCAGTACGAGGCGTCTTACAGGAACTACATGGAAGGCGTCGGGACGGCGCGCGTCGTGCTCGAAGACCTGAGCGCGTCTTTGCGCGACTTCCTCGACGGGCTGACCTTCTCGCCCGAGCGCCTGTCGGAGATCGAGGGCCGGCTGGCGGAGATCGCGCGCCTCAAGCGCAAGTACGGCGGGACGATTGAGAGCGCGCTCGAACACTTCGAGCGCTCGCGCGAGCGCCTGCGGCAGTTGGAGCGCACGGACGAGCGCGCCGAGGAGGTCACGCGCGAGCTGGCCGCGGCGCGCGCGGCGTACGTCGAGGCCGCGGCGCGCGTCCACAAGGCGCGCGTGAAGTCGGCCGGCGAGTTCCGGCGCGCGGTCGAGTCCTCCCTCAAAGAGGTGGCGATGGAGCACGCGCGTTTCGAGGCCCGCGTCGCGGCGCCCGAAGACCTGGAGGCGGACGAGGCGGCGCGGAGCTTCACGGCCGCCGGGTTCGACCGCGTCGAGTTCTACTTCTCGGCGAACGCGGGCGAGCCGCTGCGGCCGCTGGCGAAGGTCGCGTCGGGCGGCGAGGCTTCGCGCATGATGCTGGTCTTGAAGACGAGCGCGAGCCCCGCGCGCTTCCCGCGCACCATCGTCTTCGACGAGGTGGACGCCGGCATCGGCGGCCGCGTCTCCGAGGCCGTCGGGCTGAAGCTGAAGGCGCTCTCGGGCACCAACCAGGTGCTCTGCGTGACGCACCAGGCGCAGATCGCGCGCTTCGCGGACACGCACATCCTCGTCGGCAAGCACGAGCGCGCCGGCCGCACGGAGGTCGGCGTCCAGCCGCTCGACCGCCGCCGGCAGGTCGAAGAGATCGCGCGCATGCTCACCGGCGCCGAGATCACCGAGGCCGCCCGCCGCCACGCGCGCGAGATGCTGAAGACGACATAATGATTTGAGATTTCAGATCTGAAATCTCAAATTAAGGAGCGAGATGGAAAGAGTCTTTTACCTGATCGGAGCGCTGTCGGCTTTCGTCGGCGTGGCGGCGGGCGCGTTCGGCGCGCACGGGCTGAAGGAGCGCCTGAGCGCGGACATGCTCGCCGTCTTCGAGACGGGCGTGCGCTACCAGATGTACCACGCCTTCGCCCTCTTCGCCGCGGCGTGGGCGGCGTCGCGCTGGCCGGGCGGTCTGACGGCGGCCTCCGGCTGGCTCTTCGTCGCGGGCACGGTCGTCTTCTCCGGCAGCCTCTACGTCCTGAGTCTGACGGGGCTGCGCTGGCTCGGCGCCGTCACGCCCCTCGGCGGCCTCGCCTTCCTCGCCGGCTGGCTCTGCCTCGCCGCCGCCTGCTGGAAAAATTAGCAGGCAGTTCTGCGTGTCCCCGGTCTGGCCGGCGGCGGGAGCTATTTAACACGGAGACACGGAGACGCAGAGACACGGCTTGTTGAGTAATAACTGCAAGCCGTGTCTCTGCGTCTCCGTGTTGAGCGCCTCTTTGCTATACGCGTCTGCAAAAGGCAACAGTCCCTTTCACGGGCGGGCCGCCTACTGCTCATACCGCATCGTCCCCTCTGCTCCAGAGGAAATAGACGGGGACGCCGGTGGCGAGGATGGCGAGGCCGAGGGCGCTGTTGAAGGGGGCGTGGTAGAAGGTCGCGGCGACGATGACGGCGCAGGCGGCGGCGAAGAGTGCGGTCGTGTAGGGGTGGCCGGGGACGCGGAAGCCCGCGTCGTCCCCTTCGCTCCTGCGCCGGAAGACGAAGAGCGAGAGGGCCGTCAGTCCGAACCAGATGAAGTCCACGGAGACGACGTAGTTGAGTATCTGCTCGTAGCGGCCGGAGGCGGCGATGACGGCGGCCGTGAGGCCCTGCAAGGCGATGGCCGCGACGGGCGCGCGGGTGCGCGGGTTCACGCGCGCGACGCCGCGGAAGAAGAGCCCGTCCTCCGCCATCGCGAAGTAGACGCGCGGGGCGGTGAGCATGCTCTGACTTAAAAACCCGAGCGTCGAGACGGCGATGCCGGCCGCGATGAGCAGCGCGCCGCGCTCGCCGAGCACGAGGCGCATCAGCGCGGTCGCGGGCGTCTTCGTCCCGGCCAGCCCCTCGGCGCCGAGCGCGCGCAGGCAGGCGACGTTGACGAGCGTGTAGAGCAGTATCACGCCGCACACGCCGAGGAGCAGCCCGCGCGGCAGGTCGCGCCGCGGGTCGCGCATCTCGCCCGAGACGAAGCTCGCCGTCTGCCAGCCGCCGTACGCGAACATCACCGGCGTCAGCGCCGCGCCCAACGCCGCGAACAGCCCGGGCGAAGCGGGACGGTCGAGCAGCGGCCCCCCCGTCAGGGCGTGCGGCCCCGCGACCGCGAACAGCCCGAAGGCTACGAGCGCCGCCACCGCCAGAATCTTCAAGACCATCAGGAGGCTCTGCACGTTGCTGCCTGCGCGCACGCCGAGGCAGTTGACGAGGGTGAGCGCGCCGAGCGTGAGCGCGGCCGTGACCCAGTCGGGTAAGTCGGCGCCGGTCAGCTCCGAGAAGTAGCGCGCGAAGGTGACGGCGACCGCGGCCATCCCGCCCGTCTGCACGACGAGCAGCAGAGCCCAGCCGTAGAGGAACGCGACCCCCGGGTGGAAGGCTTCGCGCAGGTACGCGTACTGCCCGCCGACCTCGGGGCGGCGCGCGGCCAGCTCGGCGTAGACGAAGGCGCCCGCGAGCGCGACCGCGCCCCCGGCGAGCCACGCGCCCAGGATGAGGAAGGGCGTGTGCACCTGCCGCGCGACGACGTAGGGGTTGATGAAGATGCCCGAGCCGACGATGCCGCCCATCACGATCATCGTCGCGTCGAACAGCCCGAGCCTGCGCGCGAGCCCGTGGCTCACTTCGTCTTTGTCTGGACGAGTCATCGGGCGTGGTTATACATGAGACTTGCGTTCGGAGTGAAGGGCAATTAACCACAGAGGCACGGAGGACACGGAGGGGGCACAGAGACTTGAACTCTGTGCCCCCTCCGTGTCCTCCGTGCCTCTGTGGTTAACCCAGGTCCCGAGAGTCGCAGCCGGGCCGGCAGGTCGCTTCCCGCTTAAGGGTTCCAGTCTTCGGGGATGAACTCGACGGCGACGGCCTCGCCGTCGAAGGGCTGCTGGTCGTTGCCGCGGGAGCGGTAGGTGACGAGGACGTGGTCGGCGCGCTCGCGCGGGCCGCAGGAGACGGGGCCGGTCTTGACGTCGGCGGTGTAGGTGACGAAGCGCACGCGGCGCATGTCCTCGGCGCGCAGGCGCAGCGTCGCGCCCGACGCCGTCTCGACGCGGAAGACGACGCCCGGCTCGGCGCACTCGATCTCGGCGAGGCGTCCGCAGACCTGCGCGCCCTCGAAGCGGAGCCGCTTCTGCTGCGGCCCGCCGCGCGTGGGCATGTCGCAGGGCTGCGCGGGCGCGTCGGCGCCGGGCGGCAGCTCGTTGGCCTCGCGGGTCGCGAGCGCGGCCTGCTCGCGCCGCGCCCCGATGCGCTTGACGAGCGCGGCGGCCTGAGTGCGCACGCGCTCATCCTGTGCGCCCGCCGCGTAAGGCCCGGCTACGTGCTGCGCCTCGTCGAAGCGCCCGCCGAGCATGAGCGCCTGCGCGCGCATGAGCGCGAGGTCCGCGCGGCGCGGCGCGAGTTCCTGCGCCCGCGCGAGCAGCGCGGCCGCCTCTTCGTGGCGGTCGCCGCGCTCCATCTCGACCGACGCGAGCAGCTTGTAACTCTCGACGAAGCGGGGCGCCAGCTCCAGCGCGCGGCGCAGCTCCGCGCGGACGGCCTCGGTGCGCTCCTCGAACTCTTTGGGCGTGACGCGCTCGGCGTCGGCGGCGCCCTCGCGGTTGAGCGCGTCGGCGAGCAGGTGGTGCGCGAGGTGGTTGCGCGAGTCCATCTCGACGGCCAGACGCAGTTGCTCGCCCGCCTCGGACGGGCGGTTCTGCCGTAGGCGCAGCGCGCCGAGCGCGACGCGCGCCTGCGCGAGCTTCGCGTCCAGGCCGACGGCGCGCGCGAGGTAAGTCTCGGCCTCCTCCTCTCGATCCGCGTGGAGCAGCAGGTCGCCGAGGCGGGCCGCGACCTCCGCCTCCGAGAGCGTGCGCGCGCTCGTCTGCGCGTCGAAGTCTACGGGGCGGCCGAACTCTTCGACGCCCGCCTTGTAGCGCCCGCGCCGCACGTAAGCGGCGAGCCCCGCTTCGAGTTCCGAGACGCCCAGGTCGAAAGTCTGACGCAGCGCGTCTTCAACCCGCGCGCCGTCGGCCAGAAGGTCTGTGAAGCGCGCGAGCGCGTCGCCGCGCCCGCCGCGCGCCTCCGAAAGATAGTGCACGAGCGCCCACGACTGCGCGTAGAAGAGGCCGCGCTGCGCCGGGTCCGCGTAGGTGGGCGAGGTCTGGTCGAGCGCGAGGAGCGTCGTGAGCGGCAGAAGCTCGCGCTTGCGCAGCTCGCGCGGCCGGCGCTCGGGCGCCTCGCCCAGCGTCAGGCGGCGGCCGTCGGGCGACAGGCGCGCCGTGCTGTAGAACTCGGCCAGGCCCTCCTTGAGCCAGAGCGGCGCGCCGCTGAAGTGGTTGTTGACGAGCAGGTGCGTGTACTCGTGCAGCAGCGTCGAAGGGTCGCGGGCAAGGTCGGCGTCGCGCGCGAGCGCGATGTAGTTGACGTCGGTGCCCGGCTGGAAGTACCCGGCCACGCTGCGCGCCACCCGCCCGCCGATGCGCGGCTTGAACGGCCCGAAGGCCGCGTCGTCGGGGAAGACGACGACCGCCGTGGGGACGCCCGCGTCGAAGTGCTCGCCCGAGAGCAGGCGCGAGAAGGCGGCGCGGTACTCTTCGAGCCGCGCGGCCACGCGCCGCAACTCCGACTCGTCCGCGCCGCCCTCGACGAGGAAGTTGCGCGTGCGCACGCTCGCCCAGACGCCGGGCGCCCGCACGGCCCCCGCCGTGCGGCCCGAGAGCACGAGCGGCGCCGCGAGCGCCAGCAGGAGGACGAGTCGGGGGAGGAGCCTTTTCATGTCTCGCTGATTACGGGAGACGGGTCGCGTTTGTTCCGTGTCGGGCGTCGGGCGGGGAGACCCGCCTTACGGCATCGACCTGACGAGGTAGACGACGCCGGCGACGGCCGCGATGAGCGCGAGCGCGACGAGTGCGACGCAGCCGTAGAAGGTGAGCCGGAGCTTTCTCGCGGTCTTCTCGTCGCCCGGGGAGAGCGGGTTCTGCGGGAAGTACGGCGGCGGGGTCTCGGTCGGCACGTCTGGGCTTCTGCTCCTCGTCGGCGCGGGCGATTGTACCACAGGCGCTTGCTTGCCCGGCCTGCGGGGCGCGTGCTACCGTTTTCGCTTTCGAAGAAGGGGGGCGGCCCGTCCCGTCTACGTCCGTATGATTCGACCGTTCCGCGGCATCCACCCGCAGATTCACCCGACCGCGTTCGTCGAGGAGAGCGCGCAGGTCGTCGGCGACGTGCACGTCGGCGCGCACTCCTCCGTGTGGTTCGGCGCGGTCGTGCGCGGGGACGTTTTTCACATCAGGATCGGCGACCGCACCAACGTGCAGGACGGCACGGTCATCCACGTCTCGAACGGCACGCACGCCACCGTCCTCGAAGACGAGGTGACGGTCGGGCACAACGTCACGCTGCACGGCTGCCACGTCGAGCGCGGGTGCCTCGTCGGCATCGGCGCCATCGTGATGGACGCGTGCCGCGTGGGCGAGCACTCGCTGGTCGCGGCCGGCGCGCTGCTCTCGCCCGGGACAGTCGTCCCGCCGCGCTCGCTCGTGATGGGCGTGCCGGCGCGCGTCAAGCGGCAGTTGACCGACGCGGAGGTCGCCGACCTCGACGTCTTCTGGCGGAACTACGTCGAGTACACGCGCGCCTACCGCGAGGAGTACGGCGTCGAGGGCTGAGGTCTTCCGGCAAGGCCCGCCGCACCTAAGTGGAGGTCTGAAGCCATGCGTCAAAAGGTGAGCGCCGCCTTCCTCTTCGCACTCCTGCTCGCGGCGTGCGCGGCGGCGGGCGCGCAGGAGGTGGCGGGCCTCGCGGAGCCCGAGGAGGCTTCGGGCGCCCGGCAGCGCGGCGTCTACGGGATGGAGCGCGCGGCCAACGAGTACGGCGTGTGGGGCGGCGGGTCGTTCGGCAGCCCGACCGTCATCGGCAAGACCGGGGGCGTGCGGCTCGGCCTCGTCGCCTTCCGCTACGCGCGGGTGCTGGCGCGCGGCGAGAACCTCGCGCTGAAGTACACGCTCGACGCGGTGCCGGTCGCGGCGATGTCGTTCCCCTCGTTCGAGACGGCGGCGGGCGTCACGCGCGAGGTGCGGAAGACGATCACGGGCGCGGGGCTCTCGCCCGTCGGCTTCCAGCTCAACTTCCGGCGGCGCGAGCGCGTGCAGCCCTTCGCGCAGGCTTCGGGCGGCTTCCTCTACTTCGGCGAGCGCGTGCCCGACGTGCGCGGCGCGCAGTTCAACTTCACGGGCGACTTCGGCGGCGGCGTCCAGTGGAAGGCCGGCGCCCGCCGCGCGTGGACGGCCGGCTACAGATACCACCACGTCTCGAACGGCTACCGCGCCGACGTGAACCCCGGCTTCGACTCGAACCTCTTCTACGTCGGGTTCTCGATCTTCAGGTGAGGGCGTTCGGGTTTAGAGCTTCCTGGTAGTGAAGTGAAGGGCAATTAACCACAGAGACACAGAGGGCACGGAGACGGCACAGAGACTCGCAACCCTCCGTGCAACCTCTGAGTCCTCCGTGCCTCTGTGGTTAACGAATCTGCCGTCAGGCGCAAGGTTGATTTAAGAAACATGGCAGCCAAGACACAACCGGCGCGCGGGATGCGCGACTTCCTCCCGGCCGACGTGCGGCGGCGCGAGTACGTGATGCGCGTCATCAAGGACGTGTACGAGCGCTACGGCTTCGAGCCTCTGGAGACGCCCGCGGTCGAGAACATCGAGACGCTGTTGGGGAAGTACGGCGAGGAGGGCAACCAGCTCATCTTCAAAATCCTCAGGCGCGGCGAGCACGAGAAGACGGGCGAGGCCGACCTCGCGCTCCGCTACGATTTGACGGTGCCGCTCGCGCGCGTCGTCGCGGAGTACGGCGACAAGCTCCCCCGGTTCTTCAAGCGCTACCAGATTCAACCCGTCTGGCGCGCCGACCGCCCCGCGCGGGGACGCTTCCGCGAGTTCTACCAGTGCGACGTGGACTGCATCGGCACGCGCTCGCCCGCCGTCGAGGCGGAAATCTGCGCCGCGGCGAGCGAGGTGCTCCGCACGCTCGGCTTCGACAACTTCACGATCCGCCTGAACCACCGGCAGGTGCTCGCCGGGGTGCTCGAAGCGGCGGGCGTCTCGGCGGACAAGCACGGCGAAGCGCTCGTCGCCATCGACAAGCTGGACAAGGTCGGGCGCGAGGGCGTGGCGCGCGAGTTCGCCGCGCGCGGCATTGATGCCGAGGGCGGCGAGCGACTGCTCGGCTTCTTCGAGAAACTGCCCGAGCTGGAACGCGCCGCCGAGTTCGTCGCGGAAGGTGACGGCGCGGCCGGGTCGTCGAAGGCGGTCGCCTACAACCACGCCGCGCTCGGACGCCTCGTCGAGTTCGTCGGCGGCCACGACGCGGGCGCCCTCGGCATAGAGAATTTGCGCCAGATAGTCGAATACGCGGAGGCGTACGGCGTCGCCGATAAGATCAAAATCGACCCGAGCCTCGCGCGCGGGCTCTCCTACTACACGGGCGCGATTATGGAGATCAGCGTGCCCGACCTTGCCGGGAGCCTCGGCGGCGGCGGGCGCTACGACAACCTCGTCGGCATGTTCTCCGGGAAGGACATCCCCGCGTGCGGTTTCTCCCTGGGGCTCGAGCGCATCATCGTCGTGATGACCGAGCGCGGGATGTTCCCCGAGAACCTGGGGCGGGCGTCGGCCGACGTGCTGGTGACGGTGTGGGACGAAGAGTCCGTGAAGGACTCGCTCGCCTTCGCCGCCGAGTTGCGGAAGGCCGCGCCGGCTTTGCGCGTGGGCGTGTACCCGGACGCGGACAAGCTCGGCAAGCAGCTCAAGTACGCCTCCGCGCTCGGCGTGCCCTTCGTCGTGGTCATCGGCGACGACGAGCGCGCGCGCGGCGAGGTCGCGCTGAAAGATATGAAGACCGGCGGGCAGCGCACGCTCAGGCGCGAGCAGGCCGGCGCGAGCATCGGCGAAGCTTTGAACGGCGACGCGAAGTAGTCGAAGGTCAGTAGAAGGAATCATGCCAATCAACCTTGACCACCTGGGAGAGTTGGAGCGCACGCACTCGTGCGGGGAGTTGCGCGCCGGGGACGCGGGGAAGGAAGTCGTGCTGATGGGCTGGGTCGCGGTGCGCCGCGACTTCGGGCCTCTGACGTTCGTCGACCTGCGCGACCGCGACGGCGTCACGCAGATCGTCTTCGACGCGGAGGACGCGAAGGGGGCGCACGCGCGCGCGAAGGAGGTGCGCGGCGAGTACGTCGTCGCCGTGCGCGGCCGGGTCGAGGCGCGCGACGAGTCCGTGCGCAACCCGAAGCTGCCGACCGGCGACGTGGAGGTGCGCGCGCTCGAAGTCCTCGTCCTGAACGAGGCGCGCACGCCGCCCTTCCAGCTCGACGCCGCGCCGGAGAAGCTCGCGGCCGAGGAGACGCGGCTCAAGTACCGCTACCTCGACCTGCGCCGGCCGTACTTGCAGCGCAACATACGCCTGCGCCACCGGACGGTCGCGGAGATTCGCGGCTACATGAACGAGCAGGGGTTCACGGAGATCGAGACGCCCATCCTCATCAAGTCCACGCCCGAGGGCGCGCGCGACTACGTCGTCCCGTCGCGCCTGCACCACGGCAAGTTCTACGCGCTGCCGCAGTCGCCGCAGATTTTCAAACAGCTCTGCATGATCGCCGGGCTCGACAGGTACTACCAGATCGCGCGCTGCTTCCGCGACGAAGACCTGCGCGCAGACCGCCAGCCCGAGTTCACGCAGCTCGACGTGGAGTTCAGCTTCGCCACGCGCGAGCAGGTCTACCGACTCATCGAGGGGCTGCTCGTGCGCGTCTTCCGCCTCGTCGGCGCGGAGCTGCCGCGGCCGTTCCCGCGCCTCTCCTACGCGGAGGCGGTGCGGCGCTACGGCGTGGACAAGCCCGACCTGCGCTTCGGGATGGAGCTGCAAGACCTGCGCGCGGCCGTCGAGGGGACGACGTTCGCGCCGTTCGCGTCGGCGCTGGAGAAGAGGGGCGAGGTCAAGGGGCTCGTCGTGAAGGGCGGGGCGCACCTGTCGCGCAAGGCGCTCGACGAGTTGCAGGAGGTGGCGAAGCGCTACGGCGCGGGCGCGCTCGCGTGGGTCAAGCTGGGCGACGAGCTTTCGTCGTCGCTCTTGAAGGCGCTGGGCGAAGAGGCCGTGACGCGCATCGCGTCGGGGGCGGGGGCGGAGAAGGACGACGCGGTGCTCGTCGTCGCGGGCCGCGCCTCGGTGGTCGCGGCCTCTTTGGGCGCGCTGCGCAACGAGGTGGCGCGGCGCGAGAAGCTGATCCCGGCGAACTCGTTCGCGCCGCTGTGGGTGACCGAGTTCCCGATGTTCGAGTACCACGAGGACGACGACCGCTACTACGCGATGCACCACCCCTTCACGTCGCCCGTGGACGAAGACCTGGAGAAGTTCGAGCGCGCGGTCGAGGGCGGCGAGGCGCGTCTGTTCGGCGAGATACGCGCGAAGGCTTACGACGCCGTCGTCAACGGCATCGAGGTCGCGGGCGGGTCGATCAGGATTCACCGGCGCGACGTGCAGCGGCTCGTCTTCAAGGCTTTGGGCTTAACGGAGGAGAAGGCGCGCGAGCGCTTCGGCTTCTTCCTCGACGCCCTGGAGTACGGCACGCCGCCGCACGGCGGCATCGCCGCCGGCATCGAGCGCACGCTGATGGCCCTGACCGGCATCGAGAACATACGCGACCTGATGGCCTTCCCCAAGACGGCCTCGGCCGCCGACCTGATGATCGACGCGCCCGGCCCCATCGACCCGCACCAGTTGGACGAGCTGCACGTCCGCATCGTCGAGGAGTGAAGGCGAGAGATGAGTGACGACAGAGACCGGAGCCTGCGCGGGCACCTGCTCTACCTGCTGCGGGGCGGCGGCGCGCACGTCGGGTTCGAGGAGGCGTTGAAGGACTTCCCCGCCGGGCTCGTCAACGCGCGGGCCGCGGGCGTGCCGTACACGCCCTGGCACCTGCTCGAACACATGCGCATCGCGCAGTGGGACATCCTTGAGTTCAGCCGCACGGCCGCGCACGTCTCGCCCGAATGGCCGGGGGGGTACTGGCCCGACGAGTCCGCGGAGGCGGGCGAGGACGACTGGCGGCGGAGCGTCGAGCGCTTCCGGGCAGACCTGCGCGCGGTGGAGGCGCTGGTCGAAGACGAGACGAACGACCTCCACGCGCGCATCCCGCACGGCGAGGGGCAGACGCTCCTGCGCGAGGCGCTGCTCGTCGCGGACCACAACGCCTACCACCTCGGCGTGCTCGTGACGCTCCGCCGCACGCTCGAAGCCTCGCGCGAAGCCTGAACGGTCTTGGAAGTGACGCGGGCCGACTTCAAGATTCCACGGAGCCTCGTCGAAGAGATGTGCGCGCACGCGCGGGCGTGCGCGCCGGAGGAGTGCTGCGGGCTGCTGGGCGGCGGCGGGGATGGCGCGGCGAGCGCGTACCCTCTGCGCAACGTCGCGCCGCGCCCGGAGGTCGCGTACGAGGCCGCGCCCGAGGAGCTGTTCGAGGCGCAGCGGAGTATGCGCGCGCGCGGGGAGACGCTGGTCGGCGTCTACCACTCGCACCCGCGCTCGGAAGACCCCGAGCCCTCGCGGGCGGACGTGCGGCTCGCCTTTTACCCGGAGGCTTTCTACTTCATAATCGGCTTCGACGGGGAGGGCGGCTGCGTCCTGCGCGCCTTCCGCATCTCGGAGCGGGAGGGGCGCTGGGAGCCCGCGCCCTTCGTCGCGGGGGGCTGAGGGAGAACCCGCGTCGCGCGCGTTACGTAAGAGCAGACATGACGGAGAAGAGGAACAAGTACGACACAGACCCGCTCGACCCGGACTTCGTGCGCCGCACGGAGGAGAGCCTGTGGGGCGCCACGCGCCCGCAACGCCCCGAACAGACCGAGCCGCTGCCCCCCGGCTCCGTCACGGAGGAGCCGACGCGCCGCCTCGACGAGCAGGCGGCCGACTCGTACCCTTCGGTCTTCGTCCCGCCCGCCTACCAGCCGCCGCGCCCGCCGCAGGCGCAGCCGTTCACGACCTTCGGCGCAGGCCCGCACCAGCCCCCCGCGGCGACGTCCGCGCCGCCGCCCGGCCCCGCTTCGCCCTACCTCGGCCCGCACGCGCGGCAGGCCGCCCCCACCGCGCGCCCCGTCGCGCGCCTGGGGCTGCCCGAGAACTTCGCCGTCGTGCTCCCGTACCTCCCCTTCTACATCGGGCTGGTCGCGGGCATCGTCGAGCTGGCGATGGTGCCGCGCGAGGAGAGGCGCGTGCGCTTCCACGCCGCGCAGGGGCTCGCGCTGCAACTGGCCGTGCTCGCCGTCTCGATGCTCTTCAAGTTCGTGGCGCTGGCCTCCGGCAGCGGCTTCGGCGGGATGCTCTTCGGCACGGCCGCCACGGTCTTCCTCATCGTCTCGGCCGTCCGCGTCTGGCAGGGCAAGCCCCACCACATCGCCCCCCTCGACGAGCCGGCACGCTGGCTCGGCGAGAAGATCACCCCGACACAGTAAGGCGGAAGGGTTGAGCCCCGGAGGGGCGTCGGAGATTAAACGGGGGTGAGTCAGAGGCGCGACCCGCAGGCGTAGCGCCGACGCGAGCCCCCGGAACAGCACGCATAAATGACCGGAGCCCCGGAGGGGCGACAGACGGCCCGTTCGTCTGTCGCCCCTCCGGGGCTCCGCCATTTTTATCAACGTCAGACCGG
>DASVQJ010000306.1:0-8033 GCA_036389235.1 Pyrinomonadaceae bacterium | reverse complement strand
GATGAGGCGGGTCTTGCCGACGAGCGCCGCGATGGCGATGAGGACGGGGCGGTCTTCCGGCAGGCGGTCGTACTTCTCCATCGTCTCGGCGTCCACGACCCCGACGTATTCGAGCCGCGCGAGGGGCTCGGCCTCGACCTGCGCGCGCACCGTCTCGGCGAGGCGCCGGGCGGAGCGCTCGCCTTCGAGGTAGACCTCGCGCGCCTGCGCCAACCCGCGGTAGAGGACGGCGGCCGCCTTGTGCTGCTCGTCCGTGAGGTACGCGTTGCGCGAGGAGAGGGCGAGCCCGGTGTGCTCGCGCACGGTCGGGAGGACGACGACCTCGATGTCGAAGGCGAGGTCGCGCACGAGGCGCTTGACGACGAGCGTCTGCTGCGCGTCCTTCTGCCCGAAGAAGGCGAAGTCGGGGCGGACGGAGTTGAAGAGGACGGTGAGCACCGTCGCGACGCCGCGGAAGTGGCCGGGGCGCGCCACGCCCTCCATCGTGTCGGAGAGCCCCTCGACCGTGACGTAGGTCGCGAAGCCCTTCGGGTAGACCTCCTCGACCGGCGGGGCGAAGATGTAGTCGACGTTGTAGTCGGCGAGCTTGGTCGTGTCGCCCGTCAGGTCGCGCGGGTAGCGCGTGAAGTCCTCGGAGGGGCCGAACTGCGCCGGGTTGACGAAGACCGAGACGATGACCACGTCGCACATCCGCCGCGCCTCGCGCACCAGGGAGAGGTGCCCCTCGTGGAGCGCGCCCATCGTCGGCACGAGCCCGATGGTCTTGTCCTCCTCGCGCCTCAGCTTGCGCGCGACGCTCGCCATCCGCTGTCTGCGGTTGATGATTTCCATTGGTAAATGGTCAATAGTGAATGGTGAATGGTTCGGAAGGCGGCAGCCTCCATTTACCATTCACCATTCACCATTCACTGCTTTTTCGTCTCCTCGTCGCCCGCGTCGCGCTTGAGGCCGAGTTCGGCGGCGGCGTCGGCGGGGAGCGGGTATGAGTATTCGTCGGAAGGGAAGGCGCCGGAGCGCACGTCGTCGGCGTAAGCCTGGAAGGCTTCGTTCATCGCGTCGCGGAGGTTCGCGTACTGGCGGACGAAGCGCGGGCTCGTCTTGCTGAAGGAGAGGCCGACCAGGTCGTGCGTGACGAGGATCTGGGCGTCGCAGTCGGGGCCGGCGCCGATGCCGATGGTCGGGACGCGGAGCGCGGCCGTCACCTCGCGCGCGATCTCGCGCGGGACGACTTCGAGGACGACGGCGAAGGCGCCCGCCTCTTCGAGCGCGAGCGCGTCCTCGACGAGCGCGCGCGCGGCGTCGGCCGTCTTCGCCTGGAGGCGGTAGCTGCCGAGCTTGTTCAAGGACTGCGGCGTCAGCCCGAGGTGGCCCATCACGGGAATCTCCGCGGCGACGAGGCGGCGGACGGTCTCGGCGCGGCTGCGCCCGCCTTCGAGCTTGACGGCCTCGGCGCCGCCCTCCTTCACCAGCCGGAGCGCCGAGCGCACGGCGTCGTCGGGGCCGGTGTGGTAGGTGCCGTAGGGCATGTCGGCGACGAGCAGCGCGCGCTCGACGCCGCGGCGGGCGGCGCGCGTGTGGTGGAGCATCTCTTCGAGCGTGACCGGCACGGTCGAGTCGTAGCCGAGCACGACGTTCCCCAGGGAGTCGCCGACGAGGATGATGTCCGTGCCGGCCTCGTCCACGATGCGCGCGGTCGGGTAGTCGTAGGCCGTCAGGCAGACCAGCTTCTCGCCGCGCTCCTTGCTCTGGCGGACGGCGGGCACGGTCACCTTCTCGGGGCGCTGCTGTTTGAGATAGACCATTGCGTGATTGTTCCCTCTATGCCTTCGGGCGGGTCAGTCGGTGCAGACCGGTGCGACGAGGAGTTCGGTTGACGGCGGAAGTGTTCGGCGGCGCATGTTGGCGATAGTGTACGCTCGCGCTACTGAGTCGGCAAATTTGAGAGCGCCAAATTATAGGCAGCGCCGTCTGAAGGGGCAAGGGAAAAGGGGGAAGGGGTGTCGGGTGTTAGGTTTTGGGTGTTGGGAGAGAGTCTAACCTAACACCCAACACCCGACACCCTTTCACCCCGGCGTCCACAGACGGACGTAAGGACGTTCGGGGGTCGCGGCGAGGAGTCGGGCGAAGGTCTTGTCGAGCGCGGGGTGTCGCGCGTCGGGGATCAGCTCGGCCAGCGGCGCGAGGACGAAGCGGCGCAGGTGGAGGCGGGGGTGCGGGAGCGTGAGCAGCTCGGTGTCGCGCGACTCGTCGCCGTAGAGCAGCAGGTCGAGGTCGAGCGTGCGCGGCGCGAGGGGGCGCGGGCGCCGGCGGCCGAGGGAGCGTTCGATGTCGAGCAGGAGGCGGAGCAGCCCTTCGGGCTCGGGCAGGGGCCGGCCCAGTTCGGCCACCATGTTGAGGAAGGCGGGCTGCTCTTCTTCGACGCCGTCCGGCTCGGTCTCGTAGGCCGACGAGAGCCGCGCGACGGAGAGCCCGGCCTCCGTCATCCCGCGCAGGGCCAGCAGCAGGTTGCCCGCGCGGTCGCCGAGGTTCGAGCCCATCCCGACGTAGGCGCCCGGCGGCGCCGTCATTTCAGGGCGCCCTTCGCGTAGCCGCCGGTCGAGCCCGCCGACCCCTTGTTGAAATCCTCGGACTTGCCGCGCGCGATGCTGAGCGTCTTCCAGTCGGAGGACTTGAGGTGCTTGGCGAGGAAGACGATCTGCCCCGTGTGCTGGCCGTAGTGCGAGAGCTGCCGGTTGACGGCCTCGACGACCGTGTGCGGCTCGCCGCGGATGGTGACGGTGCGCCCGACGTCTTCGGGCTTCAGGGATTCGAGCGTCTCGAAGACCGTGCGCCAGCCCGCCTCCCAGCGCTCCTCAATCGCTCTGCGGTCTTCGCCCTCGACGACGAACTCGGAGTCGCGGTGGCGGTCGGGCTTCTCGCCGTCGCTGGTCAGGAAGTCCGTCCAGCGCGAGCGCATGTTGCCGGCCATGTGCTTCATGATGAGGGCGATGCTGTTCGACTCCGCGTCGATGGCGCGGAAGAACTCTTCGTCCGAGACCTGCGCGGCGGCGCCGTCGGCGAGCTTCTTCTGGCCGCGGAAGACGCGCACCGCGTCCTGCAAATAATGTTCGGCGAGCGAGTCGGTCATGGTAAAGCTGCTCCTTTGAGAAGATGGTTCGGGATTAAATCAACAGGCACCTGACGATTGCTCGAAGCCATTCGATGCTATCTGTCGAAGTGAAAAAGCCCGCCCGTCCCGTCCGCCAGCGCCTGCTCTAAGTTTTTTTCGGTACGCTCGTACAGATTGCTGGCGGCAGCTTTTTCATAATCGCTGGCCGGGGCGTAGAGATTCTCGTCGGCCTCCGCCGAAAGTGGGAAGGAGCAGATTATTTTACTCGATTGGAGGTCTATCAGGAACACTTCCATCTCCACCTTCCCGCGAAAAAAAGAGCGCTCGCCGGTCACGTAAGGGGCCTGGTAGTTGACGACTCGGTTCACCACCAGGTAGCGCGTGGACAAACCTCTTTCGTAGCTCTGCGCGGCATCACTTTCAGCCTTTTGGCCGCCGACCCCGGAACCCCAGGAACCCAGGCGGTATGAGATGAGGTAATAAAGGGAATTACCCAGGTACAACTTAAACCCCTTGTCCGAATCTTTATACTTTTCACTTTCCCGGCGGAGGTCGGGCTCCATCATGATTTCGGTGTTGAAAACCTCCTGGCGTCGGTCGTAGATCGGCCGCGGGTCTATCGGCCGAGCGCACTGGGTGGTTCGCACCGCCCCCTTCGGCGGAAGGCTCTTCGCAATCTCGCGTAGCTGTTTTATCTTGTCGTCGATCTGCGGGGCGTACCGGTCTAATATCTCCTGGTTAGTGGGTAGTGACGCGTAGTAGACGATGCCCGTGGTGAGGACGAGGCCGGCGACGGCCGCGCCGAGGAGGAGCGGCTTGCGCCGCCGCCGAATAAAGCTCTTCCCTTCGGCCCGCGCAGACTTCCCGGCGACATCCTGTGGAATCCGTTCCCTTCTGGTTTTCCGCCGCCTCGCCTCATCGGTCTGCCCGGAATGAATCTTCCGGTCGATGACTTCGAGTAACTCCTCGAACTCCGGACTCGATTTATTGCGTTCCCACTCCACGAGCCGCGCGGCCTCAATCCGGGAGAACTCCAGCGGGATATCCTCCGCCACGTCGTCTATCAGAATCGGGACGAGCACCCCGCGTTTCCTTGCCCTGGCCGCTTCGATTTCGACCCAATCAGACAGCACGGAGGTTTTCGACCAGACCACCACGACGCATTTCGCGTCGTCCAGTTCTTCTTCAATCGCCCGCGACCAGTGCGCGCCCGGCGAGATTTCGCGATCCCACCACACGGAGTAGCCCTTGTGCTCCAGGGCCTCGACAATGGGTTCAATCCTGAGCTGATCTACTTTTGAGTAGCTCAGAAAGATGTCTGCCATGCTTCGCCTCCGGGGTGAGAGTTCCGTGTACCCTGCTGTTGCGATATAACATTGCGTCGGCGGAGTATTATACCGCTCCGTGCCCCGGCGCGGGCCGGTAAAGATGAGCCGGGTTAAGGCGGCTGGTTCATGTCACAACTCTTCGCGCTGGTCTGGTTGAAGTGGGCGCTGGTGCGCAACTCCCTGCGCTCGCGCAGAGCCGTGGCGGGGCGCGTGGCGGCGGCGCTCGGGGTGTTGGCGGGGCTCGTGCTGTCCTTCGCGGCGGCCGTCGGCGTGGGCGCGGGCGCGTACTTCATCACGGCGCACGCCGGGCGCGGGGGCCTGGGCGTGCGGGAGTCGGCCGCTGCCTTCGCCGTGCTGCTCTTCCTCTTCACGGCCATGTTTCTGATGTGGGCGCTGATGCCGCTCGCGCTCGGCGGCGGGAACCGCTTCGAGCCTTCGAGGATGCTGCTCTACCCGGTCTCGCTCGGGCGCCTCTTCGCCTTCGACTTCCTGAGCGACCTGACGAGCCTCACGTCGGTCTTCGTCTTGCCTTCGCTCTTCGCGCTGTGCGTCGGCGTGGGGCTCGGGCGCGGGAGCGTCGCGGCGGGGCTGGCGGTGGCGTCCGTGTCGGCGGCGTTCGGGCTCTCCTTCTCGAAGCTGCTGTCGGTGGGCGTCGGCGCTTTGATGCAGGCGCGGCGGACGCGCGGCGAGACGGCGCTCGCGCTGCTCGGTTCGGTGATCGGGCTGCTCGGGGTGGCGCTCGGGATGACGGGCGGGCTGGTGAGGCAGTTGATGCCGCTGCTCGAAAGGCACCCGGGCCTCCTCGAAGGCGCGCGCTGGACGCCGCCGGGCGCGGCCGCCCACGCGCTGGCGCGCGGACTCTTCGCGGGAGACCCCGCTTCGCTCGGCCTCTCGACGCTGACGCTGGCCGCGTACTCCGCCGCGTGCGTGCTGCTCGCCTACCGCGTCGCGCGTCGCACGGCGCTCGGGGCGGGGGGAGGGAAGGCGGGGCGCGGGGCGCAGGGGCCTCGGCCGTCGTCGGGGCGCGCGGAAGGTTACGCGGGGTGGCAGTTGCCTTTCGTGTCGCAGGAGTTCTCGGCGCTCTTCGAGAAGGAGGTGCGGTACGCGTCGAGGAACGCGCAGCTGCGCGTCGTCGCGTTGATGGCCGTGGCGCTGACGGTCTTGTTGCGGCTGGGGCCGGCGGGGGCGCGGGGCGGGCGCTTGTGGGGCGGGCTCACGCCTTACGCCGAGGGGGCGGGCGCGGTCTTCAGCGTCGTCTACATCTTCATGCTCGTCTCGCCGGTCTCGACGAACCTGTTCGGGTACGACGGGGCGGGGATGCGCGCGCTCGTGCTCTCGCCCGCGAGCCGGCGGACGATGCTGCTGGCGAAGAACGCGGCCGTGACGCTCATCTCGCTGCTGCTGGTCGCGGCGGGCGTCGGCGTCGGCGGGTTCTTCCTCGGAGACCTGTCGGCGCCGGTGCTGCTCTTCGCGCTGCTCGCCTTCGTGACGACGGCCGCGCTCTTCGCGCCCTTCGGCAACTGGCTCTCTTTGCAGTTCCCGAAGCGCGTCCAGTTCGGCAAGCGCATGAACCGCTCGGGCGTGGCGGGACTCCTCCTGGTGCCCCTCTTCTTCCTGCTGCTCCTGCCGCCCGCGGCCTCCGTCGCCGCCGCACACTTCTCGGGGAGCAACGTCGTCAAGTATGTTATACTCGCCGCGTTCGCGCTGCTCTCGGTCGGTCTGTACGCGCTCGTGCTCCCGCGCCAGGGGCGCTCGCTTGAGCGGCGCGAGCTGGAAATCCTCGAAGCCGTCACCGGCGGCGGCGAGGACGAGCAGATCATAGGTTGAGGGAGTGAGCGGTAAGCAGTAAGCAGTGAGCAGTTGTTGAGTTAAAACGGACGGTGCCGAACTCCTTTTAACTGCTTACCGCTTACCGCTCACTGCTCACTCCCCAAAATTCCAGTGACGCCGCCGGAGCGTGCGTCCGGGCGGGTGAAGAAGAGCCCCGCCCCTACACAAATGGCTCGCAGAAAATACCGGAACCAACGTCACGACCCCTCACCGGTTCGTTCTTTTCAGGACTACCTGACCACGCCCGCGCCGCAGACCTCGCGCACGGAGCTGATGACGCTCGTCCGCGGCGGCGAGGACACCTTCCTCGAACTCAAAGTAAAACTCTCGAACCCGGAGCGCATCGCGCAGGCCATCGTCTCGCTCGCCAACACGGGCGGCGGCGTCATCGTCTTCGGCGTCAACGACAACCTCCGCGTAGAGGGCGTGGACGACGCCGACTCCGTCCGCGACGACCTCGTCCGCATCTGCCGCGAGGACGTGTACCCCGCGCTCTTCCCCTTCATCGACATCATCTCGTTCGACTCGGGCCGGCGCGTCGTCGCCCTGGACATCGAGGGGAAGCGCCGGCCGTACCGCACGGCCGACGGGCGCTACTTCCTGCGCGTCGGGGCGGCGACGCGCGAGGCGACGCGCGAGGAGCTGTCGGCGCTGCTGGACGAGGCGCGGCCGCTCGCCTACGAGAACGTCGCCGCGCTCGGCGCCGAGGTCGAAGACATAGACGAGGCGCACCTCTGGAGCTTCGTGCGCGAGTTCGAGCTGGACGCGTACGCGACCGGCTCGAAGGCGGGCGCGGCCTACCCGACGGCGGAGGTGCTTGAGCGAGACCTCCTGCTCGCCGTGCCGGCCGCCGCGGGCTCCCTGACGGAGCGCGTGGCGCCGACGGTGGCGGGGGTGCTCCTCTTCGGGCGCGACGAGCGGGTGGCGGAACTCCTCCCGCGCTCGACCGTCGTCTGCGCGCGCTACGCGGGCGCGGACGCGCAGGCGCCGAAGGTCGAGTCGGTGGAGCTGGCGGGCAACCTCCACACGCTCTTCGAGTCGGCCGTGCGCTTCGTCGAGCGCTACTGCGACCTCTGGGAGAAGCGCCCGCGGCAGACGCGCACGGGGGAGCCGGCCGAGTCGCCCGTCGCGCCGCGCGCGAACTACCACCGCGGGGCGGTGACGGAGGCGCTGGCGAACGCGCTCGTCCACCGCGACCTGGCGCTCCCGGGCGTGACGACGCGCGTCAACGTCTTCGACAACTCGGTCGAGGTCGCCAACCCGCGCCGCACGGCCGGCTTCGCGCCCGCGGCGCAGCGCGCCATCCGCTACGGCATACAGCACCGGCTCAACCCGCAGACCGCCTCCGTCTTCCAGAACCCCGCCTACGGCCTGCGCCTCCAGACGGGCGGCCTGCCCATGCTCCTGCGCGAGTCGCGCCTCTTCTCCGGCCGCAAGACCGAGGTGCACGCCTTCAACGACGAGTTCCGCGTTCGGCTGTACGGGGCGTAAAGGCGAGTAGGCAGTAGACAGTAGACAGTAGACAGTAGAAAACATCGGCGGGCGCCGAGGGTTACATACCCGACGCCCGCCGAAATTGTTTTAACTACTGACTACTGATACCAGCTAGCTGAATGGGATGAGGCGTCCGAAGCCGGGAGCGCGGGCATCCCTGCCCGCCAAAGCGTGCCCGGGCACGCTCGGCCGTCGCCCTGTATCTCTCGACGTCGGAGTGGATAGTCACACGGCCTTCGCGCCTGCGGCGCTCATGGCGGGCAGGATGCCCG
>DASVQJ010000305.1:0-61471 GCA_036389235.1 Pyrinomonadaceae bacterium | reverse complement strand
CTACGACATCCGCACCGTGCAGGAGTTGCCCGGGCACGCGAGCGTGGAGACGACGCAGATCTATACGCACGTGCTGAATAAGGGCGGGCGCGGCGTCATAAGCCCGCTCGACGACTAGACCGGGCGCCGGACAGCTTTCGCCCCTCGCTCCGAGGCTCAGCCTGCCCGGGCCTTCCCTTTAAGGCTCTTTGAAGGATCGGCCCCAGTCGTTTCGCTTGGCTCCAGTATTATAAACGTAGTGTTCACAAGCGGCTCTCTGTGAAGCGGTGGTTGATGTCAAGAGATTTGTATCTCCCGTAGCTATTCCTCGGCACACCGACACCGTGCAGCGAGTTCCTTTCACCTCTCTGTGCGCGCTCTTCTTCGGGCGATTACCTGAACGCCCGGCGCATGTTTGGTTACGGGGGCGGGCGGCGCTACTCCGTTGACGGCGCTCTACGGGCCAAGCCGGTTGCCGCGCTCGCCCGCCCATGATTTGAACTCGCCGAAGTTAATGTCTGAGGTATGTGGCCGACGACTACGCCGGCGTCGGCGCACCTCGCGGCCGCAGTAGCTGCGGGTCGAACTCTGTGCAGTCGCGCCAGACCGCGAACATGACGCCCGCCAGCTTCCGCGCCAGCGCCACCACGGCCGTCGCCTTCCCCCGCCGCTGCGCGGTCCGCGCCCACCACTCGTGCAGCGCCTTCGTCCTTTCGGTCTTCCACCGCAGCAGCGACCAGGCCGCCTCCACCAGCAACGACCTGGCGCGTGCGCTCCCCGCCTTGCTGATGCGGCCCCGGTGCTGACGCTCGCCCGAGCTGTACTCGCGCGGGACTAGCCCCAGATAGGAGCGCACATGTTTAGCACCGAGGAACCGTGACGCCTCGTCGAGAGTGGAGGCGAAGGTGGTGGCGACTACGGGACCGACTCCGGGCACGCTGCACAGCCTTTGCACCACCTCGTCGCCCCCGGCGATCTCTTCCAGCCGTTTGTCGGCCGCTTTGATCTGTTCGTTGAGCGCCTTGAGCATCATGAGCAGAGGCCCGATCTGTATCAGGGTGTGTGCGGGCAGCCCCGCTGCCTCCACCCGGCGGGCGAAGCTCGGCGACGGGCCGGCCTTGATGCGGCAGCCTTCGCGGCGAGCCAGCGCCCCGATCAGCGAGATGTACTTGGAGCGGGTGCGGATAAGGGTCTCACGCACAGACAAGTGAGCCCTGACATCCCTCTGCCGGTCTGAGGTGCGGCGGGCGGGGCGGTAGGCGCCGAGGCGGCAAGCCTCGCACAAGGCGCGGCCGTCACGCTTGTCAGTCTTGATGCGCCGGTCGCGGGTGGCGTACATGGGCGCGAACTTAGGGTCGGCGACTACCACCTCGTGGCCCAAGGCTTCGAGGTGGCGGGCGCACCACTCGCTCTCGGTCGAGGCTTCCACTAGGATGCGCGCCGGCGGCCTCTCACCCAAGAGCTTGTCGAAGCTCTCCCGGTAGGTCTTGATGCGGCGCTCAACGAGTTCGCCGTCTTCGGTCAGGATGCAGACCTGACTGGAGTTCTTGTGGAGGTCGATGCCGATATAGTCCATGGCTGGTCTTGACTCCTTCCTGCGGTCATACGCCGCAAAGTGTGTGGAGCATTATGTCACCACGTCGCGTGGCGACCAGCCGCTTCATCCAATTCCGTTGTGGACCCTACGTTACATTGCCAAACTCGCATTAATTACAAAAGCCGAGGACCGGGGTCGGATTTGTAACCCTACGCATTTCGAGTGCGTCGCTCTACCGGCTGAGCTAACCGGCTTGGTTGGCGCCCGACAGGAATCTAACCTTAGGTCTCTCGTTCCGGCACCGAGCGTTCTCCAGGCTGAGCCTAGGGAGATATGCGCGGCGCGACCGGGCGGCCTCCAGACGCCCTCCGCCCACGACCAGTCCCCACTCGGCCTTGACTCCTTTCGGCGGCGGGGATATGTTGTGCGCCGTCCTTACCCCGTTCTTGCGGCTCTCTACGCGCCTCGCGTCGTCGGCACTCACGTCCCTCGGACACAGCCTATGGCTCATCCCTTCACCGGTCGCATCCTCCGCCAGTTGCCGAGAGGCGCCGCGCCGCACCAGACTGTCTGCCTTCCACGTGAAGGTACGCACCGCCGACCCTTGTAGCGCGCCGGGCGACTCAACCCCGCAGCCCGACGCTTCACCTCAGCCGCTCCGCCCCGGAGCTTTCCGAAGGGAGGACTTTATGGCAACCAAGAGTTCAGCGAAGAAGGGCTCGAAGAAAGCGGCCGCCAAGGCCCCGAAAAAAGCCGCCGCCGAGGCTCCGCTACGTGACGAGAGACCTTCGCCGCAAACGGCCGGCGTGGTTGTGGCCGCGTCGGACCCGTGCGAGCTGCACTACCTGTACTGCGACCCGCCGACGACGGACGAGCGCTGCCCGGCCTGCTGCGAGCTGGGGCCGGTCAGCGCCGACGAGCGCGCCAAGTGCTCCTACAACATCCGCGTCGAAGCCGCCAAGCTTGAGATCAACCCGCAGCAGCACCCGTGCAACGGCGACGAGGCGTGCTTCGAGGGGAGGCCGCTTCCGGGCGAAGACCGAAGGTGCGGCGACGAGTTCGCCGGCCTCTTCATCGCCAGCTTTACAAAGGGGCTGCCGCACAACGAATTCGGCGAGGTGGACACGGCCGCCTACTGCGCCCTGCTGCGTGCGCTCTCGACGGGCGAGCCCGACGACTTCGAACGTGTGCCGCTCGGGTGCACGCTGCCGCAGTGTATGCCGCCCGACTCCCCGCCCGAATGCCGCCGACCGTCGCGCATGCTTGAAGGTCCGCAGTCGGCCTTCGCCTTCGACCTCGAAGGCGCCGACTCGCACGCGCTCTTGATGAAGCCCGCGCCTCGTTTCGACAGCGAGGAGGAGGTCGCGGAGATAGCGGAGAACTACTGGATGGCTCTGGCGCGCGACGTGCCCTTTACGGAGTACGACACCGACCCGCTCATCAAGGAGGCGGCCGACGACCTCTCCAGGTACGTCTGCTTCCGCGGCCCCACCAACCAGTCGCTACTGTTCCGCGGCGTCTACCGCGGCGAGCAGGAGGGGCCGTACGTCTCGCAGTTCCTCTACAGGGACACGCCCTACGGCGCGCAGTTCATCCCGGCGATGATCCGCACCGTGCTGCCCGAGGTGGACTACATGACTGCCTACGGCGACTGGCTGGAGGTGCAGAACGGCTGCGACCGCGACCAGATGTTCTGCGACCCCGTCCCGCGCTTCATACGCAACGGGCGCGACCTCGGCCAGTACGTCCACGTGGACCTGACCTTCAACGCTTTCCTCAACGCCGCGCTCATCCTGATGTCGGGCCGCGACCCGCTGCGGCGGTGCGAGGCGCGCCCCGGCATGGGCGTGGAGTTCGCGCGCTGCCTGCCGTACGTCAACCCGATGGCGCCGATGCCGGAGCAGTTCCCGGACAAGCCCGCGACGCAGATCGGCTTCCCCGTCTTCGGCCCGACGCATCTCCCGAGCCTGCTGCTCGAGACGATGCAGCGCGCGCTCAAGGCCGTCTGGTTCCAGAAGTGGTCGGTGCACCGGCGGCTGCGCCCCGAAGAGTTCGCCGGGCGTATCCACAACCGGCTCGTTAACGGCCGACCCTACCCGTTCGGGCCTGCCAACTTCACGCAGTTGCAGAGCGTCCTGCTGCCGCGCGTCTTCGGGCACAACACCGTGCAGAACAACAACCGCCGGCGGCTCCCGCCCGGCCTGCCGCTGCCTCCGGGGTCTACGCCCAACGGGGGCACGTATCTGCTGCCGATGGCCTTCGCGGAGGGCAGCCCTATCCACCCCTCCTACGGCGCGGGGCACGCGACCGTGGCCGGGGCGCTCGCAACCATCCTCAAGGCGTTCTTCCCCGGCGAGCAGTTGATCCTCGACCCGGTAGTCGCCACGCCCGACGGGCTCTCGCTCGTCCCGTGGGAGCCGGCGATAGAGAACGACGTGCGTCTGACGGTCGAAGGCGAGATCAACAAGCTCGCCGGCAACATCGCCCTGGGCCGCAACTTCGCGGGCGTCCACTGGCGCTCGGACTATGCCGAGTCCATCCTGCTAGGCGAGCAGGTGGCCATCAGCATCCTGTGCGACCAGCGGAACACCTACAACGAGGCTTACGAGTTCAGGTTCCGCGGCTTCCAGGGGAACCTCATCCGCATCCACCCGGCCGGGGCGGACGAGAGATGCCCGGCGAGCCCCTTCGAGCCGGCCGGGGAGGCCGAGCAAAGTGAGGAGCTTATCTTCCGGCGCTGTAACCGCAGGCGCCGGCCCGGCGCCCCGAGTTGCTGAAGGCCCCGCCGAGTGCGGCCGCCGCGATTCCGCACCCGGTGCATTCTGAAAGGGTGGCAGCCCCGACCTCCGGGGCCGCCACCCTTTTGACGAGCGCCGAGTTGATGAGCTACAGGTTGAAGCGGCGCCGGTACTCGTTCGAGTCGTGGAACGACCCAACTCCTCTTTAGTCTCTTATCGACTTCTCCTTGGAGAAACGTTCAACTAGCAACCTGGACTAATTATGTTTCCGATTTGGCTACAGGCGGGTCTCTGGGGCTTACTCGCGGGGTCGGCGCTGCTCGTCGGCGCGGCCGCAGGTTATTTCGCACGCGTGCCGCAGCGCGTCATCGCCGCGATCATGGCCTTCGGCGGCGGTGTGCTCATCTCCGCCCTCTCGTTCGACCTGATGGACGAAGCATACAAGCGCGGCGGCTTCGATTCGACCGCCGCCGGGTTTCTGGGGGGCGCGGCCGTGTACACGGCGGCGAACTGGCTGCTGGCGCGGCACGGCGCGAAGCACCGCAAGCGTTCGGGCGGGCAGCAGGCGGCCGAGGCCGAAGACGGCGGAGGCGGGATGGCGATTGCCGTGGGCGCGCTCCTCGACGGCGTCCCCGAATCCATCGTCATCGGCGTGAGCATGATCGGCGGCGGCGCCGTGAGCTGGGTGGCGGTGGTGGCGATCTTCCTCTCGAACATCCCGGAGGGGCTGTCGAGTTCCGCCGGGATGAAGAAGGCGAACCGTTCGGCGCGCTACATCTTCGGCGTGTGGGCGGGCATCGCCGCCGTCTCCGGCGTCTCCGCGCTCGTCGGCTATTCCGTCTTCAGCCACTTCTCCGGCGAGGTCATCGCGGCGACGACCGCGGTGGCGGCGGGCGCCATCCTCGCCATGCTCGCCGACACGATGATGCCGGAGGCGTTCGAGGAGGCGCACGACCTCGCGGGTCTCATCACCGTGGCCGGCTTCCTCGCCGCATTCGTCCTCACCAAGCTCGGCGAACGATGAGCCTGGTTAAGCGTGACGGCGGCACGGTCCGTCACTCACCTGTCGCCGGAAGGTTTGATCCCGACCGTGCGTAGTGCTCCTTTGAGTCTCCGGAAAAAATGGGTCCGATTCAGGAGGGGGTTGAGCCAGCCGTTCGTGATCGCGTAACTCGACTCGAAGGGCGCGGTGTGGTGCGCCCGGTGGTGTTCGGGGCTCAGGATGACTCCCGCGCGCTGAAGGACGCGGGCGGCCCGCGGGGGCTTGTCCTGGTGCGCCCACTTATGGAACTGGTTCGTGGCGACCGTCACGCCCACGGTCACGACCGCGGTGAAGAGCGCGAATGTTGCCGGGGCGGAGGTCTCGCCGTAAACCGTGAGGGCGATAAAGAGCGTGAGCAGGGGGGCGGCCAGGATGCAGGTGTTGCCCACGGTCTCGACAATGCCGTGCTCGCAGATCTCCGTGGGGCGGACGTGGTGGACGCGGAAGGGCTTGACGAGGCTGCGCCCGATGACGGGCGTGCGCTCCTCGCCGTAGGTGTCGGCCGCCCAGTGCACCAGCCCCGTGACCAGGTCTCCGAAGGCCAACCCGAGCAGCGCGCCGGGGACCGCCAGCCACCCCACGCCGACTTCCGAGAGTTGCCGGAGGGAGAGCAGCAGTGCCGCGGCAAACAGAAGGGGGAACAGCAAAGTGGCGGAACGTTCGAGAAAGCTGTGGAGAACCCCCGGGGCGGCCCCGCCCTCACTCCGCTACGAAGGCCGAGCCGGCGCGGCGTCCGACGCACTCAGTTCGCCGACGGGATAATTCGAACGGTTGAAATTATTGGCTGAGGTGTGCCTTGAAAGTGACCTCTGAAAACGAGAAAGCATGCCCGTCCCACCCTCGGTTCGTTAGTTTGCTAACCCTTCCGTGCGGCCGGCCTCACGGGCGGGCTCGTGCCGCGGTCGCAAGGACTCGGGCCGGCCGAACGTCCTGTCTCAACGACTCGCCGCGGGCTTCTCCGCCCGGACGAAGACGTACTCCATGAGCCCCATCTCGTAGGCCTTCAGCACGGCGACGTCGACGACCCAGCCGAGCCTGCCCGCCACCACGCCCCTGATCTTCGTCAGTTCGCGGATAGTCTCCGGCCGCCTCTGTTCGCGGTAGTAGCCCGGTATCGTGAGCCTGCCGACCTCCTCCACCTCGACGCCGGTGAACCCGACCCGCCCCAACGTCTCGCGGTAGGCGTCGGACGTGATGACGTTCACGCGCGGGACCTTCCAGAGGCTGCGCGCCGCCTCGACGACGAACCTCTCGAAGACGTTCCGCGGCTCGCGCTTCAGCGTGTAGTCGGCGAAGGCGGCGACGCCGCCGGGCGTGAGCACGCGGTGTGCCTCGCGGAGGAAGTCCTCCCGCGTGTCGAAGTGCTCGGGGGCCTCGATGCTGAGGACGTGCGTGAAACTCTCGTCGGGGAAAGGGAGGCTGGTGGCCGTCCCGTGGTGGAAGCGGACCCGTGTCTCGCAGCCCGCCTCGCGCGCACGCCGCTTCGCGTGCTCGACGTGCGGCCATGTGACGTCGAGGCCGTCGATGCCCTGCGGCCCGAAGTTTCTCAGCAGGTAGATGTCCTGCGACCCCATGCCGCAGCCGCCGTCGAGGAGACGACTCTCGCCGTCGAGCCCGAGGAGCGTGCCCATGCGCCGGACCATGTTCTCCGCGGCCCCGAGGTAATCGACTGCCCCCTCTTCCCAGAGCCCGAAGTTCAGATAGCCGCCGTGAAAGTCGCCGTAGCTCTCCACGCCCCAGCCGTAGAACCTCTCGACCTTTTGCTCGTGCGAGCGCTCAGACCACAAACGCCTCTGACTAGCCGCCATGCTCTCTCCTCGTCCGCGAAAGGGTTCGGCACCGCCCGCGTCGAACTTCACCGGCTCCTAAGTTGAATGGGGGGTTGCACACTTTACGGACGCCGCTCCGCCTACGGATTTACCTGACAAGGCAGGGCTGCCGACCGGCAACGCGAATCAATTGATATGACCTCCGTACCCGGCATATCATTGAATCACTCCGACAAGCGCCGGGGCCTCCATTACGCCACGTCGAACCCCCTCGCCGTGAACTCGCTTCCATTAGACGGAGACTCCTCAAGTGACCGACGAGGGAAACAATGAAACTCGGCGGCAGGCGACGCCGGAGGATTTAAGGGCTTCCGAAATCCGCTACCGGCGGCTCTTCGAATCCGCGCGGGACGGCATCCTGATCCTCGACGCCGACAGCCGTAAGATCACCGACGTGAACCCGTTCATGTTGGAGTTCCTGGGATACTCGCGCGAGGAGTTCTTAGGCAAGGAGCTCTGGGAGATCGGCCTCTTCAAGGATAAGGGAGAAAGCCAGGCCGCGTTCCGAGGGTTACAGGCGACGGGCTACGTCCGTTACGAAGACATGCCCCTCCAGACCAAAGCCGGGAAGCGTTGGGAGGTGGAGTTCATCAGTAACGTCTACCGGGAAGACGGACATCGGGTCATTCAATGCAACATCCGCGACGTCACCGAGCGCAAGCGGACCGAAGAGAGGCTGAGACAGAGCGAGCAGTGGCTGCGGACGATCTTCGAGGCGTCGCACGAAGGGATACTCGTCGAGGATGGCGAGAAGATTCACTACGTTAATAAATCCTATTTACGCCTGTTCGGCTACGACGACGCCGAAGAGTTGATCGGCCGGCACATCTCGACCGTCATCTCACCCGAAGACGCGGGGCGCCTGCTGGAGTTCGGCCGGGGCCGCCTGCGCGGCGAGCAGCCGCCCTCGGAGTATGAGTTCAAAGGCAGGCGAAAGGACGGGAGCACGGTCTATGTGGAAGCGTCCGCGTCGGCCTCGAACGTCGGGGACAGCGTCTACATCACGACCATGGTCCGCGACATCACCGGGCGCAAAGCGGCCGAGGAGTCCATACGCTTCCAGGCACATCTGCTGGACACGGTCG
The DNA here is from genome assembly GCA_036389235.1 of Pyrinomonadaceae bacterium. GTDB lineage: Bacteria > Acidobacteriota > Blastocatellia > Pyrinomonadales > Pyrinomonadaceae > QHXN01. The sequence continues at coordinate 53,261 of DASVQJ010000305.1, read as the reverse complement.
AACAGTCGGTCATCGCCACCGACCTGGACGGGATCGTCATTTACTGGAACCAGTTTGCCCGAAAGCTCTACGGGTGGACGGCGCAGGAGGCTACGGGTCGCCAGATCGTAGAGTTGATGGCGCCGGAAGTAATGACCGGGCAGGCTCTTGAGATCATGTCTCACCTGCGGCGGGGCGAAAGCTGGGCCGGAGAATTTAATGCGCGGCGACGTGACGGCACTACGTTTCTGGTACAAATTATCAACTCGCCCATCAACGACGACAAGGGGAACTTAATAGGCATCGTCGGGGTTTCCGTCGACATTACCGAGCGCAAGCGGCAGGAAGACTCTTTGAGAGAACTCACACGCCAGTTGGAGCGGCAGTCCAACGTCTTTAACACCACGCTTTCGTCCATCACCGACTTCGCCTACATCTTCGACCGCGACGGGCGCTTCATCTACGCGAATCAGCCGCTCTTAGACCTGTGGGGGCTGACGCTCGAAGAGGCGGTCGGGAAGAATTTCTTCGACCTTCAATACCCGGACGACCTGGCGCTGAGGCTTCAGCAACAGATTCAGCAGGTCTTCGACACCGGGCAGGTGCTCAGGGACGAGACGCCCTACACCAGCCCGACCGGCGCGGAAGGGTTTTACGAATACATCTTCACCCCGGTCAAAGCCTCCGAGGGGACGGTGGAAGTGGTCGCGGGTTCTACGCGTGACTACACCGAGCGCAGGCGAACGGAAGAGGCGCTGAGGAGGTTGAACGAACAACTCGAACAGCGGGTCGCCGAACGCACCGCAGAGTTGACGGAGTTAAACGACAGCCTGCAAGCGGAGATCGTCGAGCGGCAGCGGGCGGAGAGTGAGCGCGCCTTGATCCTGCGCCGCCTCGTCATGGCGCAGGAGGAGGAGCGCCGCCGCATCGCGCGCGACATGCACGACCAGTTCGGGCAGCAACTGACCGTGCTGCTGCTGAAACTGGGGATGCTCAAGGAGGACTGCGGCGGGCAGAAGGGGTTGTGCGAGCAGGTCGAAAATTTGGAGGAGGTCGCCGGCCAACTCGACGCGGACGTGGACTTCCTCGTCTGGCAGCTCCGCCCGACCGCCCTCGACGACCTCGGCTTGCAGGACGCGCTGACCAACTTCGCGCAGAACTGGTCGAAGCAATTCCGCATCCCCGTCGAGGTGCTGACACGCGGCCTGGGGAAAGTGGCTTTGACCTCGGAGTTCGACACGACGCTCTACCGCATCGCGCAGGAGGCGCTCAACAACGCCGCCAAGCACGCGCGCGCGTCGAGCGTCACCATCCTCCTCGAAGGGCGCGCCGACGCCGTCTCGCTCATCATCGAAGACGACGGCGTCGGCTTCGACTCCGAGAACACGTCCGGCGTGAATGACAAGGGTTTAGGACTCGTCGGGATACGTGAGCGCGCCGCGCTCGTGGGCGGGACGGCCGAGGTCGAATCCCAGCCGGGCGAAGGGACGCGGGTCATCGTCCGCATCCCCATACCGCACCCCGAGCAGAAAGGAAAGGCGGATGAATAAGCTGCGCGTCCTCCTCGCCGACGATCACGAGATGATGCGCGAGGGCTTGAAGCTGCTCGTCAACCGGCAGACCGACATGGAGGCCGTCGGCGAAACCGACAACGGGCTCGATGCCGTCACGCTGGCGGTCGAGTTGAAGCCGGACGTCATCGTGATGGACATCTCGATGCCGAAGATGAACGGGCTGAAGGCGACCGCGCGGCTGAAGACTCTGTGCCCCGAGATTAAGATTCTGACTTTGACGAGACACGCCGACGACGCCTACCTGCGGAAGCTCTTGAAGGCCGGGGCGTCGGGTTACCTGCTTAAAAAGAGCGCGTCGGGCGAGCTGGTGCGCGCCATCCGCGTGGTCGCCGCGGGGGAGATTTACCTCGACCCGGCGATGACGGGGCGGGTCATCTCAGACGCGCTAGGGAGAAGCGCCGCGGGCGGCGCTCTAACCGACAAGGACTTGAGCGTGCGCGAAGAGGAGGTCTTACGCCTTCTCGCCTGGGGCTACGCGCACAAGGAGATCGCCGCCCGCCTCGACCTCAGCGTCAAGACCGTCGAGGTCTATAAGACGCGCGCGATGGAGAAGATGGGCATGAAGAACCGCATCGACATCGTGCGCTACGCGCTCCTCCAGGGCTGGCTCCAGGACGACTGACCGGAATCTCGCCACCCCTTCCCTTACATCGCTAGGGATAATCCTGACACGCCCCCCATTTTCTCCTGACACCGCCAAATCCCTCCGTGTGAGATAACACCTATCCCCCGTAAAAGCTCCCGCCTGTGTTTTCCCAGGCGGGAGTCTTGCCCCCGAACTTGTTCTCTTGCTGCCGCACACACCCTCTATGAGGAAGGCTCTTTCGGGTAAGAACACCCTCTCGGCCGGCGCACACCTCACGCGGGGGGCGCCCGCGCCCCCACTCGTCCTCATCGTCGAGGATCATGAAGACACGCGCTTCATGCTCAGAACGATACTTGAGATGCGCGGCGGCGTCAGCGTCGTCGAGGCAGAGAACGGCGAGAAGGCGACCGCCCTGGCGGAGAGCCTGCGTCCCGACCTCATTTTGATAGACGGCACCCTTCCGTTGCTCGACGGCTTTGCGGCGACGCGCCGCATTCGTGAGCTCGCATCCGGGCGTGACGTGCCGATAGTCTTCCTCTCCGGCCACGCGCAGCCCGCTTCCGAAGCAAAGGCATTTGCCGCCGGGTGCACCGATTACCTGGTCAAACCGTTCGCCATAGTTGAGCTGGAGCGCGTGCTGGCGCGACATCTTTCACAGGGGCGACAGGCTTGAGACGGCGAAAGAGAGGCAGAGGTCTCGACCCCGGATCGAAGGGCACTTCGGGAGAACAAGGAGTACCGATGGCGTCACCTCGCAAGTCTATTGAACCAGAGCCGCGCCGTCCGGACGGCGCGGCTCTGGTCGAGCTCATCGCCGGCGGAGATGAGTCGGCCCTGGCCGCGCTCTACGATGCGACCTGCGGGCTCATCTACGGTCTGTTGTTGCGCATCCTCGGCAGTTCCGCGGCGGCGGAAGAGGTTCTGGCGGCCGTCTACCGGGAGGTGTGGGAGCGAGCCGCCGCATACGATGACGAGCGCGAGAAGCCGATGACCTGGTTAATCACGATGGCGCACGGCCGCGCCATCGCCCGGCTCAGGGCAGACGGCCAAAACGAGGAACGTCAGCCGGGCGACTTGAAAACAGCCGGACGCGTCCCGACGGTCGAACCCGAAACTGACGGCTTCAATTGCGAGCGGCAGAGACTCGTGCGCGCGGCTCTGGCCGCGCTCCCGCCCGCGGAGCAACAAATGATCGAGTTGGCTTACTTCTCGGGCCTGCGTCAGAACGAGATCGCCGCGCGGGTCGGTCTATCGCCTCAGTCGGTGCGGGCGGGGATCCGAGCCGGGATGATGAGACTGTGCGGCGCTTTCGAGTCCCACCCTTTGACCAATTAAGAAAGTGCCGCGTCAGATTTCGGTGAGTTATTCCGACTGATTTATTCTCGGCCGCCGGAAAGATTGGCGAGGGTCAATCCAAAACGCCCCTCTCTTGCGTAACTTATGTGCCCCCGAAATCTAACCCGGCCAGAGTGGAAACCGCTGGCTGTTCCCTGACTCGAATCTGGTTCCGTGAGGAGTACAGCGTGTTTGCGCCGCAGTAAACACGATTAGGGTGAAGTGTCGCCGGAAGTCAGTCGCGACGCTCATTAAGTTTACGATCCCGGACGAGGGCTTCTGCTCTCCGGGGTCGAAAATGCTTCGGCAACAGAACAAGGGGGAGAGTCATGAAAAGCAGTTTGAAAATTATTACGATGGCGGCGGTCGCCGCGGTCATGATGACGATGCAAATGTCCGCCTCCGCGCAGGGACAAATGTCCGCGGGCAGGAGCCAGGACATGAACCGCGGCTCGATGAAGATGTCTTCCGCGGACCAGAAGTTCATGATGATGGCGGCGACGGGCGGGATGGCCGAGGTCGAGATGGCGCGCGTCGCCCTCCAGAAGTCCTCCAACGAATCCGTCAAGCAGTACGCCCAGAAGATGATCGACGACCACACGGCGGCGGGTGAAGAGCTCAAGCAGGTCGCTTCGACGAAGGGCATCACGCTGCCCGTGCAGCCTGACGCCAGGCAGATGGCGATGATGGCGAAGATGCAGAGGCTGTCGGGCGCGGAGTTCGACATGATGTACGTCAAGGAGGCGGGCGTCAAAGCTCATCAGGACATGGAGAAGCTCTTCATGAAAGAGTCCGTGAACGGCAAGGACATGGACGCGAAAGCTTTCGCCTCGAAGACGCTGCCGACCGTCAGAATGCACCTCCAGATGGCGCGCGACATGATGGCGAGCATGAAGGGCATGGGGAGCGGCATGTCAGGCATGAATCCGACCAGAAACTAGTCTCTTAAAGTGTGTCTCCGGCCGGAGGAAGGGTTCGTCATCCGCCGTAGTCGAGAAGGCGGCGAAGGTTCCGCACCACGCGGGAATGAAGCTGACAATTCCGGTGACGGGCGGGTCGACTGAAACGAGCAAGGGGGAAAGGATGGGATTCGACTCGAATCCCATCCTTTATTGATGAATCCGCAGATTAAATTATGGCGACGGCTAAAATCTATCCGACCCAGCAGAATATAAGACTATCCGGTACGGCCGGTGATGAAACCGCACCTGTACCAGATTATGCGCTGACACGTAGGGTCTCGGAAGGCGATATGCAAGCCTTCGAGGAAATCTACCGACGGCATAACCGGCTGGTATATTCCCTCTGCCTGCGCATGACGCAGAACGTCCATGAGGCCGAAGACCTCGCGCAGGAAACCTTCATACAGCTCTTCCGCAAGGCGGGAAGCTTCCGCGGCGAGTCGGCGTTTACGACGTGGCTGCACCGGCTGACCGTGAATCAAGTCCTGATGCACTTCCGCAAACGAAAGGCGCGGGATGAGAAGACGACCGAAGACGGGGCAATTCCGGAGCAGACGGTTTTAGGCACGGAGAACACAGCGAAGATGCCGGTAGTTGACCGCATCGCTCTCGGTAAAGCGATAGCGCAACTGCCGCCCGGCTACCGCGCGGTTTTTATCCTGCACGACGTGGAGGGGCATGAGCACGAGGAGATAAGCCGCATGCTGGGGTGTTCGGTGGGGACTTCGAAGTCACAACTGCACAAGGGACGGATGAAATTGCGCGGTCTGCTGATGCAACACAGTACGAAGAACAAATTTGAGTAGACTTTATGAAGATGCGTTCCTCTAAGTGCATCTAATGACAGTATAAAAAGTCTCGAATTGAATCTCCGGGAAGGCGGCCTCTATGTCCAGTTCTCTATTCCGTATCCTTGTCATCTTTATACTCGGCGCCACGTTAGCGTGCAATGCGGCCGCCGCCAGGGATGTCCCGACACCTGACCCCGTTCTGGACGCCCCGCTCGCGGCCACAAAGGGCGAGCAGACGGCCGTCCTCGCGGGGGGCTGCTTCTGGGGCGTCGAGGCCGTCTTCGAGCACGTCAAAGGAGTCACCGGCGTCACCTCCGGCTACGCGGGCGGGACGGCCGGGACGGCCTCTTACGACGCAGTCAGCGCGGGCGAGACCGGCCACGCCGAGTCAGTCCGCATCACTTACGACCCTTCACAAATCACCTACGGCCGCCTCCTCAAGGTCTTCTTCGCGGTCGCGCATGACCCGACGCAGCTCAACCGGCAGGGGCCGGACACCGGCACGCAATACCGCTCCGCCATCTTCTACACCAACGGGGAGCAGCAGCGCGTCGCCCGGGCCTACATACATCGACATCAGCGCCCCAATTCAGAAGAAACTCGCCCGGGATATTGGCTGGAGTAATGACCGCACCTTGACGGCTTGAAAGCTCAGGCGCCGGAGAATTTATTCACCCCGGCTGCGCCCGGCGAGGCTCGCCACCACCGCCACCAGCTCCTGCGGCTCGGCGGGCTTCGTCACGTGTTGCTGGTAACCGGCGCGCAGCGTCCGCAGACGGTCCTCGGCACGGGCGTAGGCCGTCAGCGCCGCGGCGGGCGTCTTGCCGCCCCCATCCGCGGGGAGTGCCCGCACCTCTCTGATCAGCCAGTAGCCGTCCTCCCCGGGCATCCCGAGGTCGGAGACGAGCACGTCCGGCTTCAGCCGCTCGACCTCGCGGAGCGCCTCCCGCGCCGACCCGACGGCCGTCACCTCCGCCCCGCACATCTCCAGGACGCTCCTGACGAGCACGCGCGAGTCGTCGTCGTCCGCCACGAGCACGCGCAGGCCGTGCAGTTCGGGCGGGCAGTTCAGGCTACCGCCCGGTGCGGGAGGCGCCCCCGCATCCGGCTCCGCCGCCCGCGCCTGAGGGGCGTATACGACTAGCAGCGGGAGCTTGACCCTGAAGGTCGCCCCTTGCCCTGGGCCGGGGCTCTCGGCCTCGACCGTCCCGCCGTGCATCTCCGCGAGGTGGCGGACGATGGCGAGCCCGAGCCCGAGGCCGCCGTGAGCCCGGTTCATGCTGCTGTCGGCCTGCCGGAACCGCTCGAAGACGTAAGGCAGCACCTCGGGAGGGATGCCCTGCCCCGTGTCTGTGACGACTATCTCGACGTGGGAGTCACCCCGCTCCAGTCTGACCTCGACGCTTCCGCCTTCGGGCGTGAACTTGACGGCGTTCGAGATTAAATTCCAGGCCACCTGCTGCAAACGGGTCGGGTCGCCCGAGACCGTGGCGGCTCGCGTGTCTAGTGTCAGTCGGATGCCCTTGGCCTCGGCGGCGAGCCGCACGGCGTCGGCGGCGTTGCGCACGACGGCGGCGAGTTCGACCGGCTCGACGTGTAGGGCGAGCTTCCCCGAGATGATGCGCGAGACGTCGAGCACGTCCTCGATGAGCTGCGTCTGCGCCGTGGCGTTGCGGTCTATCGTCTCCAGCGCCATCCGCGTGGCCGCCTCGTCGAGCCGCCCCTGCACGAGCAGGCGCGTCCAGCCGAGGATGCTGGTCAGCGGCGTCCGCAACTCGTGCGAGAGCGTGGCGAGGAATTCGTCCTTGAGGCGGTTGGCCTCCTCCGCACGCTTGCGCGCCTCGACCTGCTCGGTGATGTCCACCCCGTGGGCGAGGACGCCCGAGACGGAACCGTCGGCCTCGAACAGAGGCTGGTAGAGCAGATCCATGAACCTCTCTTCCGGCGGTTCGCCCGGCCGGCGCTGGAGGAGGACCGGCATCTCGCGCCCCTCGTAGGGCTCGCCCGTGTGATAGACCTTATCCAGCAGCTCGAAGAAGCCCTGCCCCTCGACCTCCGGGAAGGCTTCGCGCACCGTCCGGCCGATCAGGTCGCGGTGCCCGACGAGCTGGTAGTAGGCCGGGTTGGCGAGCTCGAAGACGTGCTCCGGGCCGCGGACGGTGGCGACGAAGGCCGGGGCCTTCGAGAAGATGTCGAACAGGCGCGAGCGCTCGAACTCCAGTGCGCGGTGGAGCCGCTCGCGCTCCTCCTCGGCGCGCTTGCGCTTGGTGATGTTCTTGAAGATGAGCGCGACCTTCCGCTCCTCGGGACGCCCGACGCGGAAGGCGTAAACGTCGAACCAGCGGCCCATCACCTCCGAGTGGTTCTCGAAGCGGATGGGCTCGCCCGTCAGCGCGACCCGCCCGTAGGTCTGGACCCAGTGCTCTTCCAGGCCGGGGATGATTTCTTTGGCCGTCCCGCCGCCCAGAGCCTGCACGGCCGAGATGCCGGTCAGCCTCTCGAACGCCGGGTTGAGCTCCAGGAACCGGTAGTCGGCGGGTTTGCCGCCGGCGTCCGACAGCACTTCGAGCACGCAGAAGCCTTCGTCGATGGACTCGAACAGCGTGCGGTAGCGCTCCTCGCTCTCGCGCAACACCTCTTCCGCCTGCTTGCGCTCGGTGACGTCCACGGAGAAGCCGGGCAGCCCGCAGACCTCTCCCGCTTCGTCGCGCTCGACCCGGCCCCGCGCCGAAAGCCAGCGCACGCCGTCGGGGTGGTTCACGCGGTACTCCACCGAATACGCGCCCCCCGACTCGACCGCCTCGGCGAGCGCCCGCGCGACCTTCTCCCGGTCGTCTTCGTGGACCGCGGGCAGGACCTCTTCGAGCGTAACTCCTTCGCCCGTCGCCTCCTCGCGGAGCGAGAAGTAGCGCCGCATGTTCTCGTCGGTGACGATGCGGTCGCGCGGGATGTCCCAGTAGAAGGTCCCGGCGAGCCCCGCTTTGAGGGCCGATTCGAGGCGGGCCTTCGTGCGGCGCAGGTCTTCTTCCGTCGCCCTGTGCGCCGTGTCGTCGCGCATGATCTTGGCGAAGCCGAGCGGCTCCCCCCGGCCGCCTTTGAGGAGCATGAGGAAGCCGTTGGCCCAGAAGCGGGAGCCGTCCTTGCGCACGTGCCAGCGCTTGTCCTCCGCGCGCCCCTCCCTGAGGGCCGTCTCCATCTCCCACTCGGGGGCGCGCTGCTTGCGGTCTTCCGGCGTAAAGAACAGCGATGCGTGCCGACCGATCCACTCCCCTTCGCCGTAGCCGAGCAGGCTCTCGACGCCCGGGTTCCAACTGAGGATGTGCCCCTCAAGGTCCGTCACGAAGACGGCGAAGTCGTGGACGTTCTCCGCGATCAGGCGGAAGAGGTCTCGGCTATCCTGGGAAATCTCTTTCGTCATCTGCGTCGCTTTAACGGGAGCCGCGGGGCGTCTGCCTCACGCGGCGTAGCGGCCGAGGATGTCGTCGAGGAGCGCGAACTCTATCGGCTTGCTGAAGCAGTCGACCGCCCCGGCGGCGAGCGCATCCTCCTTCCAGCTCCCCTCGCAGTGCGCCGACATCGCCACGACCGGCACGCGGCAGGTCTCCGACTGCTCGCGGATGCGGCGCGTCGCCTCGACGCCCGTCATCACCGGCATGCGCAGGTCCATCAGGATGAGGTCTATCTCCGAGCAATGCGCGGCGGCCGCCTCGACGGCCTCGCGGCCGTTGACCGCCTCCAGCACGCGGCAGCCCTTCATCTCCAGCAGCATGCGGATGAAGGCGCGGGTGTCGTCGAAGTCCTCGACTACCAGTACAGTCCTGTCGGGCACACTTCCCCTCCTCGATAGTTAAGCTGGGAGTTCAGAGTCGTTGGGGATTATAACCGCACCTGACCGACTTGGTGAGAGCCGGCGTCGCAGGTAAAATAAAGCCATCGGGGATTGTGTTCTCACCGGGCGGTCTCTTTGCGCCGTCTCCCGCATGCGTCCAACGCCGGCTCCAGACGTGACATCACCTACTCTCTCACGTCCGCGTTCGACATCCCGTCGTACCTGGCGTGAAACTCGCTCCGCTCCGCGAACGCGGCGGTGTGTGGGGTCATTGTCACTATGCGACAGCAATTCGCGGACAATGACCCTCTCCGTATTCCTCGAACTTTAAGCAGAACGGCAGCTCATCCCGATGGCTGAGCGGGACCTGACGGAGCCTCCGGTAATCCCGCAACAGATACACCCGCCCATCTTCGGTCTTCGCCTCTAGCCCGTCGAGGGTTTCAGTCAAAGACACCTTCTGCCCATACCGCAGCTTCGGGATGTAGCCATTCCTGCCAAGCACACGAATGCAGCAACTCAGATCAGCTTTTTTCGTGCCGAGTGGGTGTCGGGCGTAGCTCTCCAAGCGGTCGAGCACCGAAGGCAGCGCGAACCAGTTCTGCTCCCGCAGCCGAGTGATAGAGGGCTTTCCTCCCAGCGGGTAATGGCCGCGCACCTCGTTCCTGTACCGGACGTACTCCAGGAGTCCCTTACGCAACTCATTGAAAATCCACTCCTTAAATTGGCCGTAGTATTCCCGCCGGTCATCCCTGAAAGCCCTTTCCAGCTTGCCGTTGGTCTGCGGGTGCCTTACCGACGAGTGGATAAGTCTGATCCCGAGGTTGGAGCAGAAGGCGGAAAGGAGATAACCCTTGAACTGTGCGCCGTTATCGAAGAGCACGCCCTTCGGGATCGTCCGGTACTGCCGCATAGCGGCGATCAACGCCCGGATGGTGTCATTCAGTGCCGGCTCCCGCAGCAGGTCACAATAGACGTAGGCGCGAGAGTAGTCGTCCATCAGTGTGAGCTGGTAAGCCGTCCTGTCCTCGTCTGTCAGTGTCACCTTCTCGAAGAAGTCGCCGTGCCAGAGCGAATGCGGGTGGTGGCGCTCATAGAAGCGCCAAGCAGGGGGAGCAGGGGGTGGATGTCTCGCGCGGAGAATCGCTCTTTTGACTCGCCTGACAGTTGAGGGGCTGATTCGCAGCCCGTACTGATTCTGTAAATCCCAGGCGAGGCGGTACGGTCCGAGGTAGAGCTTGGACTCGACTGTTTTTCGAATGAGTTGCTTCTCTTCATCAGTGAAGCGGTGGGCCTTGAAGGAAGGTGTGTTGCGCTTCTTCAGGCGCGGCAGTCGGAGCCATTTGCGGATGCGCTGGACGGTGCGGGGGCATGGCGACTCCGGCGCGGATTCGCTTACTTGGTAAGAACTCAAGGTCGGGCTGCGCTGGACAACAACTTTGATGCGCTGCTCTGTTTCTTCCGGCAAGCGGTTGGCTGGGCGGTGCGGCCCACGCCGCTGATCTTTCATCACATCTTGCATGGCAGCGAGCGCACGTCTCCTGAATTTATAGAGGTCGCTGCGGCAGATGTTATACTGTTGGCAGACTTGAGCGGCGGGCTCGCCCCTGAGCAGAGCCAACACGGCGAGTAGTCGCCCCTCCTCCTTATTTGTCTCCATCACATAAATCCCAGGAAAACGAATTTCGCAGAATGCCTGGAGTGCGAAGTAATAGGATTTGTTTGACAGCTTTCTGCGCCTCCTGTAGGCTGAAAACGCCTACTTATGCGTACTCCATCTCGTAAAGCGAAACCGCAGGATAGCCTCAAATCTCTCATTACCGCTACGACCAAGCTCTGGCGCAAACATCATCTCACTTATGACCAGGCGCGGTATGTCTCTAAAGAAGCGAGAAGGGCTTTAGGCATTGTACGGGTGAAGACCCGTAAGCGAGTCGTCGAGCGTCTCTCGCGGGACGAAGAGCGGCGACTGATCCAACATGCCTACAAAGATAGGAGTAAGCACGGGCTGCTGATTAAGACTCTGTTCCAGACCGGGGCGCGCGTCTCAGAGCTCGCCCATATCCGTGTCGAGCACTCCTTCTTTGAGGAGTTGATGATCCTGATCGACAAGGGCAAGGGCGGGAAGAGCAGGTATGTGCCGATCCTGCCCGAACTGGCGCAAGAGCTGAGGACGCACTTAGGGAATCGCAGCACCGGCTACCTGTTCGAAACTAATCGGCACCTACCGTATTCGGCCCGCCGCATACAACAGATCGTTAAAGCAACGGCTGAGGGGGCGAAGATCAGGAAGCGTGTGTACCCGCATCTGCTGAGGCATTCCGTGGCAACTACATTGTTAGAGCGCGGGATGCCGATAGACCAGATTCAGAAATTCCTCGGCCACTCGAAGCTGGAGACCACGCAAGTCTATGCGGAGTCCACGACAGAGATGATTAAGGAGAGTTACCAGCGGGCGCTCTCCGAGTAACGGTTATGACCAGCGAATTACTGTCGCACTATGACAATGACCCCACACACGTTGGATTCTAGTCGGCTTGTTTCTCGGATGTGCTTGTTGCAATTTTTGGTTGACTATCTTTTTGATGTGGAATATATAGTCCGCGTTATTACCAATTGCTCGCTACCTTGCTCCGCCCTCACGGCAAAGCAAAGTCGTAACTTGTTAACCTCGCTATCTGTAACAGGCATATAAGGTGCGCACCAATCGGGGCCGGTCCCTGGTGTAAATCCTTAATACCGCCATCTCCGTTCTCACTCATGCCTCTGAAACAGGGAATAACGTCATGCCTACTTCCGGCGTTCGTCAAACCGTGCGGCCGTTGCTCAGGAGTTACTAAGCAGGACTATTCTCAGGAACCTGTTGCTGTTGCTGACGATGGGCCTGCTGCTCTTTACGTCCCACAAGAGTGGTTTGTCTCAGACCTCTTACTACTATTATCTGTTCTATAAGTTCTGCTACGCGGGGCAGTCCATAGGGGGATCCTGTTTAGACTATAACACCAATAGTTCTGCGTCAGCTTCGGCAGATGGTCAATGCATAAGCGATGCCGACTTTAGCGGACCACCTGTGGGGCTGTGGGAGTTCGCGTTTGGTTCTTGCCCCGGTTATGAGGTGTGGAACGAGGCTGAAGTCAAAGGCGAATATAGAGACATGGGACTAGATGGAGCTTGGAGTAATACGCTTTTAGTTGTCGGCACTCCATTAAGCAACGGATGGGGAGCTGACCACTGTAATGGATGGCATGACCAATGGACACGAAGTCAAACCCCATGTCCGCCTTACCCATAAATGAGACCAGTGTCCGCACACGGTATGGATGGGTACGACATAAGTTTCGATACCAATCATCCTGCGGCAGTAGCGGTTTCTGAAAACGGGGTGACACAATGAAAAAGACTATTTACGCATCGCTGCTCGTAACCTTAGTGGTGATTACCGGTAGTGGTTTCTTATTGAAGAAGGTGAGTTCAGCACCTATGAATGTGCCACTAAACGTAAAAGACCTTGCCGAGCACGGCCTCATTATCATCGGTGCGGCAGACCCCGCATTCAACGGCACGGTGTCTGCGTTGCAGAAGAATAAGCCGAGCCCAGCGCTCGAAGCGGTGCGTCCTTTCTCCGTACTCATCAAGAATACGGGGAGGCGGGCAGCGATTGCGTTTGTGCTGAAGTGGGAACTCATGGAAGCGGACGGGAAAGTTCATACCGAGACCAACCAGTATTTTACTAACTGGAGTCTCATGGGCAGGGGAACGTCAGAGCCCGGGGGAAATATCATCCACCCGAACGCCGCTTGGTTCTTAGTCCCGGGATTTGGGATGGAAGTGGGCTCGCCTGGGTTCGTAGACGACCCGAAACTAACCGACTACCTCAACCGGAGGGGCGTGCAGTTAGCACAGTACACCAACGTCACGGTGTCGCTCGACGGGGTGTTCTTTGATGACGGGGAGTTCGTTGGCCCCAACACGACTGGGTTCTTTGAAAAGGTGGGGGCCATACGCGACGCCACTTGGGACCTGCGTCGCGAGATTAAAGATCGGATCACAGGGGGCAAGTCCCCGGAAGAAGTACTCAGCCATGTGGCTGAGATTGCTAAAGGGCCGCGAGTTAGGCTGGGTCGAAACTCGACGGGGGCCGACTACTACTCCTACTACAAACAGCTAGAAGCGGAAAATTTACTTCGCGTGCGCAGTAAGTCTGGCAATGATAAGGCGGTCGAGCACGCGGTAGAGCCACTTCGGCGGACGTGGCTGAATCTGCGAAAGCATCCGCGTGGCTGAGGGAAGAAGCGGCCAGGCCGGGGAACGATATTTGACCGGGAGCCAATAAACCGTGAAGGCATCGAAGCTCAAAAACCTGCTTGAGGTAGTAACAAACGTCGCGGTCTTACTCGTTGCGCTCGTGGTGTTAGGCACGTTCGCCTGGAGTTATTTTGCGGCACAACCGAGGCAGCTCCCCCACGTAGGATTACAAAAGGGGAAGGAGTTTGCCGCCGTCGCCGGGGTCAACTACGGCGACTCGTCACAGACGTTGCTTGTCGCAATAAATACACATTGTGGCTACTGCAAAGGAAGTTTGCCTTTTTATAGACAACTTATAGAAGCGAATCGCAAATCAGGGCACTAACTTACTTGACTCACCTAAGGGATGATTGCGACTCAGAATGCCCCAAATTGGCGATGTCCCGCGCGCGTTGAAATGGATACCGGGTGAGCCGAATATATTATTGCCCTCCTTCGTCGTGTATTCCGGCCCGGTCTCAAAGCGCCTGCTCCTCTAACAGCCGGCTGTTGCCGCGGGCCGTCTCTGCCGGGACCGCATTCTCGGAGGTCGTTAACGCCTCGGCCCGCTCCGAGAGGCGCTGGGCTACGTTGATCTCGTAGCATTTCCCGCCGTTGTCGTCCTCACTCGAAAAGCCGCCCTCCGAGACGGCGACAATCTGAAAGAAATACTTACCAGCCGGGAGGCCCTCGACCGTGACTTGATGGCTCCGCGACGGGCTCGGGTCTTCGAGGCGGTGGGGGCTTTTACCGAGCACCAGTTGGCGGCGGTTAGGGAGAAGTCGGACGCCACCGGTGGTGGCGATGTCCGTATGCCAATAGATCGTCGTGCCGTCCACACGCACGTCCATAACCTTCGGGAACCGGGCTCGCGCGGCAACTTCGAGTGCGGCCTGCACATCCAGCTTGCCGTAGCCCCATGCGTTGTCCGGCATACCGTTGGACGGCCCGGCGGTCCGCGCCGAGCGCACCAGAATTTGCTTCAACTGGGCGCACGTCAGCCCGTCCCGCTGGCTCATGACGAGCGCCGCGGCCCCCGTGACGACCGCGGCGGCCATGCTCGTACCGCGCCTGACGACAGTGCTCTGCGTCCCCGAGCGGGCCGATTTGACCTCGCCGGGGGCGACGAGTTCGGGTTTGCACTGCCCGTAGCGGGTCGGGCCGAGGCCGCTGCTGCCGTAGAGCGCGACATCCCCGGCCTCCGCGCCCATGACATAGGCGCCGACGGTGATGATGTTGCGGGCGGTGCCGGGAATAGAGATAGTCCGCGTCGGATCGTGGCAAGCCCCTGCGAAGCGCATCTGCTCGCCGGGCCGCACCGTGCGCTCGATCCACGCGTCGAAGCGTCCGAACCTGATGGCGCCGGCGCGCAAAATCAAGGTCCACGTGCCCGGCTGGATGCACGGGGCCGAACCGCGCGAGATGATGATGGTGGTGACGGTGTCCCCGGTCTGTTCCGAGTCCGCCTCGACCTCGATTCTGACGACGTTGCCCGCCGGGGTGGTGGACACACCCATGGCGCCACTGCCGACGAGCCGCGTCGCCCCATCGCCGGGCGGCCTCAACGCGACGCCGATCTCGTCGTCGTCGGCGAACCAAAGCTCCAACACGTCGTCGCGCTCATTGCCGTCGCGCACTTCCATCCGCACCTCTCGGGTCTCGCCCGTCCGGAGCACGCCGCCGGCGTGGATGCGCATTTGTTGTTCGTTGCCGGCCGACTTGATGATGGCGACGTTCGGGAGGCGTGCGAAGTTGTCGAGCCCCGTTTCGAGCACCGTCTCGCCGCAGTGGCCGCCGCCGTTCATGCCCTGGCTGAAGTTGATCGCCAGCGGCCTGCCGGCGGCGCTTTTAACCACGTAATCGAACGCCTCGAAGGCGTGGACCGACCAGCCGGGCGTTAACGAATCGGCCTGGTTCAATGCCACCACGACGAGGTCTGAGTCAGGTGCGAGGCCGAGGTGAGTCGGCCTCGCCCTGCCGCTGCCCGCCGCGATCCCGCAGACGTGGGTCCCATGTCCGTCAGGATCTGTCGGCAAGCAGTCGGCTGCCGGGGTGGCTCCGCGTAAAGCCTCGTTGATTTGTGCCCTCGTATACTCCCGCCCGTAATAGACCGCGGAATCGGGCAGGGCCTCCGCGCCCTGATCCCACAGCCGGAGGATGCGTGACGTGCCATCCGGGTTGATGAAGTGGGGGTGGCGCAAGTCAATCCCCGTATCAATGACGCCGATTATGGAGCCCGCCCCGCGAATCGCCGGCGAGCTGAGGTGCGGGATGTGTGCGTTAACTTCCGGCACGCAGAGGTCGAGTTCCTGATTGAGAGGCCGCGAAGCCTCGACCCGCCGGACGCTCGCCATCTGCTCGACGGCCGGGAGACTGCGCAAAGGGATTTCGCCGCTGACGACCGTGTTGGGGCCGGGCGCCTTCGCCCTCATTATCATCCCGAGTTCCGCGAGGGCTGCGAGCGACGCCTCGTCGTCGCCGCCCTGATTCCGCAGACGCACCAGGACCTCGACCATCGTTGACTGCGCCGGGTTGCCCTCCGGGGCTCGGCCTTCCCCGGTCTCGGCGGCCGGTGGGTCGCACCCTCCGACACGATGGACTAACCTCGGGTCAATCGTCGCCACCGGGGCATTTCCTTTCACGTCCTTCGAGCCCATTTGTGTTCGTCCGCCGCCGATTAAATGTTGTCCCCACCCGATCACACTGCCGACCGCCCGTTCGAGGCGATGGTTCCCGCGCGGCTTTTAACTTGGCGCGTGTCAGACACTGGTCTTAGAATGTCTCCGTCAGGGTGCCTTTGGCGCCTGGCGCCGAGACTTCCTGACACTGCGTGCCCGTCCCCGACTCAGCGCAGGCACAGGGGCTTAGAACCCGGGCGAGAGTTCTTCTCTAACTCTAACTCGCGCTAAACCCATCTCTCGGCTATCACTCAGCAATAAACTTTTTTGCGTGAAGGCTAGCTAGTCTGGCTCCAGCTCGTGCTGGCGTTCTTCGGCCACCCCAAGAAATCCAATCCGAGGGTCTGTCCATTTGTGAAAGGTGGGCTGCTTTGAGGGATGCGAAAACTACGATGAACACCGTCGGCAGCATCACCGAACTGCTTGTGGCGTGGAACAACGGGGACCCGGCGGCCCTCAACCGTCTGATGCCGCTGGTGGAGACCGAACTGCGGAAGCTGGCCCGCCGCCACATGCGGCGTGAGGAGGCAGCCCACACTCTTGAGCCCACCGCGCTGGTCAACGAGCTCTACCTCAAGCTCGTTGACCAGAAGAAGGCCCGCTGGTACAACCGCGCCCATTTCTTCGCCATCGCGGCCGAGCTCATGCGCCGGATTCTGGTGGACCACGCGCGGCGGAAACTGCGCGACAAGCGCGGCGGCGGCGACCGCGCCGTGCCGCTCCACGAGTCGGACGCCCTCACCAAGGAGAAGTCTATCGAGCTGCTGGCGCTCGACGAGGCTCTGGACCGGCTGGCCGAAACTGATAGCCTGAAGAGCCGGATCGTGGTCTTGCGTCACTTCGGCGGCCTGAGTGTGGAGGAGACAGCCGAAGTGCTCGGGATTTCCGCCGTGACGGTGATGCGGCACTGGAGTCTGGCGAAGTCCTGGCTCAAGTGCGAGGTGCGCGGCCCCTCATAATCCTGACGGGTGATAGTCCGGGCGGCGCTTTGACGCGATATAGTTTGTAGGCCGATTTGCGTTTACCGACGAGCCACTCTTACCCGACGCGGCGGTCCCTCAAGCATGAATTCAGACCGTTGGAAACAGATAGAGGAACTCTACGAGGCCGCCCTGCGGCTGGACCCCGCCGACCGGGAGTCATTCCTGTCCCTGGCCTGCGCCGGCGACGAGGCGCTGCGCGAAAGGCTCGAATCACTCATCGCCGCCGCCGAGCAGGCCGACAGCTTCCTCGAAGAGCCGGCCGTCGGCCTCGGCCTCACCTTGCTCGGGCTCCAGCCGGTCTCGCTCGTCGGCCAGACCATTGACCGCTACCGACTCCTTAAACTGATCGGGAGCGGGGGCATGGGCGTGGTGTATCTCGCACACGACCCACGCCTCGACCGGAATATCGCGCTCAAGCTCCTGCCGACCAGCATCACCGGCGACCAGCAGCGCGTGGACCGCTTCCTTCAGGAGGCGCGCGCCGCCGTCGCCATCTCCCACCAGAATGTCGCTCACGTCTACGAGATCGGCGAGGACCAGGGCTGGCACTTCATCACTATGGAGTACGTCGCCGGCCACACGCTGCGGCACGTAATGAAGGAGGGCGCGGTGGGCGCGGCGCAGGCGCTCGAAATCACCGCACAGATTCTGACGGCCCTCGCCGCGGCCCACGCCGCCGGCATCGTCCACCGCGACATCAAGCCCGAGAACGTTATGATCCGCGACGACGGATTCCTGAAGGTTCTCGACTTCGGGCTGGCAAAACTGGTCAAGAGCGACGGGGCGCAGTTCAACGTCGAGGCCCCCTTCCACCCTTCCCTGCACACCCAGCCGGAATTATGGATGGGCACGCCCGACTACATGTCGCCGGAGCAGGTCCGCCGGCAGCCGGTCGACGGGCGTACGGACGTGTGGAGCGTCGGCGTGGTGCTCTACGAGATGCTGGCGGGGCGGCGCCCCTTCGGCGGGCGGACCTTCAGCGAGATTATAGTCGCCATCCTTGAGCGAGAACCGGAGCCCCTTCGCAATCACGTCGCGGGCGTACCCGAGGCGTTGCAGGACGTGGTGCTGAAGGCTATCGAAAAGCGGCTCGACAAGCGCTACCAGGCCGCGGCCGCGATGCTGGACGACCTCCGCCGCGTTCAGAAGCAGCTGGGGCTCGGCGTTGAGTCCTCGCACAATCTCTTTCCCGGCCCGCCGGCCCAGCATCCCTCCCATCAGCAGCTCTTCAATACCGTGAGGCAGCGATTTCACACGATAGCGGACGCTGGCCGCGTCGCGGCTTTCATCAAGTCCCTTGGCGGCTGGCGGGCCGGCGGACCGTCCGGCTCCTCTGCGCGCCAGCCCCGGCGGCTCCAGATAGGGGCCGTTGCACTGCTGCTCTTTCTGGTCGGCGCCGGCCTCTACTTCGTGCCCTTCCGCCCGCGGCCGCGCACGCTCGCGGGCCGGCAGTTCGACCTGCGTTTCGAGCGCCTGCACCTGTCGGGCCGCATCGCCGACCTTGTCATCTCCCCAGACGGGAAGTACGTCGCCACAATCGTGGCGCAGGAAGGTAAGCAGGCCATCTACATCACGGAACTGGCTACGGCCAGCGAACTCAACGTTGCTACGCCCTCCGAGGGTGGCTACAGCGGCATCTCCTTCTCCCCGGACGGGAATTACATTTATTACCTTGAGAATCAGGCGCAGACGGCGACGCTCCACCGCGTCTCGAAGCTCGGCGGCGGGCAGCGTAAAATTATCGCCAACGTTAACACGCCGGTCTCATTCTCGCCCGACAGCAGTCGAGTCGCCTTCGTCCGCTTCAACAGCCGCGAAGACACCCCGGACCTCGTCATCTCACAGGCCGACGGCACGTCCGAACACACCCTCGCGAGGCGGACTCGTGCCGACGCCGACGTGTTCCCGGTAGACCTACACGGCGCGGGGCCGGCGTGGTCGCCCGACGGGAAGTTTTTGGCCTGCCCCACCGTGAGCCGCGCCCACCCCGGGCAAGAGATGAATATCGAGGTGTTGGACGCGGCGGCCGGGACCGGACGCCGGCTTAACTCGCAGCCCTGGTACAACATCTCGCGCGTCATATGGCTGGCCGACGGCAGCGGCCTCGTCCTCGCGGCCGCCGACGCGCCTAATGCCCCCACGCAACTGATCCTGCTCTCTTACCCCGGCGGCGAGGGGCGCAGGGTGACGAACGACCCCAACAACTACAGCCGCGTCAGCGCCACCTCGGATTCAAACACCTTCCTCGCCCTCAACGTCGAAGAGGACTCCAGCATTTGGCGGGTCACGCCCGGAGGCGGCCAGCAGTTCGTCCCGCTCGACGTGAGCCAGAAGAAAGGCGTGATGGCGGTCATGTGGTCGCCCGACGGCCGTTTCATCTACACCGTGGACGACGGCGACAGTATTAACCTGTGGGCGCGCGACTCCCGCGGTGAATCAACCCGGCAACTCACGTTTGACTCCGGTAAGAATTTCCGGCCCGCGGTGTCGCCTGACGGTCGCGTCATCTACTTCGTCTCCACGCGGGCCGGCCAGACGAATATCTGGGGCGTCGAGGCCGACGGGACCGGCCCGAGGCGTCTAACGTCGGGAACCTATGAGGACATGCCAGCGGTCTCGCCGGACGGGCAGTGGGTATTTTACCGGACTGGCAACAGCGTTCGTAAAATCCCGGCCGCTGGCGGCACCTCCGTGAAATTGTTTAATAAGAGCGCCCTTTACCCGGTCGTCTCGCCGGACGGACTGCTGCTCGCTTTCTTCGCTAACCCACAGCCCGACAGCAAGAGGTGGGAGCTTGAGGTGTCAGACCTGAAGTCTCTGGCCCCCGTGCGCAGCTTCCCGCTGCCCGAAACGGCGGTCCCCTTTAACGGCTTGAGCTGGGCGCCCGACGGGCGCGGGCTGACCTACGTGAGCACGCTGGGGGGCGCGGCGAACCTCTGGCTGCAACCTCTGGACGGCGGGCAGCCCCGGCGGCTCACCGACTTCAAAGACGCCGAGATACTCTCCTTCGCGTGGTCGCCGCAGGGGAGCGAGATTGCCTGCGTGCTGAGCGTCAAGACTTACACGCCGGTCCTCATCAAGCCCTTCTGACAGACCTCGCCGCCGTGCGGCAGGCGCGTGCGCCCGAGTCACCTACTCCCTCAGCGGGGGTCGCTCGGACACGGACTCACCACGTGACATCTAGGGTCGCAGATGATGCATTCGTCGCCACCTTCGGAGGCATTTTCCGACAGCTCGTGAAGGGTGAGAGTCCCCACATATCTCTTGCCGTTGCTGGCCGCCTGGATGGCTGCGATGTTCCCGCGCCGTACCCTGATTGTGACCGTTACGCGGGTGACCTCGCCTTCCGTATCTTCGGTGAGGTCAAGCGGTATCTCGTAAACTTTCTCATCAGACATAGTCGTCCCTCCGCCTCCGTTCATTTTGGATAAAGCCTCGTATGCTGCCTTGGCGTCGAGCTTCCCGCGGCCCCAGCTCTGGTTGGGGACGGCGCGGGTGAAAGAATCTGCTCGGGCCGCGGACAGTAGCGCCTGCCTGACGCGCTCTATGGTCAGACCGGCACCGTGCGTCAGCAGCAGGGCGATTACGCCTGTGACGTGCGGTGCTGCCATGCTGGTCCCGCTCGTGGCAGCGTAAGTGCAAGCACCCCGGCCTGCCGCTTGGTAAGTCATGGGAGCCATAACGGAAAAGCCGGGGGCCGCCAAATCGGGCTTGAGGCGGCCGTCACGGGTCGGGCCGAGGCTAGTCAGCGGCGCGAGGTCTCCCTCCGCCAGTCCGTACTCAGTCCTTGTCATGAATCCGCTGGTGGTGATTATGTTGTGGGCCGTTCCCGGTATCGTCACCGTACAGTCGTCGGTATGATTCTCGAAGGAGATGAGGGTGACGGCGTCCGGGCGGTCGGCCCAGGCGTCGAAGTCGCCGCGCCCGACCTTGACCCCGCGCAGGATTAACTCCCATCTCCCCTGCATCCATCCCGACCCTTTCTCGAAGATGATGTTGATTCGGTTGTGACCGTTCCCGGGATTGCCCGTCTCGGAGGAGAGGTAGGCCACGGCGCCGCCGAAGGAAATAAACTTCTCTGCGTCCGGCGGGATAAATTCGCTCTGTAAGCCCGTCGGGGCTCTCAGCGCGGCCGCGAAGCGGTCTTCAGGGTAGTACCAGAGGTCTATGATGTCCCCGTCTACGACGCGCCCGGCCTCCTCCTTGAGTTCGAAGGGCAGGTGGTAGTCCGCCCCTCGGGCCACCCTCCCGCGGGCATGGCGTCGCCCTTCACGCTCGTTGCCCGCCGAGTTCACGACGAGCACGCCTTCGTGCTCCGCATAAAGGTCAATGGCCTTCTCTAATAAACTTGAGCCGTCGTGCGCGCCCAGATTATCCCCCTGACTAAGGTTGATGACGGCGGGCTTACGCAGAGAGCGCGCCTGCCTCAGGATGTACCCGATGGCGTCAATGACGAAGGCCGAGCCACCGATGGGCGTGTCGTTTCTGTACGTCACGAAGACGAGTTCCGCCTCCGGTGCCACGCCTTGAAACCCGGAGTCCGGGGGGACGCTGCCGGCGGCGACGCCCGCCACCTGTGTCCCGTGCTTTCCCGCCGCCGGATGGTTTTTCACGACCAGCGTTTGCCGCTCCGATAAATATCTGGCAATTGACTCCCGCCGATATTCAACCCCGTAATCAAATCCGTCCGGGGGAGCGCCCGGCGCCCCTCCCAAGTTCATCTGATCCCAAGCAGCAACAATGCGAGTCCTCCCGTCGGGGTCGCAGAAGCACGGGTGTGTTAAATCGAAACCCGAATCAATGAAGCCGATTAGCGCGCCGCGCCCAAGGCCCGGCATAACGCGCAACTTGGTGGATGGGAGTAGCAGGTGGATGGCGGACAGGCTCCCGTCCGTTTCATCTTTAAAGGAGGACGAGCCCTCGACGGCAATGACGTCAGGATGTTCCCCTAATTGTCTGAGCCGGTTGAGGGGGATGGTTCCCGTGGAAATCTCTCCGATCATGGTGACCGGCCGGAAACCAAGGCCGGTGACTGTTGACACATCGCCCTTGAATTCAATAACAACGCGAACCGTCGTGCCAGTGGACTCGGAAGCCTTCCGTAGCAGATACCGAAGCTTAAAATCCAGAGTCTTCATTTCGTTACAGTGCGTCCAGTATCTCCTTCATATCTTATTCGCGCCAGAATAGTTCAGGAACTATCAGCGCAGATTTTGAAAAGAGAAAAGCTTGTAGAGCCGCTAGTGCTTCAGCATAAAGAGAAGGCCTACGCGGAGAAGGTATCGGCAGGGCAAAGTGAGGACGTGCGAGGCAGCCAGTCGTGCCGGCGGGAAGGGGCGGAGCTAACTTATAGGTGCAGACGTGCTCGGCGCTGAATAATTATGAGTCTTCGAGGCCAACCCATAGCTCTTACCCTTTAATATCTGAACAGTTACTATCTTGTCATAAGGCTCCACACTTGTCGTAGTAGTGGAATCAGGAAGGTGTTTTAGGGTATTTACTTCCATCTTATGATTCGGAAACAGAGACTATGATGTTACACGGTTGTAGGCTATCTCCGCCAAACTCTGTGACCAAAAGGGTCTCGTTGAAAGCCACGACACGTTGCATGAAGGAAGCGGGGATGGGGACCTTGGCTGCCAATATCGAAGTGGTGCTCGCCAACTGTCACACCTCCCTGCCCGACCTGATTGTCGTCTCAGCACAAGCACTTATCCTCCCCACCCAACATGGTGCGCAGACTCTACCGCCGACGGGTGGCCGAGACACGCCGCGGCTGGCAACTGCACCAGATTCGCGAAGAGATATCGCGTGCCGACTCGCGACTGCGGGATTTGCTCGGGCGTGAAACATAGGTTTCCAGGCGATGCGAGATGACAAGCGAGAACTTGGCAGAGAGTATGTTGGGCCGACTTGTCGAGGCTGAGTTTTCAGAAGATGAGGAGGAAAAAGAGGGAGCGGGCGAAAGAGGATGATCTAGCCGGCCCACCACTGCTGACGGTCAGAGGTATAGCGGCGACGTCTACGGCGCCAGACACGCATGATCACTCCGGCCGCTAAAAGGCAGGTAAGTAATCCTATGAGCAAGGACGAAAACTGAGGCACGTCGGCAGTTTATCAAAGCACATTCAATGTCCCTCACGTCGATTTGCCCACCGATGTAGGTTGGTGATTTTGTTGGATTTTACTTTCCTTGCGTGGGGCAAAGTTGTTCCATTATCGGAATCATCTTAACAAGAAGCTGATTTGACTGCACAACACCCTGAATCTCTTTAATTTAGTGTCGTGAAACACACCCCGCTGAAGGAGAAATTGAATGGTATGAGGGTCAAGCGATACTGATTTTTGGGTAGACTTCGTTCGGAACTCTGGAATGAAGGTTGATAGCCAGTTCTAGTTCCCTTCTCTAATTTCGCCACCCCCCTCCCAAAATAATTATTGCCCTTGCAAAATTACGATGTTATAAGAACTTCGCATGAGGACCTTGAGAACTCAGCCGTTTTCGATTTCGCCCGACCCTGAACTTCTGTATCTCACCCCGGCGCTCAAAAGCACCGTTTTTAAAGTTCAGCACGTGGTCGAGAATCGCCAGGGGCTGACGGCCATTATGGGGGACGTCGGAACCGGCAAGTCCAGTGTGTTGCGCCGTTTATGGTCTGATTACAGGAAAAACGGCGATCAGTTTGTTACGGCGATCCTGCCTTCTCCGAACTTTCCCTCAGATTTCTCGATGCTCAAGGCCATCTGCAACGACTTCGGGATCAAGCCGAAACGCTCGATGGTCGACCAGGAGAATGAGTTAAGGGGCTTTTTGATCGAACTGGATCAGGAGGATAAAACCTGCGTCCTCTTCGTGGACGAAGCGCAGCGCCTTAAAGGCCCGCACCTTGAGCTAATCAGGACGCTTCTGAATTTCGAGACGAATAAGTACAAGCTTATTCAGATAGTGCTGGCGGCACAGCTCGAATTGCGTGTTAAGCTGATGGACCAGAGCAAAAAGGCGCTCCGCTCGCGCATCTTTTTGCCTTCGCTGCTTGCCCCGCTCTCACTTCCCGAGACCCGCGAAATGATTAACTTCCGGTGCGAGCAGGCCAAAATCCCCAACCCCTTTACCGAGGATACTGTCGAACTAATCTATAACTCGACCGGAGGCGTACCGCGCGAGGTGTTGAAGATTTGCGGCTTCGCCTACGTGCTCACTCTACAGTCCGGGGAGCGTACCGTCCCGTTGGAGGCGGTGGAACTGGCGATACAAGAGGCCTCTATTAATGAGCAACAAGAAGAAGCAGTGGCATAGCCTCGGAGATTTTCTTCAGGCGAAAGAGGAGCGAGAGCGTGCTCAGGTCGAGAGCAAACCTGCTGAAGCTGCTACAGTTAACGAAAGTACGGGCGTTGCTACTCCCGTACAAACTCCCGTATCTACTCCCGTACTGACTCCCGTTCGTACTCCCGTACAGACGCCCGTACCTACTCCCGTCGCTACGGGAGTACCGTCGGAAAGCTCTACTCAGAGCCCCTCGGCCCCGTCAGAACTTTCACTACCTGAGTCAAAATTTGAATCAGACAATAAGGATAGGCAGCCCTATCTGGACGCGACGCACACGGCGTCCGAGCAGCGGATATATTCCGTCATGTATCGTGAGACGTTGAGTAAGGGACAGAGGGAGAGGCACTTCGGTTTTAAAGAGCTGTGTGTCAAGACCGGTATCCGCTCCGACCGCACCATCAGACTGGCACTAGATGGGCTCCAAGAGAAGCTTTCCGTGGAGATAGTCTCCTACTTCCACGGCAGTCCCCTGGGGCCGCGCTACCGCGTTTACGACCCCAAGGAGATTCTCAGGAGGCGTAAGACAGCCGGCATCGAGATCGACCCCCAATCGAAGCGGATTGTAGGTACGGGAGTAGATACGGGAGTACCGACGGGAGTAGATACGGGAGTGCAAACGGGCGTGGCGACTGGTGGTAAAAACTACGGGGGTACTCCCGCAGAAACTACTCCCGTTACTCCCGTACTTTCTACGGGAGTTAATAAATATAGAAATCTTGTCGACGACGCGTTACACCCGGGCGGAGCCTCATCATCAAATCAGAACCGGCCGGCCGGGGATGATGAGGCTTTCGCCGAATTCGTCACCTTGTTCCGAGAGAACGCAAGGGAGATCACCGGCAGGCAGCCGTCGGCGGCAGAGGCCGCGAAGTGGAGGGAACTGGCGGAGGTGTTGATCACCGAGCTGCGCATCGCCGCGGGGCGCACTACCGTTTCCTCGGTGCCCGCTTTCCTAGCCGAACACCTCAGACGCAGGTTGTGGAAGCTGGAGAACCGAAAGCAGCCCCCCGCTGGGGGAGGAGAGGTTGAAGCCCCCGGGCCGACGGTCACACGTGAGGAGGCGCTCGATTGCCCCGACTGTTTCGGCACGGGTATGTATTACCCGGGCGGGTTCGAGAAGGGTGTAGCGAGGTGCAAACACAAGCGACTCCGGCCTGGCACTGAAGTGACTGGCACCGGGCGGGCGGGCAATGACAAGGGGATAAGCGAAGAGTCATCTACTGACGCCCGTGACGACCGGGCTCCGGGCGAAGGTTGAGACGCCTGTGAGCAAAGTCTTCCAGGTGGTCCTCGACACGAACGTTCTCGTGGCCGCGCTGCGCTCCCGGCGGGGCGGCTCGCACAGGTTGCTGAGGCTTATCGGTGATCCTCGCTGGCAAATCAACCTGTCCGTACCGCCCCTTCTGGAGTACGAGGACGTGCTGAAGCGCGTCGAGGCCGGCCACCCCCTGACCCCGGAAGAGGTCGATGACGTGCCAACTTTTCTCTGCGCCTCGGGCAGCCTCCGGGAGATATTCTACCTGTGGCGGCCGGTGCTGCCGGACCCGAAGGACGACTTTGTGCCGGAGCCGGCCGTTGAGAGCGGGTGCGAATACACCAACACCTTTAACACGAAGGATTTCGTCGGGGCGGAGAAGTTCGGCGTCTCCGCCATCAGGCCGCAGGAGTTTCTGCGGGAGTAACGGTCGGGCAGTTCATCTCTTCAGCGGCGGCGGAGAAGGCCGCGGCGTGGATGACGGTCGAGGACCTGCGTAAGAGGGCCTCGCGCGGCGACCGACAGAGCTTCGAGCGAGCGCTCGAACACGTACCTAACGTGGAGCCGGAGGAGTCCGACAAACTTACATAGTGTGTTTCTGCCGGTCGAAATGCTCTCGCCGTACAAGGCGTGAAAGAGGGCTGGGCGCTAATCACCGGCGCGGACGCGCGCCTCAAGGGCCTGCGCGAGAGCTTCCCCGGGGTGGGGGCCGGACGGGACATGCACGAGGCGCTCATCTTCATCGGCAACGACGCGCGCGGCCTCCGGGTGCGCGCCGACGGCCTCAGGCCCGCAGAAGAGCTTCTGTCGCTAATCAGCGCCGTCTCCGTCCCGCCGGACTCAACTAATAGATGACTCACGCTACTTCTCCGCGTCCTCGTTATCTTGTGCCCTGGCAACGGCCGCGTTGAACAGGTCTTCGGGGCGATCACTCCTCTCATGCTAATCCAGACCCCCTTCCGGTCGTTGCCGCGGCGCGGCCGAGGTCAGGCGGCTGGCGAAGCGGCGGCAGAAGAACGACAGCGAAAATCCGCCTTGCGCAACACCAGCCGGCGGTGGACAATGCGGCGTAAGGACAGGACGGCGCGACGAACCGGGTTCGTGAAGGGCGGACTCGAACTGGCTTTCGCAGACCGTTTAAAGCCTCCTCAAGCGGGAACTTCGGTGGAGCCGCTGCCCGCCTCAGAGTAACTCTCGCAACAGAACGGCGGCTGCCGTCGTAAGGGACGACGGGAGCCGAGCGCCGGTCCACCACTTCACGGTAACGGGTCTGACAAATTGAGGATCGCCATGTGGCAAACGGGTCGTACTCTCGGCGGGCCGGCGAAGCGCTGGCCCTCTCTGCTGGCGAGTGTGTTGTTCACCGCGGGCCTCTCGGCCGGTGCGCGGGTGCCACAGCAGGCCGCTCGCCAGGAGGGGGTGGCGACACCGGACGCCGCCGGCCGGGCGCAGGCTCAGACCCTTGAGCAGGGAAACGCCGTCGAGCGCGCGATGGCCGGCGGCGAAGTGCACGACTACCGACTGAGGCTCGACGCGGGGCAGTTCGCGTACTTGTTAGTAGAGCAGCGCGGGATTGACGTGGCGGTCAGTGTGTACGGCCCGGACGGTAATCCGACGGCGGAAGTTAACGGCCCGAGCGGGATGCAAGGGCCGGAAGCCGTGTACCTTGTAACGGAGACCGCCGGCATCTACCGTGTGGCTGTCCGCTCGCCGAAGGAGAAGACCCCGCGCGGGAGCTACGAGATAAGGCTGAAGGAGGTGCGACAGGCGACGGCGCGGGATCGGAGCCTGTTCGCGGCACAGAGGGCTTACGCGGAGGGGGAACGTGCCCGCGTGCAGAGGACGAAGGAGTCAAGGCAGGAAGCGATCAGGAAGTATGAGGAGGCGCGGGGGCTGTACGCGGCTGCGGGCGAGCGCGTCGGGGAGGCCAACATGCTTCACCTCATCGGGTACATCTACGCCCGCATGGGGGAGAGGGGGAAGGCGCTGGAATACTACCACCAGGCGCTGCCGCTGCGCCGGGCCGCGGGCGACCGCAGCGGGGAAGCCTACACGCTGTCCAGCATGGGCACGGCGTACGACGCCACCGGGGAGAGGCAGAAGGCACTGGATTACTTAAATCAGGCGCTGCCGATATTGAAAGCCGTCGGCGACCCCCTCGGAGAGGCCACGACGCTGAGCAACGTCGGCACCCTGTACTCCTCGCTGGGAGAGCCGCAGAAGTCGTTGGACTACTTCCACCGGGCGCTGGAACCCTACAGACAGATCGGCGACCGCCAAGGGGAAGCCACGACGCTGACCAGCATCGGCGTCTCTTACTACGGCCTCGGAGAGATGCAGAGGGCGCTGGACTACTATCAGCAGGCGATGGCGCTCTGGAAGGCACTCCCCGACTCCGACCGCGGCGACGGAGCCTTCACGCTGCACAGCATGGGCGTCGCCTACGCCAAGTTGGGGGAGAAGCAGAAAGCGCTGGATTACTTAAATCAGGCGCTGGCGCTGCGCCGGGCCGCGGGCGACCGCGGCGGGGAAGCCTCCACGCTCAACAACCTCGGCGCGGTTTATAACTCAATCGGCGAAGGGCGGAAGGCGCTCGACTACTACGGCCAGTCGCTCGCGCTGCGCCGGGCGGTCGGCGACCGCCGCGGCGAAGCCTACACGCTCAACAACCTCGGCGCGGTTTACGACTCGTTGGGGGAGAAGCAGAAGGCGCTCAACTACTTTGACCAGGCGCTGGCGCTGCGCCGGGCCGTCGGCGACCGTAGCGGGGAAGCCAACACGCTCACGAGCATCGGCGCGGTTTACTACTCGCTCGGTGAGTGGCAGAAGGCGCTCGACTACTTTAACCAGGCGCTGCCGCTGAGCAGGGCGGCCGGAGACCGCGGCTGGGAGGCCACGACGCTCCGGAACCTCGCCCGCCTGGAGCGCGACAGAGGGAACCTCGCCGCCGCACGCAAGCTCATGAGCGACGCACTCCCGCTCATCGAATTCATCCGCGCCAAAGTCGCCGTGCAGGAACTGCGCGCCTCGTTCTTCTCCACGGTCCGCGATAATTACGAGCTGTACATCGACATCCTGATGCGCTCGCACGAGGCGGAGCCGTCGGCCGGGCACGCGGCGCAGGCCCTCCAGATCAGCGAGCGCGCACGCGCACGGAGCCTACTCGAACTGCTCGCCGAAGCCGGCACGGACATCCGGCAGGGCGTCGACCCTCGCCTCGCCGAGCGCGAGCGCAGCTTGCGACAACAGATCAACTCCAAGTTCGAATACCAGATTCGCCTCCTCAACACCAAACACATACCCGAACAGGCCGCGGCCGCCGCCGCCGCCATCGCCGCCCTCACCGCGGAGCTTGAAGAGGTGCAGGGGCACATCCGCACCTCCAGCCCCGCCTACGCCGCCCTCACACAGCCGCAGCCCTCGACCGTGCGCGAGATTCAGCAACAGGTGCTCGACCCCGAAACCCTCCTCCTGGAGTACGCGCTCGGTGAGGAGCGTAGCTACCTGTGGCTCGTCTCGCACACTTCACTGTCGAGTTTTACCCTGCCGAAGCGCGCGGAGATCGAGGCCGCCGCCGTCGCCCTCACGCGCCTGCTGAGCGAAGGCGGCACGCCGGAAGAGGTCGACCGCCAGGCGACCGCCGTAAGCCGCCTGCTGCTCGCCCCCGTCGCGTCGCTCCTCGGTCGCAAGCGCCTCGTCATAGTCGCCGACGGCGCGCTGCAATACGTGCCCTTCGCGGCCCTGCCGCGGCCGGCGCCGCCGGGCCGCGCGACCGCCTCCGCGCCCCTCGTGGCGACACACGAGATCGTCAGCCTGCCGTCGGCTTCGACCCTCGTCAGCTTGCGTCGTCAGGTGGCCGGCCGCCGACCTCCGGCCAAGCGTCTGGCCGTCTTCGCCGACCCCGTTTTTACCAGAGACGACGCGCGCATCAAGGGCAGACCGGCGACCGCTCCTGCATCGAGTGAGCCGCCCGCGCAGGGCGAAGCGCGACGCGCGGCCGAGACCGCGCAGCGGGAGCACACGCGCGCGGCTGATGCAGCGCACTCGCTCGGCCTCAAGCGCGCGGGCGTGGACCTGCGACGCCTCCCATTCTCACGCCAAGAGGCAGAGCGGCTGCTCGCGCTCGTGCCGAAGCGCGAAGCACTGGCCGCGCTCGACTTCAAGGCCAGCCAGGCGACAGCCTTCAGCCCCGAGCTGGGGGATTACCGGATCGTGCACTTCGCCACGCACGGCTACCTGAACCCCGAACGGCCTGAACTCTCCGGCCTCGTGCTGTCGCTCGTGGACGAGCGCGGCGAGCCGCAGGACGGCTTCCTCAGCCTCTCGGAAATCTACAACCTGCGTCTGTCGGCGGAACTCGTCGTGCTCAGCGCATGCCAGACCGGTCTCGGCAAGCAGGTGCAGGGCGAAGGTCTCGTAGGTCTCACGCGCGGCTTCATGTACGCAGGGGCGCCGCGCGTCGTGGCGAGCTTGTGGGCCGTGCAGGATCGTGCGACAGCCGAGATGATGGTGCGGCTCTATGAAGCGATGTTGCAACGGGGGGCGCGTCCGGCGGCGGCGCTGCGCGCGGCGCAACTCTCCATGCTGCGCGAGGAGCGATGGAGCGCCCCGCACCTCTGGGCGGGCTTCGTCATTCAGGGTGAGTGGCGCTAGACGCCACGACCCACTCCGCGCGGCGCTAGCGCCGCGGGGGGGTGACCGGCGACCGGCGTTCGTCGGCAGCCGCAGTAAGCGCGGCCACGATTCTCGCGGCGAGGGCGCCGACATCCTCGACGCCTCCGGGCGCGGGCGGCTGTGTCGTATACCAGAGCGTCTTGCCGCCGCGTGTCACCAGTTGCACACTGACGCCCGCGCTGCGCGGCTGCTCACGCAGCAGCACGGCGTCGGCCTGCCGCTCGCCCGCCACCACGATAAACCTGTCGCTGTCCCGCAGCCGCTCGATTAAGGCTTCGCGCAGTTGCCCGTCATAGGTGCCTTCGCCCGCGCCGACGTAGATGCGGCGCACGTCGGCGACGGTCAACTGCTCGCGCGCGCGCGGCGTGGGGGCGACCCGGACGCCGCCTTGAGACGTGCGTGGTGTGGCGGTCGGTCTGGGGAGCGTAACGTCCCGGCGGTTCTGTGTGTCGGTGACGGAAGGCGTGGCCTCGGGTGTGGCCGCCAAGTCCGACACGGGTGGGCGCGACGGTTGCTCCTGTCGGACGACCGGGACGGGTTGCTCGGTCGGACTGAAGAGTACGAGCGCGAGCAGCACGACAGCCGCCAGAACGCACAGCGCGGCCGCCAGACGCCGAACCGGATAGCGGCGTGAGGCGCGTGCGGGCTCGGCCGACGGCCGCGCCGCGCGTTGCGCCGCCGACAACCGCCGCCCGGCGTCGGGCCGCCCCCGGTCGGTTGCTGTGTCCGGCCGGCTGCGCGCGCGGCGACCCTCCACCTGTGCATCAGGGCGGTCGCCGCTCCCGGCCACGCCGGCTCGCGCTCCCGCTGCCGCAACGGGAGCGCTCAGGTCACGACGGGCGAGCGACGCCATGCCGCGCAGGAGCTCCTCCTCGCGCCGCTCGGCGGCCGCGTGGAGCGGGCACACGTTGACGTGCGCCAGATAACTCTCGACCTCCTCTTCGGGGGCGTCGGCCCCCGGCGCGCGCGGCCAACGTTCCGGCTCCGTGCACCTCGTCATGGTCGGCGTCTCCCCAACTTTTCCTCCAGCGCAAAGTAGAGGTCAAGCAGCACGGGATGGTCTTCGACGAGTCGCTTCCTTGAGTAGTACAGGTGACTCTTGACGGTGCCTTCCGACAGACCCAGTTGCGCCGCGACTTCGCCGACCGACAACTCCTGCAGGTAATGCAACTCGAAACAGCGCGCCCTAAGCTCGTGGCGGCTGCGGAGTCCACCCAGCGCCCGCGCGAATTCTTCTCGGAGGCGCTGCTGTAAGAGTGTGAGTTCTTGGTCGGTCGCCGCCTGCGCGTCGGCCACGTCCTCAAGCGGCGCCTCGCGGCGGGCCTGCCCGCGGCGCGCGTGGTCGATGGCGGCGTTGGTCACTACACGGTACAACCAGGTGGTGAAGCGGGCCTCGCGCGGGTACTGCTCAAGGCGCCCCGCCAGCTTGCTCCAGACGCTCTGGGCCACGTCCTCGGCGTCTTCGGGGCGGCGCACGACATGCAGCGCGACCTTCCTGACGTAGTTATTGCACTGCTGATAAAGCGAGGCGAAGGCGGCCGAGTCGCCCTGCGCGGCGCGCGCGGCCAGCTCGTCAAGCTGCTGGTCGTCGGCCGGTGAGTCCGTCCGCGCTTGCTTGGTAGCCATGACCCCTGCCCTCGCTTCGAGGGGGATTCTAGCACGGGGCCGTAACACGGGCGGGGCGCCGCCGGTACAAAAAATTAGATGCGCTCAGGGTGGGCCAAAAAATTATTGCCCGGATTTCAACCTTCTTCTTACCTCTAGCGTTTCATATATTGAACGCGGGATAGATGTTTCTCCTCTACGAGTTCCGAGCCTTTTATGCCGTAGTCTATCCGCCTATTTGCACCTACCGGGGTAACAACTCAATCTCGTGGTGCCAGTAAATGTGCGTCTTCTTGTGAGGTGCCCGCTTCCTCACATCACCGCCGGCCGGAGTTTCATCCGCCCGGTTTGTCGTCGCCGACTTCGGCTCTGATTCAGCCACCTTGCCCGTCCGACGGGTCGCGGAAAGGGGCTTAGTGTTCACCGACCCGGCAGGAGCTTTCAGTGTTCGGCAGTTGATTTTCAATTACGACTCTCACGCCCCTTCCCGGCAACCCCAGGATACCTGAGTGATTATCGTATACGGCTCTCCCTGTCCGCGCGAAAGACTTGCCCGGCGCCCGTGGGCGGCGTCCGGGCCGTCCATCCGCGCCCGCAACCCGGAGGTTATTTCATGAAAAGAACTTCGCCTTTTCGCATCGCGGCACGGCACGCCGTGACATCTCATCCGATGAAGGAGGGGCCAACGGCCTCTGCGAGCGTGCCTCCTGCCCTCCTCACCCTTCTGCGTCTCGCTTCCTGCATGTTCTGCCTGCTGCTCTGTTCCGCGGCGGCCGAAGCGCAGGTCACTTACTACGAGATCGTCAGCCGCCACACCGGCAAGTGCCTCGACGTCTCGGGCGTCTCGTACGCCAACGGCGCCGCCGTCCACCAGTGGGACTGCGTGGGCGGCGCCAACCAGCAGTGGCAACTCGTCAGCAACGGCGACGGCTACTACCGGATCATCGCGCGCCATAGCGGCAAAGCCCTGGACGTTGCCGGCGGCTCGTTAAACGACGGGGCGGCGGTGATCCAGCAGGACTACGTCGGCGCCGCCAGCCAGCAGTGGCAGCGCGTCGCCGTCGGCGGCGGCTACTACCGCATCACGGCGCGCCACAGCGGCAAGGCCCTGGATATCTCGGGCGCCTCGTACCTGAACGGCGCCGTCGCACACCAGTGGACTTACGTCAGCGCCACCAACCAGCAGTGGCAACTGCGAGCCGTCACGGACGGCTCCGACTCAAGGTCGCGGACGGGCGCGTGGTCGGGCCTGATAAACTTGCCCTTCATCCCCGTCCACGCGCACCTGCTCCCGAACCGCAAAGTGCTCGCCTGGGCCGGGGAGAATTCTGACACCCCCGACCACAGGACGGACGTCTGGGTGTGGGATGCCGCCACCGGGCTTTTTAATACCCAGACGGCGGTCGAGGCGGATAACAACACGCTCGATCTCTTCTGTAGCGGGCACTCGTTCCTGCCGGACGGACGGCTGCTCGTCGCGGGCGGGCATCACCACTACGACGCCGGCAACCCCGCGGGCGAGCCGCACACCAGCATCTTCGACTACAGGTACAACACTTGGACGCAAGGGCCGGACATGAGCGGCGGGCGCTGGTACCCGACCAACACCACGCTCGGCAACGGCGAGGTGTTGGTCGCGGCCGGCACAGTCGCCGACGGGGCGCAGAACGACCTCCCGGAGGTGTGGCAGGTCAGCCAGACCCTCCGCGCGCTCGGGGACGCGCGGAGGTCGCAGCCCACCTACCCGTGGATGCACGTGGCGCCGGGCGGTAAGGTCATCAACTCGGGGCCGAACCGGAACACCGACTACCTGAACCCGGCGGTCAACGGCGCGTGGCTCCCGGCCGGGGCCAACAACACCTCGATCATCAGCAACTTCGACGGCCGCTGGGAAGGCACCTCCGTGATGTACCAGCCCGGCAAGGTGCTCATCCTCGGGGGCAACTCCCCCCCGACCAACACCGCCGAGGTGATAGACCTGAATCAGGCGACCCCGCAGTGGCGCTATCTCAACGCGATGGCGCGGGCGCGGCGGCACGTTAATGGGACCATCCTGCCGGACGGCACGGTGCTGGTGACCGGCGGCACGAGTTACGGCGGCCCCAACGACTTCAACAACCAGGATTTGACGGGCGCCGTCTACGCGCCGGAAATATGGAACCCGGCGAACGAGCAATGGTCGGGGCCGCTCGCCGGCATGCAGATCCCGAGGCTCTACCATTCGGTGGCATTGCTGCTGGCGGACGGCCGCGTGCTCTCGGCCGGCGGCGGCAACGGCGGCGGCGGCAACGACTACCCGAACGCGGAGATTTACTCGCCGCCCTACCTGTTCAAGGGGGCGCAGCCGCAGATCACCAGCGCCCCGGATAGCGTCGGCTACGGCCAGCGCTTCTTCGTGGGCACGCCGAACACGGACATCGCGCGGGCGACACTCGTGCGCCTCTCTTCCGTGACCCACTCGTACAACCAGAACCAGCGGTTCAACGACCTCACGCCCACTATCTCGCGCGTCGGCGGCGGCATGTACCTGACGGCGCCGGCGGACGGCGACGCCTGCCCGCCGGGGCACTACATGCTGTTTCTGCTCAACAGCCAGGGGGTGCCTTCCGTCGCCTGGGTAGTCCAGGTGGTGAAGCCTTCCGTCGTCTCGGTCGCGACCGGCGCCGACAACCTGTCGCGCGTGGTGTGGCAGATGCCGAACGGCGCCGCCCAAATCTGGACGGTGTCGGCGGACGGCAGGACCCGGCTCAACTCCGTGACGCACGGGCCGAACGAGGGCTGGAGCCCCCGCATGATCGCCGTCGGGGCGGATAACGTTCCTTACCTGATGTGGACGCATATCGACGGGAGAATCTGGCTGTGGCGACTCAACCAGGATAACAGCCTGAACTCCTCGCGCGTCTACGGCCCCTTCGCCGGGTGGAAGGCGGTGGGGCTCGCCGGGAGCACCGACGGGCGCCCGCGCGTCCTGTGGGAGCGCATCTCCGACGGCAGGACGGACCTGTGGAGGGTCAACCCCGACTGGAGCTACACCTACGTGGTCCACGGGCCGTTCCCCGGGTGGCGCCCGGTCAGCCTCGGGGTCGGCTACGACAACCGCCCGCGCATACTGTGGCAAGACGGTAGCGGGAAGGCGTCTATTTGGAACTGCAACCCCGACGGCAGTCGGGCCGATTACAGGGAGCACGGGCCGTTCCCCGGCTGGCGGCCCGCGGCGGTCGCCGTGGGAAGTGACAATCGGGCGCACCTACTGTGGAACCACTACGACGGGCGCATCGGGGTGTGGAGCGTTGACGGGGCCGGCAATCGCCTCGGCAACTCCGACTACGGGCCGTACGGCGGGTGGGCGGCCCTGGCGATGAGCAACGGCGGCGACAGCCAGTCGCGCATCGTCTGGCAGCACTCGAACGGCAGACTCTCCCTCTGGACGCTGAGCCCGGACAACGTCCAACTGTCATCCACCGATTACGCGGCACCGTAAGCAGACCCGCGGGGGCATTGCGGCCGCCGCGGCAGAAGACCGGCGGGCGCGCGTGGCCGCGGCCACGCGCGCCCGCACGGGAGACAACGTGCTGTGCCGGCAGCCCCGACGCCGAAGATTGAGCGACCTCGAAGTCCCGCGTCTCGATGCGAGGTGCGCTGAAAAGCCACTTCCTTCGCCAACCCCCCGCCCGCCGCGGCCGAGCCGCGACCCCAACCCTACGCTTAAGGAAAAGACTGATGACGACCTCCTCCTCCTTCGCAAGCCGCCTCGGCTGTGTTTTGAGCCGCGTCTCGCTCCACGCCTACGCCCTCCTGCGGGGGCCGCGCCGTAGCCGTCGCGCCCTTCCGCTGGGCGGCCCGGCCGCGGGGCTTCTGATGCTCAGCCTGCTGGCCGTGTCGCCCGCCGCGGCGCAGGAGCCAACCCCCACCCCGATACAGTTCACTGAGACGGGCTTCAGCATGGAGACGGTAGCCCAGCTCGACGCCCAGCACGCGGTCGGCCTGGCCTTCGCGCCCGACGGACGCATCTTCATCTGGCAGCGCAGCGGGGCGGTGCGCATACTCAAGAACGGCAGCCTCGTGCCGGGCAATTTTATAGACCTGAGCGGGAGGATCAACATGGAGGGCGACCGGGGGCTGCTCGGCCTCGCGCTCGACCCGAACTTCTCTTCAAACGGCTTCGTCTATCTTTTCTACTCGTCCGACGAGGAAGGGTCGAGATTCGGCAACAACCCCAGTGCGCGGACGGCCCGCCTGATTCGCGTCCAAGCTAATCCCGGCAACCCAGACGTGTTCCTCCCGGGGAGCGAAAAGTTGATCCTCGGGAAGTGTGAAGGCCCGGACGGCGGCCCGGAGTGCATCAAGCTGGAGATGCCCACCCACGCCAACGACGATATCCGTTTCGGCGACGACGGGAAGCTGTTCGTGAGCATCGGCGACAGCGCCAACTTCCAAATCGCCGACCCCCTGGCCTTCAACTCGCAAAGCCTCGACAGCTACAACGGCAAGCTCCTACGCATCAACCCGGAGGACGGTTCGGCCCCCGCCGACAATCCCTTCTACGACGGCCCGAATACGGTCAGGTCGCGCGTCTACGCCTACGGCTTGCGTAACCCCTTCCGCTTCACGTTCCGCCCCGGCACGGTCGAGCCTTACGTCGGCGATGTCGGGTGGAATAATTGGGAGGAGGTGAACCGCGTCACGCCGGGGGCGAACTTCGGCTGGCCCTGCTACGAAGGCGATCAGAAGCAACAGGAATACCAGAACTTGACGGCGCCGGGCGGCAACCCCTGCGCGCTTTTGCCGGAGCAGAGCGTGACCGCGCCCTTCTACACGTACCACCACGTCATCCCGGCGGCGCCCGACATTGGTAGCTCCGTGACGGGCGGGCCTTTCTACACGGGCACGCGTTTCCCCGAGAAGTTCCGTGGCAACCTGTTTATCGGCGACTTCGCCGCCGGATGGATCAGCCGCATCGTCGTGAACCCCGACGGCAGTTTTAACCAGTCCGTCCGGTTCGCGAATAACGCCGGCGGCGTCGTTGACATCGAGGTCGGGCCGGACGGCGCGCTCTACTACGTGGACTTTTACTCCGGGCAGTTGCGGCGCATCGTCTACGACCAGCGCAGCCCGGTGGCAAAAGCCTCGGCCACTCCCACCTCGGGCTTCTCGCCGCTGACCGTTCAGTTCTCCGGCGAAGGCTCGCAGGACCCGGCCGGCTCGAACCTCAGCTACCACTGGGACTTCGGCGACGGCTCGACATCCGACAGCCCTAACCCGTCGCACACCTACGTCTCGGCGACGCCCCGGGCTTTCGTCGCCAGGCTGACCGTGACCAACGCGCAGAACCTGAAGTCCGCCCCGGCCGAGGTGACCATTACCGTCGGCAGCCTCGCCCCTTCGGCCAGAATCACTTCGCCGACCAACGGCCAGCGCGTCGCGCCGGGAACCGTCGTCAATTACTCCGGCGTTGGCAACGACCCCGACGAGACGATCACCCCGGACAAACTGAGCTGGCAGATCGTGCTCCACCACAACGACCACATCCATCCGCAGACGAGCAGCGTAGGGGAGTCCGGAAGCTTCACCGTGACCGAGCACGAAGGCGGCCTCTTCTTTTACGAGATCATCCTGACCGTCACCGACAGCACCGGGCTGAAGGCGGTCGAAAGGGTCTTCGTCTACTACCCGGTCGCCCTGCGGAGCGCCATCCCGCAGGCGACGCTCGGGCAGCTCTACAACCAGAGTGTGCTCGCCAGCGCGGGCGCCCCCCCGTTCATGGTCAACCTCTGGAGCGGCATCCTGCCGGAAGGCTTGGCCCTGGCCCCGGAGACCGGGCAACTCGCCGGCACGCCGGCCCGGCCCGGCCGCTTCTACCTCTCGCTGCGCGCCGCAGACTCGCAGGGGCAGACCGACTACCGGCGCTACATCTTTAACGTGTGCCAGCCGAACGAGACCCCTGCGACCGAACTCCCCCGCGGCGAGTTGGGCGCCGGGTATTCGGGGAGCGTGGCCCACACCTCCGACCCGACCGGCAAGTTCATCTACAGCCGCGTCGAGGGGCAACTGCCCGGCGGCCTGACGCTCGACGCCTACACCGGCGTCATCAGCGGCACCCCTCTCCAGACCGGACAGTTCAGGTTCAGCATCCTCGCCAGCACGCGCCCGCCGCGCGGCCGTGCCGTCGGCCCGCGGCCCGCCCCGCCCGGCTGCGACGCCGGGACGACCCTCACGCAGGAGTTCGTCATCAACGTCGAGTGCCCCGTCGAAAGGTGTCCCGTGCAGGTCGGGAATTTTGAGGGCTACTTCGACGGCGCCGATTGCGACACCGTGTGGGGTTGGGCGTGGGATGAGAACCAGCCCGACGCCCCCGTCTTCGTGAACATCTCCGCGGACGGCTACGGGCATCTCGGCTCCGTCCGCGCCGACCTCTTCCGCCAGGATTTACTCGCCGCCGGCAAGGGCAACGGCCGCCACGCCTTCGTCTTCAACCTCCCGCCGGAGCTGCGCGACGGGCGCGCACACAACCTCCGTGTCTCCTTCGCCGGCACGAGCCGGGAGATTAACTGGAGCCCCCGGAGCGTTTCGTGCGCGGTCGAGCCCGTCCTCGCCGGCTCGCACGACGGCAACGACTGCGGGGCGATTAGCGGCTGGGCGATGGACCTGACGAGGCCCAACACGCCCGTGGACGTGAAGATTTACGACGGCCAGCAGTTGCTCGCCACCCTCAGCGCCAACATCGGCGCCGACCTCGTCCCCTCCGCCGCCGGCCGCGGCAACGGCTTCCACGGCTTCCTCTATTACATCCCCGAAGCACTCAGGGGCGGGTCGCACCACATCCGCGTGGTGTTCGACTCGACCGGCGAGCCGCTGGACAACACCGGCCGCCCGCTCAGTTGCCCGGCCTCGCCCGTCACGCAGCCGCCCTCGTTCGAGGGCTTCTACTACCACGCCAACTGCGGCACCATCGGCGGCTGGGCGTGGGACTCGAACCGCCCGAACACGCCCGTGGACGTGAACGTCTACGCCGACGGGGCGCTGCTGGCTCGTCTCAGCGCCAACCTGTTCGGAGAAGACCTCCTGGTCGCGGGCAAAGGGGACGGCAACCACCGCTTCGCCCACTTCATCCCGGCCTACCTGAAAGATAATCAGTTCCATCAACTGCGGGTGCAGTTCGCGGGCACCAACACCGAACTCACCAACGGCTTCCCCGACGTGGACCTGAGCATCAGGTGTGCGCCGGAGACCGAGACGCCCGTCCCCGTCGGCGGGCCGCCCACCGGACAGCCCGGGCACAACACCCCGGCCGGCGGCGGCGTGAGTGCCGCGTCGGGCTCCTTCGGCGGCACGACGCCGCTCGTCAGCGCCGTCTTTCAACAGGTGAACGCCCCCGGCGTCACCACCTTCGTCCCGCTCGACGCGGGGCGCGTCGGCCGACTGCCCGACGGCTACGCCTACGCGCACGCGCCCATCACGCCCGAGGCTTTTGAAATCTCGACGACCGCAGCCTTCGTCGGCCCCGTCACCCTCCGCTTCCACGTGCCCGCGCAGAACGACCAGACGGAGTTCTCCCGCATGCGCATCCTGCACCTTGAGAACGGCCTCTGGGTGGACCGCACACTGCTCGCCCCCGACCCCGCGGCGCCCGACTTCGCGGCGCGGACTCTGGCGGCGCGCGTCAATTCGTTAAGCCCCTTCGTCATCGCGCGGCTCATCGACGACGAGACTCCCGCGTCGAACACGACGACGGCGGCCGCGCTCTCTCACCCGGCCAACGCCCTCGGCTGGCACAACCGGGACGTGACGGTGACGTTGACCGCGAGCGACACGGGCGGCGGCCCGGCCGGCGTGCGCGACATCACCTTCAGCGCCGAAGGCGCCAACCCCCTTCCGCCGACGACCGTGGGCGGCGCCGCGGCCCAGTTCACCATCGCCGGCGAAGGCACGACCATCGTCACTTACTTCTCGTCCGACGCCGCGGGCGGCGTCGAGGAGGAGCGCAGTCTCGCCGTCCGCCTCGACAAAGGGCGGCCGACCATCAGCGCCGAAGCGACCGCG
The DNA here is from genome assembly GCA_036389235.1 of Pyrinomonadaceae bacterium. GTDB lineage: Bacteria > Acidobacteriota > Blastocatellia > Pyrinomonadales > Pyrinomonadaceae > QHXN01. The sequence continues at coordinate 13,359 of DASVQJ010000305.1, read as the reverse complement.
GCAGGCCCGCCCTACAGCGCCGGGGCGTGGACGAACCGGAGCGTGACGGTCAGCTTCGTCTGCGCCGACGCCGTCTCCGGCATCTCTCAGTCGGGCCTCCCCGTGACCCTCACGGACGAGGGGGCCGGCCAGTCCGCGAGCGGGCAGTGTGTGGACGCGGCCGGCAACAGCGCCGTCACGTCCTTCGCCGGCGTCAACATCGACAAGACCCCGCCCGTCCTCAGTCCCACACGCGCCCCGTCGGCGAACGCCAACGGCTGGAATAACACCGACGTGACGGCCGGCTTCACAGCGCACGACGCCCTATCGGGACTCGCGCAAGGCTCGCCGCCTGCCGGCGAATTCACCTTCAGCGCGGAAGGGGCCGGGCAGGCGCACACCTTCAACGCCTCGGACGCGGCCGGTAACGTCGCCTCCGTCACGGTCGGCGGGGTCAACATAGACAAGACCGCGCCGCGGCTCACCACCGGGCGCCTGACCCCGGCGAATCCCCGCGGCTGGAACAACACGGATGTCGCGGCCGGCTACTCGGCCTCGGACGAGCTATCCGGCCTCGCGCCGGGAACCGAGCGTGGAACTTTCACCTTCGGCGAGGAAGGGGCCAACCAGTCGCGGACCTTCACGGTCACAGACCTGGCGGGGAACGTCGGGGCCGATACCGTCTCCGGCGTGAACATCGACAAGACCCCGCCGACGATTAACTCTGCGCGCGCGCCGGAGGCTAATACCCGCGGCTGGAACAACACCGACGTGGTCGCCAGCTACTCGGCCGGCGATAGCCTTTCGGGGCTCGTTGACGCCTCCGCGCCGACCGGCACGTTCACCTTCACGGGCGAGGGCGCCGACCTCTCGCACACCTTCACAGTGACGGACGCCGCCGGTAACTCCTCGACGGCCTCGGTCAGTCAGGTGCGCATTGATAAGACCCCGCCGACCGTCAGCGCCGCGCCGGATCGTGCCCCCAATGCACGCGGGTGGTACAACGCCGACGTTCAAATTATCCCGACGGCCGCCGACGCGCTCTCCGGCGTGGAGGCTGCGCCAGCCGTCCAGACGTTCGGCGAGGGCGCCGACCAGTCGGCGACCTTCAACGTCCAGGACCTCGCCGGCAACTCGGCCAGCGCCCGCGTGAGCGGCATCAACATCGATAAGACCGCGCCGACGATCAGCGCCACGCGCGCGCCGCTCGCAAACCCTGACGGCTGGAATAACACGGATGTCACGGCGCGCTACACGGCCGGGGATAATCTGTCAGGGCTGGCCGACGGCTCGCCCGCCTCGGACGCTTTCACCTTTACGGCGGAGGGGGCCGGGCAGGCTCACACCTTCGCGGTGGAAGACCTCGCGGGTAATACGGCTCACGTCACTGTCGAAGCGGTGAGCATAGACAAGACGTCCCCGGCGATTACGTGCGGCCCCGCCGACGGGGCGTGGCACGCATCTGACGTTACCATTCCTTGCACGAGCGGCGACGGCCTTTCGGCCCTCGTCGAAGCGGCGGACGGCAGTTTCGCACTGCACACGTCGGTCCCGGCCGGGACGGAGACCGCCGACGCTTTGACCGACAGCCGCGCCGTCTGTGACCGTGCTGGCAACTGTGCCACGGCGGGTCCCGTCGCGGGGAACCGTGTCGATAAGAAAGCGCCCGACATCCACCTGGCCTCGCCGACAAACTCCAACTACCTGCTCCGGCAGGCGGCGGCCGCCAACTACCTCTGCTCGGACGGCGGCGCGGGCGTGAGGGGGTGTGCCGGGACGGTCGCGAACGGCGGCCTCATTGAGACGGCGACGCTGGGGCAGAAGCTCTTCACCGTCGAGGCGACTGATCAGGTGGGTAACGCCTCACGCGCGAGCGTGAGCTACACGGTCAGCTACGGCGTCTGCCCGAGCTATGACCAGAGCAAAGCCTACCGGAGCGGCAGCACGGTCCCCGTCAAGTTGCGGCTGTGCGACGCCGGCGGGATTAATCTTTCGGCCTCGGCGGTCGTCGTCACCGCGCTCGGAACGGAGAAGGTGTCAGATTACACAGAAGGGCAACTTGAGGACGCGGGTAACGCGAACCCTGACGATAACTTTCGCTTCACGGAACTCGACGGGGCGGGGGGCTACATCTTCAACCTGAAGACGACGGGCTTCAGCACCGGCACCTACGTCCTCGTCTTCAAAGTGACCGGCGACCCGGTCACACACACCACACGGATTCAGGTCCGATGAGCGCCGTCCGTGGCAGTGTCGCGGTCGAAGCGCCGCGACACTGCCGGGCGGGCTTGAACTACGGGAGAAGATTATAGCGGTTCGCAGTTGAGTGTCACCGCTACGTCGAAGGCCAACAGGTCAGAACCGCCCGCGGTAGCGGGTGGGCCGGTGCTACGCGGCCGGGCCGTGTAACACCGGCCCGCCCGCTACCGCGGGCGGTTCTGACCCGGTCGCGTCCGCACTCATCTGCAAATCGCTATAGGGGCGGATTATAGCCAGAGAAGCGATTTCTGCAACAGTACCTCATTATTGACCGACGCGCTTACGGTACATCTCCCCCTTCTATAAAGTTGCCGTTCAACTAATTTAGTTCGTCGAGCCAGAACCGCGAGCCCTAGAAGTTGAGGTCGGGGGAATCCGGGTCGCGGCTGAGGTGGCCGAATTTGCCCGGTTTTTATAATTCTCCAAGCTCTTCCACGAGTATAATTCCGGCGGAGTTAAGGATGAACAGTCGGGCGGATGATGGCTAAGAAGCGATTCCCGCAACAGCATCCGCACCTTCACGTACGCGAACGCTTGGGGGCACGCGAACAGGGGCGGCAGCGCCAGCTTGCCGACTTCCACGCCCGACGGGTGTGGGCGCGCGGGTGGGGCGTCGAGTTCTGATTCAATGACCGGGCGAGTCCGGCCGCCGAGAGTAGGTTTCCGCGGCGGTCTTTCTTCAGTAAGCAGCGTCGCGTTGAACCGGATGGCAGCATATGAATGCCGATAGTTCCTTCACGCTAACGAGGCTGCTGGCGTGGCTTGACAGTGACCCCGACCAGGCCGGCCGAACGTATGTCCGCTTCCAGGAGGAACTGGTCGCGTACCTGGAGAGGCGCGGGGCATCACATGCCGTCGCCGAAGAAGTGGCCGACGAGGCTCTAGAACGAGTCGATAAACGCCTCGCCACCTCGCTCCTGAATGAACACTATAACTCGACGGAAATCCGCGACGTACCGGGCCTCTGCCGCCTGCTCCACGAACGCGGGGCGGAGAACGTGCCGAGTCCGGGCCGAAGGATTTGGCAACTGCTTTCCCACGACGGAAGGGCGCTCGTGACCGCCATCGCGCGCGAGGGAGCCTTCGAGTCCAAACAGCGGAGCAGTCTCAGCCGCTCGCTGAACGAGGCGTTACGACGGCGCAACCTCTACACCGCCGAAGACTTCGCGCTGGCCTTATCACGGGCGGGGCCGGTGGGCGGCCCGCTACTCGACAAGATCGAGGCCGACCTCGCGCGCGGCCTCGCGCGTTTGTCGCAGGACGAAGTCGAAAGATTCAACCGCCGCCTGCTCGAAGCCGCGTGTCCGGGGATGGTCAAGACCAGCCTCGGCGACACGCCCGACAAAGAGAAGCTTGCCCGCTGTAAACACTTTTCCCTCCTCGTCATGCTCGAACGGCCGCGCGACCCAGACGTGCTGGGCCGAGGGCCGGCGGTGCCGCCCTACGGGCTGGAGGAAGAGGAGAAGCGGCGACAGAGGTCGGCCTGTCTGGAAGAATGTATGCGGAAGTTGTCGCCGCGCGACCGCGTCGTGCTCGAAAAATATTATACGGGGGTTCGGATTCTCTCTCCGGAAGACGAGCCGCTTGCGGGCGACGAGTTAACCGAGGTGAGGAGACGCCTCGCGGCGGAGTGGGGCGTCGCGCCGGAAACGATCCGCACCATTGTCAACCGCGGGAGGAGGGCCGCCTTGAGTTGCATCGAAAGGTGCATGCGGCGTCACGAAAAAAGATGAAACGCGCCGCGCCGCCGCCGTCATAGTCCCTGACGGAGGCGTGCCGCGGCTGAAGGGGCGCGTATATGGCAAGCACAGAAGGAGACCGACGGGGCGAGCTGTACCTGCGTGCGGACTTGTCCGAGGAGGAGCACGACCGTCTGGTCGAGGAGTTGCGGGCCGACCCGGGGCTGCTGCGCGACCTCCTGCGGGAGACGTCGCGGGAGGAGGAGGCGGAGGCCACCTCGCCGCCGTTCGGCGGGACGGACGTCGGCGACCGGAAGGCGTCGGACGACACGCTGAGGAGATACCTGCTGTGTGACGAAACGCTCGCCCCGGAGGACGCCGCCCGGCTCGAAGAGTCTCTGGCCGAGGACGAAAGATACTTCGACCAGATGCAGTTCGTGGAGGCAGAGCTGATTGAAGACTATCTGCGCGGCGCGCTGGCGGGGGAAGACGTGCGGAGGTTCCGCGCCAATTTTCTCGTCACGCCGGAACGCAGGGAGAAGCTGCGAAACCTTCGAGCGTTGGCGGCCGCGGCGTCGGCAGCGCGGCCGGAGAAGAGCGCCCGTCCCGCGCGCTCTTCCGTGTGGGATTCGCTGCGGGCATTCCTGCGCCCGCCCAACCTCTTGAGGGTCGCCGTCGCCGCCGCCGTCTGCCTGCTCTTGATCTCTGTCGTGCTGTTGTGGCTCGCACGTCGGGAGAGCGAGCCCGGGCCGCTGCTGGCGGAAGACCCGACGAGGGGCGGGCCACAAAACGTCAACGCGACCCCGTCGCCGTCGCCCACGGCAGAACTCGCGTCACCCACACCTTTGAGTCCGCGGCACGACGAGCAGCCGCAGAAGCCGGGCGGGGGCGTCCACCCCACCCCCGAGAGGCCGACCAGACCCGCAGCGCCGCCGACCGTCTTCGCGCTGGCCCCCGGTGTGTTAAGGGGCGGCTCCGCAGTCGCAGAGAAGAGGATCGAGCCGGGCTCTACAGCCGTCGAGTTGCGCCTGAGGCTCGACATCGAACGCGCCTATGACGATTACAACCTCGTGATACGAGATTCCGGCGGCCGCGAGGTGGCGCGGCGTACGCGCCTGAAGCCGGCGACCCGGAGCGGCCTGCCGACCGTGACTGTCGCGCTGCCTTCGTCGCTGTTCCGGCCCGGCGACTATACGGCCGCCCTCAGCGGCGGCAGCCGCGGCCGGTACGAAGAGGTCGGCAGCTACTCTTTCAGGATTACAGAATAAGACCGCCGCCCCGCACTCCTCGACACTCACCACCCACGCCGCCCGCGGAGTTCAATCCCGACAGCGGCCCGCGCATCACGCGCCCATCCGTTCGGGGGGTGAACCCGAAAAAAAATCTGAAACAAACCGACCGCCCTTCATCATCGCCGGTTGAAAGTTAAGCCTAGAGGCTGAAGACGGAAGGAGGTCGGATATGAAGTTGGCGAAGACTGTCATGAGACTGGCGGCCGTGCTGGCGCTCGCGCTGCTGACGCTGGCGCAGGCCCGGACGGCCTCGGCGGCCACGAGGTATCGGGTCGTGGCGGACAACCTGACCGTGCGCAACGACGAGGGCGCGTTCGTCCTCGGCAACCTGTTCGAGAGAGACCACGTGGACGTGCAATGCCGGTCGGGTAAATACGTATACGGCTACGCACACGGCGACGTGCAGCGACACGGCTTTGTGCTGATGGAGAGAGACACCCTCAGAAAAGTGAACGCGCGCGACCCCGACCCGCCTCGCTGTTCGCGGGGCGGGATACCGCTCGAAGTCTTCATGGCCCACGGGCCGTACAGGGATATGGATAACCCTGAGAGGAACTTTCCTTACAACCGACTCTTCAAGAACACCATCACGTGTCCGGCGGGCGGCCCGCACGCAGGGCGTCAGTCGAGCTGCGACGGCAACCGGACCAGACTGACCGGCTCCACTTACCTGTACAGGAACGTCCGGGCGGGCATGGCAGTCGAACGTCACAAGATTTACCTCGACGTTAACCGGCTCGCACAGGACGGCATTGAGGTCTACTGGCGCTACGTCACCAACGACAAGGGGCACGTTCTGGTGAGGGCCAAAAAGAACGGGCACAGCTACTGGGGCTTCGTCCCGTTCGAAAAGATCGCGAAATTCCCCGTGGACAACGACTGCGTCAAACGGGAGTGCAAACGAAAAGAGAAGAAGTAAGCCGACGAATCCCGCACGCGTCGCGCGGCCGAAGCCGGTCGGCGCAAAGCCCGCGGCAGACACGACGCGTCCGCGAAGCCGCCGACGTCGGCAGACGGCTTCGCGGACGATTCCCAATCGTTATACCGAGGCGCGCCATGTCACAGCGATACTCGCTCACCTTGTCCGTGCTGCTGCTGTTAGGCATCTCGGCGGCCGCGGTGCCGCACGCCGCCGCGGGAGAGACGCGGGCCGGGCGGCAGCGGGCGGCGCGGAAGTCAACGGCCGGGGGCGGACTCGCGTTACTCGAAGAGGTCATCGCCGAAGCGCCCTCGCTGCGACTCGCCGAAAATCGGGCGCTCGTTCAGGCGACGGCCGCAGACCTGTTGTGGCCGTCCGACGAGCAGCGCGCGCGTGCTCTCTTCGCCGAAGCGGTCGCGGGCCTCGGCCGACTCGCCGATACGACCCCGCGGGACGAGGCCGAGCGGGAGAGCCTGCTCAACGCCCACTGCAAGGTGTGGCAGCTGACACTGCAACTGTTAGCGCGGCACGACCCGCGGGCGGCGCGAGCGCTCCTGCGGGCCGACGGCCGCCCCCGGCTGGGGCCGGGCGAAGAACTGCATTTTGAGATCGGCCTTGCGAGGCAGATCTTGACGAGTGACGCCGACCAGGCCGCCGGTCTCGCCGCGGAAACTTTGCAGAGGGGATTCTCGGGCGAGTTGACCGAACTCATCGTGCGGCTTAAGTCGAGAGACCCCACGGCGGCCGCCGGGCTGGCGAAGTCGGCCGCGTCGAAACTGCAAACGTCGAACCTTTCAGCGAGCGAAGAGGCCGCGCGCGTCGCGCTCGATCTCTTGCGGCTCGGCTCCGCATCGGCCGGCAGTCGCGCGCCGCTGCTCGACGAACAGTCGCTGCGGGCGCTCGCCGAAGTGCTCACCGCGGAGTCCACCAGCAACCCGGACGACAACGCCCTGTTGCTCGCGCTCGAACCGCTGCTGCCACAGTTGGAGCGGTACGCGCCGGCGCGCGCGCCCCTCGTCATACGTCGGCTCAGAGAGTTGAATGGCGCGGCGGGCGAGGCGGGGCCAGATGACGAAGTCGTGGGTGCAGGGAGAGAAGTGCGGGAGGAGGAGGAGCGGCGTGCGCCCGCGGCCCCGAGCCCTGCGGAAGAACGCGCGGGCACGTTAATCGAACTGGCGAAGGAGTCGGCGCGCAGGGAAGAGAAGGGGCGCGCCATCGAGTTGCTGGAGGAGGCGTACGCGCTGGTCGGCGGCCGCGCGCGGAACTTCGCGCAGCTCTGCGCACAACTGAAGGTCGCCGACGCGTTCGCCCCTCTGGACTCTGAGAGGAGTCTCTCTATCGTCGAGTCAGCCGTGGATCGGGTCAACGAACTCGCGGACGCGTTGGCGACGGCCGACGGCTTCCTCGCGGACGGGCGAATGGCGCGCGACGGCGAGCTCGTGTTGGAAGCCGTCGCCGGATACGTGAGCGCCTTCCCCGAAGAAGATGCTGAAGGGCTCGCCCTGCTGGCCGACACGAGGTTCGACCGCGTACTGCTCGTCGCCGACAGGCTTCAGCGCAACGAGCTCCGCGCAGCCGCGCGGCTTCTCGTCCTGCGGAGGGTGTTGGCGCGGCCGGGCGTGGCGGACGAGCCGCGGGGCTTCACACGCGCCGCGCGCTACCTTGCGCCCGTGCGGCGCACGCCCCGCCAGTCGCCCGACTGAATGAAGCCCGCCCAGTAGAACGGGTGCCTGCCGAGCGCGTTCCTGCCGCGCAGCATCGCGAACTGCGCGTTGCGCAGCGCCTCCGTCCGCCCCTCGCCGTTCTGTAAGCGCCTGTAGAAGCCGAGCATCAGGTCGCGCGTCCGCCTGTCCTGCACGCGCCAGAGCGTCAGCACCTGACTCTCCGCGCCCGCCAGCACCAGCGCCCTCCGGAGGCCGTAGACGCCTTCGCCGGTCGACACGTCGCCGACCCCGGTCTCGCACGCCGACAGCACGACAAGCTCCGTGCCCCACAGGTCCATCCCGGCGACCTCCAACGCCGTCAGCACACCGTCTTCACCCGGCCCGCTCTGCCGCCGGTTCGCCCCGGCCAGAATCAGGCCCGAGCGTAACAGAGGGTTCTCGTAGGGCGCGCCCTCCGCACTGTTCTCCAGAAAGAATCCGTGCGTCGCCACGTGCAGGATGCGCGGCTTTGAAGCCTGCTTCAGCGCCGCCTCGGTCGCCAGCGCCGCGGTCAGCACGCGCGCGTCAGGCAGCAACTCTTTAATCTTTGCGGCCTCGTCGGCCGTGTACGCCAGTGGCTCCCAACGCCCCTCCGAGAGGTTGGCGGAGCGGCGGCCTTCGGCTCCGCCGGGGGCGCGCGCGGGCCGGCTCTCCGCGGCGGAGGCTTCGTCGAACGACGGGTTGGCGACCACCAACGGCGGCTCCTCGCCCTCCGCCCGCACCTGTAGGCGCAAGAGGTCGCGCCCGGACGTGATGTAGGTGAGCGTGTAGTCTTCCAGCAGGTACCGGTTCCGCTCGTCCACGAGCGCGCCGAAGGGTAAGAGGTTCAAGGCCCCGTCCGGCGAAAGGAACACGCGCCGCGTCCCGCCCAGCAGATGGCGGACGGGCCGCATGACCAACTCGTCGAGTGCGCGCGCGCGCCGCTTGATCTCCGGTATGTCCGTGAGTTGTTCGTTCCCCAACGCGGCCCGCAGGCGCTTCACCTCGCGGTCAATCGCGCCGGCCTCGCCGAGGTCTGCGAAGAGCGGGTCGCCCTCTTTGCGCAGCACGTAGGCCGCGTAGCGGGCCGGCCCGTGACGCTCTGCGCGCGTGCGCGCGTTGACCTTGAGCGGGCGGTACATCATCAATTCGACGAGCGCGGCCCCGACCGGCAACGCCTCCTGCACGCGCGCGAGCGTCACCGGCCGAGCCCCCGCGCGAAACTCCGCGCTGCCCGCGCCCGCGGCGGCTTCGAGGCGTTCGACCTCGGCCTCCAGCTTCGTCACGGCGGCCTGGTACTGCGCAGGGTCGGCCTTGTCGCGCCCCCTGAGCACGAGTGCGGCTAGCCGTCCCCGCGCCGCGACGAGTTGTTCGAGCGGGGCGCGCTCCTCCGGGCGCAGGTGGCTGCGCAGCGCCCCGATCTGGTCTTGCACGGCGTCGAGCACGCGCCCCTTGCGGCGCAGGATGGTGGACAGCGCGAGGCGGACGGCCTCGGGGTTGTTCGGGGCCGCGCGGCTGTGCAGCGTGATGGTGAAATCGGTCTCGCCGGCCAGCGTGTCCATGTAGAGCCGCTTCTGATTTTCCGAGCCGGTGGTGAGGATAAGCGTCAGGTTGCGCTCGTTGATGTCGGCGGCGCGGGTGAGGGCGGCGACGGCCTGCGCCGCGTCGCCCTTCGCCGCGTAGAACCGCGCGAGGTTGTTGAGCGCCGCCGCCACGCGTGGGTGCTCCGGCCCCAAGCCCTTCTCGTTAAGTTCGAGGGCGCGCTTGAAAAGCGACTCGGCGCGCGCGTAGTCGCCGCGCGCCTGCGCCACCCCGGCGAGGCCGTTGACCGGCAGGGAGACCTCCGGGTGCTCCGCCCCCAGGACCTTTTCGCTCATCTCCAGCGCGCGCTGATACAGCGGCTCGGCGCGCGCGTGGTCGCCCCTCTCGGAGTACAACGACGCGAGGTTGTTGAGTGACGTGGCGACGGCGGGGTGCGCCCCTTTGTAGACCTGCTCGCGGATCGACAGGTCGCGCAGGAACAGGGGCTCGGCGCGTTCGAGGTCGCCCCTGCGCAGGTACAAGATGGCGAGGCTGCTGACGGACATGGCGACTTCGTAGTGCACCGGCCCGAACGCCTTTTCGCGCATCGCCAGCGTGCGCTTGAATAGGGGCTCGGCGCGCGCGTAGTCACCCTTCTCCATATACAACTGCGCGAGGTTGTTGATGGAGGCGGCGAGGTTGGGGTGATCTCCCCCGAGCACCTTCTCTTCCAACTCCACGGCGCGCACGTACAGCGCCTCGGCCTGCACGAAGTCGCCCCTGGTGCGGTATATGACGGCGAGGTTGTTGAGCGACTCGGCGACGCGCGGGTGCTCCGGCGGCAGAACCTTCTCGCGGATGTCGAGCGCGCGCCGGAATAACTGCTCGGCGCGCGCCAGCTCACCCTTGGCGCGGTAGAGCCCGGCAAGGTTGTTGAGCGCGGTCGCCACGCGCGGGTGCTCCGGCCCCAACGCCTTCTCGTTGATCGCCAGGGCGCGTTGGAAGAGCGGCTCGGCGCGCTCGAATTTGCCCGTCACGCGGTACAGTCGCGCGAGGTTGTTGAGCGACTCGGCTACGGACGGGTGCTCCGCCCCCAGTGCCTTCTCGCTGATCGCCAGTGCGCGCTGTAGTGACGACTCGGCGCGCTCGTAGTTGTTCTTCAGGCGGTACAGCTCCGCGAGGTTGTTGAGCGAGACGGCGACCTTCGGGTGCTCCGGGCCGAACACCTCTTCGCCGAGCGCGACCGCGCGCTCCGTCAGGGGCAGCGCCTCGTCATACTTGCCCGCGCCGTAGAGTTCGCCGAACCGCCGCTCCAACCCGTCCAGCTCGGTTTTCGACGCGACGTGCGCCCTGTCGCGCTCCGCCGCCGGCCGCAACTCCGCGAGCCTCACGGTGTAGCGACCGGCGGCCGAGGGGTGCTCAAGCGACAGGGTCTCAAGGCGATACGTCCCCGACGACTCGGCCGTTAAGAGTATCGGCTCTGGCCCCGCGGAACTCTCGCCCGCGTCCACTTGAATCAGCCTCTTGCCTTCGGGGTCGAGCACCGTCAGACGTATGTCGCGCGCCCTTCGATCAACGACGACGTGCGCGAACTGCCCCGCCGTGAGGGTCAGGCCGTAGACGTGCAAGGCCCCGCCCTTAATCTCGTGCCCGACCTCCTTCCCGGGTTCTAGCACGCCTTTGAACTCGCCGCTCTGAGCCTGCGTCCCGCGCCCCCTCTCAGTCGCGGGACGCTCCTGACCCGAGGCGGCATCGGCGGCAAGGAGTAGCAGCAGTAGCGGCCACGCGGCGAACGGCGTCAGACGCGGTCTGGCGTATCTCATGTTGATTCCTCCCGGCGTTGCTGCGCGGCGGGGGCCTCATCGTGGCGGGACGACTTGCGCCTTGAGGGCGTGGCCGTAGTGACGTGGATGAGGGCGACGCGGGCACGGTTGAGTGTTCCTGACCGAAGTTAACCTCGCGAGAGGTCAGGCGAAACGGTGCGGAGAAGATATCAGAACCGCCGCGCGGCGGGAATAAGAAATTTCGACGCGCGACCCGTCGAAGGCGCGTGTGGGCGATAGAGCGGGCGAGCCTCCGCCCTCCCCGAAGGGTTACAGGGCCGACGGCTCGAAGGGTCGGGCTCGCCGGGCGGCGCGGGGTGGTGTCGAGGGAAGGGCGCGAAAAATACATTTGAAACGACCTCGCCCTCCCTCTTCATAGTAAGTGTGGCCGTCGTCAACTGCACTCCCTTACTCGCCGAAGCAGATGGAAGACTTGCCGGAGGGCTACCGGCAGGCCGTACTCGAAAGGACGGCCCGCTTTCTCGACAACCTCGACCGGCAGGTCAGGACTGCGCGGAAGGAGCGTTTAGTCCGATAATGGGGATTATGTGCGAGAATGAACGGCCGCTCACCACTTTTTGAGGGCTTGAAATCTATATCTTGTGGTCGGGTCGGTGCCGCGTAGTCACCGGAGAAGTTTTAAAGCACTCCAGGGGGCTACCACAAGATATGGTGAGCGTATTTGAGTGGTGTAAGTAGGGTGGATGGCTGACTTTTCGGTAAGCGAGACTCCTGCTCGCCCTTTAATCCAACCGTTTCTCTAGTGGGGTCTTCAACGGGAGCCCATATGGTAGCAGCGTGCATAACGTCTACGGTCGGGCAGCGGCGCCGGACGGTTCTCATGCTTGTTTGCGATTTGATCTGCGTCGGATTCGGCTGCACGCACTCACCGTGGAACACGGCCGTAGCCGTCCCGTTTTTCTCTGCGTGATACCAGTACTTTGCTTTAACTTCCGGCCACGTCGGGTGGACGAAGGGGTGAGCGGCCTGAGCCGTCACATACCCTAATGCGGAGGATATGGCAACGATCATGAGGACTGCCAGCGTCATTCTCAGCTTAGTCTTTAGCATCATCTCCTCCGCTCATGTCTGACGCCGGTTCCGGCCTTTTTAAAAACTCCCTCACCTCGTCGCCAAAGCTTTGGCGAATACCCCCCATCAGCGCCCCCTTGTTCCGACCGTGTATCTGACCGTCCTCGAGCATAACGGCGTCGAGCCTAACGTCAATGCGGTCGTAGCTCTCTAAACCTCCCCTCGGCACCCACACTCTTTCCAGTTTCGGTATGTTCTTGCCGTCCTGCGGCATCGACTCACGAAGCAACCCTCCGAATACAGCCGTCCCTGGCGGGATACAGCTGTAAGTCGGAGATAGGAACCGATCGCGGTCCTCACTACCTAGGAAGGCTAATGGCTGGACAACCGTTTTAGACCACTCGTGCACTTCTCCTGATTTGGAATGAGCCTCGTAGACAACCCTGTAGGCTACGAGCGTGTGCTCACCCGCATTTCTTATGACGAAATCACCCGGGTTCTTTCCGCCCCCGGGAATCTCTAGTTGTAGTTTCAACTCATTGATGCCCTCAACGCTGACTTGAGGGTACCTGGTAGCACGCTGATGCATGACAGCCCCTATGGCTCCGCCGCCGAAAGCCACTAACGCAATACCGATTAGGAAGCCCTTACCTCGGAACGTCAAATGCTTACCCTCTGCAATATCATTAATTGCATCCGTCTTAACGAGACTCAGCGAAAGACCTAGGACGAATCTCGCTGAACCTCTACGGCACAGAACGCATAGTCATAAATGTTAATTGAGCGTAAGGTAAATGTTGCGAGAAAACTACGCCGGTTGAGAGGCCGTAGCAGTTACCGTCAGCACGCAGAACTTCTACTCCCGTCCAAAGTCATTGTCAACGGAATTCTCACCCGCCCTCACGCCGAAACATTAGACTTACGCCCCCTTACTTCAATTGAAGCGCCCCGCCCCGAAACTTCGCTCAGAATCGCCCCAGGCTGAATCCGAACGTCCTGCGCGGGCCGTCTCGGGGGCGAATCGTGCAGCCCGCGCGGGCGTGGCGCGAGTGGCATAGGCCACAGGGGCACGTGGGGAGTCTTGCGGAAAGGGGGTTGGTCTCTGCTCTTTGACACAAACTTTCAAAGAAGGCTTTAATATGGCCTTCCCCCTCACTTCCCTACGTCGAACTC
>DASVQJ010000304.1:0-3767 GCA_036389235.1 Pyrinomonadaceae bacterium | reverse complement strand
CCGGCGGGCGCGGGCTCGCCGAAGCGTTACGCGCAGCCCGTAGTGGCGAAGGGGATGCGCATCGAGATAATCAAGCGCGAGACGCGGGCGACCGCAATCTCGATGGGCTTCCCGATTCCCGTCACGCGCGCCGACAAGGACTGGCCCGCGCTCGCGCTCGTCGCGTCGTATCTGGGCCAGCACCGCTCGTCGGTCAGTCATCTGTACCAGAGGCTACGCGAGGCGCGGGGCTTGAACTACGGAGACTACGCCTACGTCGAGTACTTCCCGCGCGGCATGTTCCGGTTCACGCCGGACGCGAACCTCGGCCGCTCGACGCAGATTTTTCAAATCTGGATTCGGCCAGTCGAGCCGCAGAACTCGCACTTCGTTCTGCGCGCCGCGCTCTACGAGTACGACAAGCTCGTGCGCGAGGGGATGAAGCAGGAGGACTTCGAGGCCATCCGCGACTTCCTCGTCAAGTACGCGAACGTCCTGACCTCGACGCAGGGCGCGCGGTTGGGCTACGCGCTCGACAGCCGCTACTACGGCACGCCCGAGTACACGTCCTTCATGCGCGCGAGCCTGTCGAAGCTGACGCTGGCGGACGTGAACCGCGCCATCAAGCAGCACCTGGCCTCCGACCGCATGCGCATCGTGATGGTCACGAAGGACGCCGAAGGGCTGCGCGACGCGCTCGTCAAGGGCACGCCCTCGCCCATCACCTACAACTCGCCCAAGCCCGCCGACATCCTGGCCGAGGACAAGATCATCGAGAAGTACAAGGTCAACGTCAGCCCCGACCAGGTCGTCGTCGTGCCGGTGGACAAGGTCTTCCAGTAAGAACGAGTGGTCAGTAGGCAGTAGAAGGAAGAGGCGGCGCGCCCGGCCCGAAGGCTGAGACGCGCCGCCTCTGTTTTTCTACTGATACCAGCTTGCTGAATGGGATAAGGCGTCCGCAGCCGGGAGCGCGGGCATCCCTGCCCGCCGCAGCGTGCCCGGGCACGCTCGGCCGTCGCCCTGTATCTCTCGACGTCGGAGGGGATAGTCACACGGCCTTCGCGCCTGCGGCGCTCATGGCGGGCAGGATGCCCGCGCCCCCGGCTCTCACCTCCTTATTTTGTTTCGCACGTCGGTATGACTACTGTCTGCTGTCTACTGCCTACTGTCTACTGCCTACCGCCCCAGGTCGGTCGAGTAGAGAATCCCGTACATCGCGTCCTCGTGGCGGGCGAAGTACTTGCCCTGCGCGGCGAGCATGACGTTGACGAGCTGCTTCTGGCCCTTGTAGTCGCGGTAGCCCATCCACTGTAGGCGCTGCGGGCTGTCAGAGTTCTCGGGCGCGGACTCGCGGAAGAGGACGCCCTTCACGCCGTCGAGCTTGACCCAGCGCACCTCGTCCACCTCGCCCGACTTCTTGCGCTGCTCCGCCCCCGTGTAGAAGGCCGCGAGGCTGACCTCCGCCGGGAAGTCGGCGGCCATCGGCGAGACGTTCACGATGAGCGAGGCCGCGTCCCAGGTTCCCGGCGAGCGCCACAGGAAGGTCGTGCTCTCGGCCGAATACTTCTTCCACTTCTGCGGCACCGTCCACGAAATCTCCTGCTGCGGCCACTCGGCCTCCTGCCCGCCCGCGATGGCCGCCTGCTGCTCGGCGGTCGGGCTGGGCGGCTCGGCCTCGGCCCCGCCCGACGCGGCGCCGCCCTTGAGACCCTTGAGCGCCTCGGCGCCCCTCACGCCCGCCGTCCCCTGCGCCTGGCGGCTGAAGTAGACGAGCCCGCCGACGGCGAGCGCGACGACCAGGACGCCCCCGCCGACGACGAGGACGAGGGCGACGATCAGGACTTTGACGCCCGTGGACATGCCCTTCTTCGCCGGAGGCTGCGGCGGCATGCCGTAGCCGCCTTGCGGCGGCGGCGGCGCGGGGTTGTTGTAGTTCTGCATTTATAAAATCTCCTTTGGGGGTTTTCTTCCGCGGTCGGGATTTCGGCGCGGGACTATATCACGACCCGGCGCGGGCCGGGAGGTTTTTCCGGCCGCACGGCGCGCGCGCCAGCTTGCCGGCGGGCGAGCGCGCAAGTTAAGTTCGGGGCACACGCACTCGAAGCTTCGGACTTTTCGGGGGAAGGTATGGTCTGGCTCTACCTGCTGGTCTGTCTACTGGCCGGCGCGCTGTTGCCCTTGCAGGCGGGCGTCAACGCGCAGCTCGCGCGCTGGGTCGGCCACCCGGTGACGGCCTCGCTCGTCTCGTTCGCGGTCGGCACGCTCGCGCTCTTCGCCTACACGGCCGCCGCGCGCCCGCAGTTCCCGGCGCTCGCGGCGCTCGCCTCGGCGCCGTGGTGGGTCTGGGCCGGCGGACTCTTCGGCAGCGTCTTCGTGACGGCGGCGGCGGCCTTCGCCCCGCGCCTCGGCGCGGCGACCTTCATCTCGATCACCATCGCCGGGCAGGTGCTCGTCTCGATCCTGCTCGACCACTTCGGCGTCGTCGGCTTCGCCGCGCGCCCCGTCACCGCCCCCCGCCTCCTCGGCGCCCTCCTCCTTATCGCGAGCGTGCTGATTGTGAGGAAGTTTTGAGGGGAGGAGTCAGGAGTCAGGAGTCAGTAGAAGAACATTCGTCAGACGAACCCTTCGGTTGTCACCCGTAACACCCGCGAGGCGGAGCCCTACTGACTACCGACTACTGTCTACTGACTACTGTTCAAGCCCGACAGGAACTCGCGGAGGAGGTTCTGCGCGACGCGTGTGCGGTAGCGCGCCGTCGAGCGCACGTCGTCGATCGGCGTGACCTCGCGGCCGATTTCGTCCAGCGCGGCTCTCATCAAATCTCCGTCGAGCCGGCGCCCGCGCAGCAGCTCCTCCGTCCGCCGGCAGCGCAGCACGACGGGCGCGACGCTGCCCAGCGCGACGCGCACCTCCGTCAAAGACTCGCCCTCGACCTCGGCCGACGCCGCGAAGCAGACCTTCGAGATGGCCTGCGCCCGGCGCGTCCCGACCTTGCGGTAGAAGTGGCGTGCGCCCTCGCGCGGCCCGGGAAGGACGACCGCCGCGATTAATTCGTCCGCGCGCATGACGGTCTGCTTGTAGCCCGTGTGGAACTCCGCGTACGGCACGCGGCGCGCGCCGTCGGCCGAGACCAGCTCGACCTCCGCGCCGTAGGCGAGCAGCGCGGGCGGCGTGTCGGCCGCGGGGCTGGCGTTGGCGATGTTGCCGCCGACGGTGCCCCGGTTCTGGATGGCGATGCCGCCCGTCTCGCGCGCCGCCTGCCCCAGCATCGGGTAGCGCCTCGACAGCAGTTCGCTCCGGCGCACGTCCGTGTACGTCGTCAGCGCGCCCACACGCACGCCGCCGTCCGACTCCCCGACCCCGCGCAGCTCCTTCAGGTGCCGGATGCTGAAGAACTTCCTGTGCTCAAGCCTCCCCGCCTCCAACAGCACCATCAAATCCGTCCCGCCCGCGAACGGCCGCCACAAGCCCGGCCCCTCGCGCAGCAACGCCAGCGCGTCGTCGAGCGTGCGCGGCACGACCATCTCGTAACTGGGCAGGTAAGCGCGCATATAAGGAGTAGCCAGTAGACAGTAGTCAGTAGAAGTCATCCCTAAACCTCGAAACGTCCATAAAATCAGGGCGAAATTGAGGGTTTAGGGATAGCTTCTAGAAGACATCCCTAAACTCGTTTGAGAGTGACCACAGCACAAGCCAGATGGACAAGTGCTTCAAAGTTCTTAACTTTACGCTCGTAGCGCGCAACGAGGCGGCGGAAGTTTTGCAGCCACGAGTTCGTGCGCTCGATG
>DASVQJ010000303.1:0-16376 GCA_036389235.1 Pyrinomonadaceae bacterium | reverse complement strand
GCCATTCAGGATTTCGGAGGAAACATATTCCTCGGGATTCAGGCCGGCAAATAAACTTTAAGGAATCCACCGGATTCTCGCCGCGCCCCGCCCGCCGCCCCATTCGGTATGGGGTTTGCCCCCTCATGTGAACGACCGCTGGCGTCGGACCAGGTCTCGATACGAGTTATCGGGTCTCATCCAGAAAATTGCAACCACCGCCCCGCCTCTCCCGGCTCGCGATGTATCACGGGTCAGGCTTTAGTTTAACGATAAGGAGTCCACCACCCATGCAAAAAGTTTTCTACGCGGCGCTGGCGCTCTGCCTGTGCGCGGCGTCGGCTTTCGCCCAGACGACCGCCGGCCGACTGGTCGGCACCGTCTCCAGCCCCGACGGCGTCATCGCCGGGGCGACCGTCGTCGTCAAGGATAACCAGACGCAGAGGGAGCAGACCGTCTCCGCCAAAGAGGACGGCACGTTCACCTTCCCGCAGCTCGAAGTCGGCACCTACACCGTCACGGTGACGGCGCCGGGCTTCAAGACCTTCGTCGCCACTGAGCTGAAGATCGACGTCGGGCGCGAGTACTCGCTCAACCCGACGCTCGAAGTCGGCGGCGTCAGCGAGACCGTGACGGTGACGGCCGGCGCCGACATCATCAACGCCACCTCGCCGACGCTCTCGAACACCGTCAGCCCGCAGCAGATTAAGGAGCTGCCGCTGGTCGCGCGCAACCCGCTCAGCCTGATTAACCTCCAGGCCGGCGCCACGGGCACGCAGGGCTTCCAGCTCACGTCCATCAACGGGATGCGCACGACGACGACCAACATCACGCGCGACGGCATCAACATCCAGGACGCGTACATCCGCACCAACGCGACGGACTTCGCGCCCGGCCGCCCGTCGGTCGATGACACGGGCGAGTTCACGATCTCGACGGGCCTTGCCGACGCCGACGCCGGCTACGGCGGCGCGCAGGTGCGCCTCGTCACGCCGCGTGGTCAGAGCCAGCTCCACGGCGCGCTCTTCGCCTACAACCGCAACTCGCACTTCGCGGCCAACTCCTTCTTCAACAACGCCGCCGGCAGCTACGGCCCGAACGACACGACCGTGCTCCAGGGCCGCGCCAAGGCCGGCGACCCGAAGTCGCCCCGCGCCTTCCGCAACCGCAACCAGTTCGGCGGCACCATCAGCGGCCCGGCCTGGCTGCCGCGCTTCGGCGAGGGCGGCCCCTCGCTCTGGAGGGACAAGGCGTTCTTCTTCTTCAACTACGAGGGCCTGCGCGACCCCGTCACCTCGCTCGCTCAACGCAACATCCTGACGCCGTCGGCCCGCGCCGGCACCTTCACCTTCAACACGACCTGCACGGCCGCTACCTGCCCGGCCGGCGTCACCCCGGGCCAGCAGCGGACGGTCAACATCCTCCAGTTCGCCCAGTCGGTGGGCCTGGCCGGCATCCCCAGCACCATCGACCCGGTCGTCCAGGCGCGCTTCCTGGCAGGGATGCCCGAGCAGGGCAACCGCAGCGACCTTGGCGACCAGCTGAACACGACCGGCTTCCAGGTCAACCGCCGGGCCGACGCGACGCGCAACCAGTACACGTTCCGCTTCGACGTCGACGCCAACGAGAGCAACCAGTTCAACGTCGTATGGAGCTGGAACAAGGAAGTCAACCTTCGCCCCGACGCCGACAACAACCCGATCACGACGGGCTACACCGTGCAGCCCTTCTCCGACCAGTCGTCGGAGAACCGGACGCTGGCGCTCGCCTACCGCAAGGTCTTCACCGCGAACCTCATCAACGAGGTCCGCGGCGGGTTCTTCAAGAGCGACGTGCCCTTCAACCGGATCGCCGAGATCCCGGCCTTCTTCTTCACGCCGCCCAACGCGTCGGGCGCTGGGACGGCCACCGTGCCGTTCGTCGACCCGCCCGAGACCCAGTTCCTGATTCAGGGGCGCAACACGGCGGGCTACAACTTCCAGGACAACGCCGACCTGATCATGGGCTCGCACGCCTTCAAGTTCGGCGGCGTCTTCCAGTGGTTCCGGGTCGACAACTTCAACGGCGCGCTGACCGTCCCGACCTTCCAGCTCGGAACGGGCGGCACGGCGCCCATCCTGACGGCCGCCAACTTCAACTCGCTCGGCGGCATCAGCACCACCCAGCTCGGCACGGCCAACGCCCTGCTCGGCCTGCTCGGCGGCATCGTCACCGGCGGCACGCAGAGCTTCAACGTCACGTCGGTCACCTCCGGCTTCGTCCCCGGCGCGATTACCTTCCAGCCGTGGCGCTACGCGAACCACTCGCTCTACTTCCAGGACCGCTGGCGCCTGCGGCCCGAGCTGAGCCTGACGCTCGGCCTGCGCTACGAGCTGTACCCGTCGCTCCGCATCGACAACGGCGTCGGCCTCGAGCCGCTCATCCCCGAGGGCACCGGCCCGCTCCAGACCGTCCTCAACCCGCAGGGCAAGTACGCCGTCCTCGGCACCAACGCGGGGAGCCCGGGCCAGTACCACAAGACCGACTACAACAACTTCGCGCCGAACATCGGCTTCGCCTGGTCGCCGAACTTCAAGAACGACTTCCTCGGCGCGCTGACGGGCGGCGAGGGTCGGACGACGATCCGCGCCGGCTACGGGATCATCTACGCCAACGACTCGCTCGTCACCACGCTAAACAACGCCACCATCGCTAACGTCGGCCTCGGCCGCACCGCCAACCCGGTTCTGAACGACAGTGGCCAGCCGCAGCTCAACCTGCGCCTCCAGAACGGCGTGCCGACGATCAACCCGCCGACGTTCACCGACCCGAGCACGCGCACCTTCGTCTTCAACAACTCCGCGTCCGTCGGCAGCAACTTCGGCACGGCCTTCGCGATCAACCCGAATCTCAAGACGCCGATGGTCCACCAGTACAGCGTCGGCGTCCAGCGCGAGCTCGGGTTCCAGACGGCGCTCGAGGTCCGCTACGTCGGCACGCAGAGCAGCAACCTGTGGCGTGGCACCGACTACAACCAGTATGACATCTTCTCGAACGGCTTCTTCGCCGACTTCGAGCGCGCCCGCGCGAACCTGGCGCTGCCCGGCGCCACGACCGCGTTCTGCAACCCGGCGACGGTCGCCGGCTGCCAGCCGCTCACCATCTTCCAGAACGGCGGCACGCCGACCGCCGGGCGCCTGGTCGTCGGCACGGGCGGCCTCGCCGCGGCCACCTTCAACACCCACCTGAACAACGGCGCGCCGGCCGACGCGGCGCACGCCTTCATCATGGGCGGCTTCAACAACCACCCGACCGTGGCCGACCCGACGCGGGCGCCCTTCATCAACCTCCTGCCGAACCCCGGCACGGGCGTCGCATTCGTGTTCGAGAACGGGGCGTCGTACCGCTACGACGCGCTCCAGGTCGAGCTGCGCCGCCGGTTCTCGCAGGGCCTCTACTTCCAGGCCAACTACACCTTCTCGAAGAACCTGACCGACGCCATCGGCACCTCACAGCAGTTGCAGGATACGTTCCTCGACCTCAACCGCCCCGAGCTCGAGAAGGCGCGGGCCGACTGGGACGTGACCCACGTCCTGAACGTCAACAGCATCTACGAACTCCCGTTCGGCCGGGGCAAGACCTTCTTCTCCGGCGCCGGCGGGGTCCTGGACCGCATCATCGGCGGCTTCCAGCTCAACACCATCGTGTCCCTGAGCTCCGGGCCGCCGCTCACCTTCGTCGACACGCGCGGCACCTTCAACCGCACCACCCGCTCGGCCCGGCAGGGCATCACGACCAACCTGACCGCCGACCAGATCCGCAACCTGGTCGGCGTCTACAGGACGCCCTGCGGGATATTCTGGATCGACCCGTCGGTGCTCAACATCAACGAGGAGGCGCTCAACGCGGGCCAGTGCGGCGCCGGCCAGCTCGGCACGGGCCGCGCCTCCGAGGGCTTCGGCACGACGCCCTTCGAGGGCCAGGTCTTCTTCAACAACCAGCCGGGCAGCGTCGGCAACCTCGGCCGCACGGTCGTTAGCGGCCCCTGGTACTTCAACGTCGATGCTTCTCTCGTCAAAAACATCAGGATCACTGAGGGCTCGCGCGTCCAGCTCCGCATGGAGGCCTTCAACGCCTTCAACCGGGCGCACTTCTTCCCGGCCGCGCAGCTCCTCAGCATTACAAGCACGAACTTCGGCCGTCTGACGCAGACGGGCGGCAACAGCGGCGGCCCGGGCGGCGCCCGCGTCGTGCAGTTCGCCGCGCGCTTCGAGTTCTAAGCTTCCTCGGCCCGCCGCCCGCCGGCGGCGCCGAAACTTTAAGGGCGCCAACCCCCATCGGGGGTTGGCGCCCTCTTTTCCTTCTTCACCCTTGTGGTTGGTGGCCAGGGCAGTTTCAGAAGTCGAGCCGGAGCGCGAACTGTATGACGCGCGGGTTGCTGCTGAAGACGCGCTCGGGGCGGTTGAAGTCGGTGTTGCCGGCGAAGACCGTGTTGACCTGCCCGACGCCCACGGTGTCAATCGGCGCCACGTCGTTCGGGGAGCCGGGGATGTACTGCGGGTGGTTGAAGGCGTTGAAGAAGTCGGCGCGGAGCTGTATGCGCCGGCGGCCCTCCCCGCCGAAGTTGAAGTTCTTGAAGACCGAGATGTCGAAGTTGTTGATGCCGGGCAGTTGCAGCGTGTTGCGCGCCGAGTTGGCGATGGCGCCGAGGCCGGCCTGGATGTACTCGGCGTTCGGGTCGTCAGCCAGGTAGCCGACGACCTGCCCGCCGGTGTTCGTCAGCGCCGTGACGGTGCTGGCGGTGTTGCGCACGCCCGACGGGTTGCGGATCGTGCGGTCGGGCGCCGCGTCGCCGTTCAGGTTCGCGTCGATGCCGGAGAGCACCGTCGCCCTCTGCCCCGATTCAGCGATGTAGGTGCCGGCGAGCATCCAGCCGCCGAGCGCCGTGCGCACGAAGCCGTTCTCGTGGTTGCGGAGGAACGGCAGCTCGTAGATGGCCCCGAGCGTGAAGCGGTGGCGGCGGTCGAGCGCCGAGTCGGCGCGCTCGGGCCGAAGGTCCTGGAAGTCCTGGACGCGGCGCGGGCTGAGCACGGTCGAGAAGACCTCGGCCGTCGTGTCGTCAATCAGGTGGCTCCAGGTGTAGGCCGCGTTCATTAGCAGCCCCTCGGAGAAGCGGCGCGCGAGTGAGGCGGAGCCGCCGTGGTAGGTCGAGTTGCCGTTCGACAGGAAGCCGACGACCCTCGCCCCGTTGAAGCCCGCGTTCTCGTAGGCGGCCGGGTAGTTCGAGCGCGCGTCGATGTCGTCGAGCGTAAGCTGTAGCGCGTCGAGCTGCGCCTGCGACGGCTCCTGGAAGAAGGTCGGCAGGCCGCCGATGGAGGCCGACGCCTTCGGCTGGCTGTTGAGCCGGTTCTGCGTCAGCAGGTGGACGCCGCGCGTCCCGATGTAGCGCGCCTCGAACGACCAGTCCTTGAGGAACTGGCGCTGGAAGCTGAGCGTCCACGTCAGGGAGTACGGCACCTCCTGGTCGGGGATGAAGGACGCGGTGTTGGCGCGCGCCGCCGCGGGGTCGTTGCCCACGTCGACCGGCGTCGGCGGGATGGCGCCGCCGGCGAGGAAGCCGGGGAGGGCGGCGTCCGGCTCGACGGAGTTCGTCTGGTTGGACTGCGGCGGCAGCGCCAGGATGTAGAGGTTGTCGAAGATGTAGTCGTAGGCCATCGAGAAGCCCGCGCGGAGCGAGCTCTTACCCTGCGAGCCGAAGACGCGCCCCAGCATCCCCGTGTCGAAGTTGGGCGACCAGACGAGGCCCACCTTCGGCGCGAAGTTCCAGAGCTGCTCCTTCGGCTCGTTGAACTCGATCAGGCCGGGCACGCTGGAGATGGAGTTCAGGGTCTGGAGGTTCGCGCCCTTCGGCACCTGCTGGTAGGAGTAGTTGACCCCGAGGTTCAAGGTCAGGTTGTTGCGCACGCGCCAGTCGTCCTGCGCGAAGGCGTAGAGCAGGTGCTGGTCGCCGTAGTAGGGCGAGGCGCCGACGGTGCGCTCGGCCAGGGAGTCGGGGCTGACGTCCTGGAGGAAGAGGTCGAAGGTGTTGTACTGGTAGTCGCCGCGCTGGCGCTGGACGAACGACTGCGGCGAGATGACGCGCCGGAAGTCGCCGCCGAACTTGAGGGAGTGGTTCCCCTTCAGCCACGTCAGGTTGTTGACGACCTGGTAGTTGTTCTCGACGTAGGTCTGCGGCGCGTTCGGGTTCGGGCCGATGTCGAGCCCGAGGTCTTTCAGGCCGATGTTCGGGAACTGGTCGAGGCCGGGGAAGGAGAGCCCCGAAGGGACGGTGATCGGCTGCGAGAAGCGGCGGTAGGCGAGGCGCGACTCGTTGATGAGGTTCGAGCTGAAGTTGTGCAGCAGCGAGTAGGAGAAGAGGCGGCCCTGGATGGGGAGCGCCACGAAGAAGGCCGGCAGGTTAGCTTCCGTGTCGATGTCGGCCGTGTTGGTCAGGGTGAAGCGGAAGCGGTGCTGCGTGTTCGTAGACTGGTTGAAGTCGATGTTAGAGACGATGTGATTCTGCTTCGTGAAGTTGGGCGAGGGCACGGCCACGTCGCCGACCGGGAGCTGGATGGTCTGCGCCGCCGGGCACTCGCCGCCCTGGCGCGGGACGAGGCAGAAGGGCGCGGTGCCGGTCTGCGCGGGCGCGACGGGGACGTAGGTGTTGAAGATGGCGAGGTTGGTCGGCGAGAGCCCGGGCAGCGCGCTCAGCGTGGCGAAGCCCGCGGCCGTCGGGGTCGTCAGGCCGCCGGCGCCCGCGGCCGAGCCGAGCTGGAGCCGCTCGTAGCCGAAGAAGAAGAAGAGCTTGTCGCGGCCGCTCCAGTAGCGGTCGCCGCCCTCGCCGAAGCGCGGCAGCAGGACGGGGCCGCCGAGGTTGAACCCGCCGCGGAAGAAGTCCGAGCGCGGCATGAAGAGGTCGCCGTCCGCCGGGTCGCGCGTGATGCCCGCGTTCTTCTGGAGCGTGTCGAGCGCGTTGAGATACCGGTTGCGGATGAAGCCGAAGAGCGAGCCGTGGAAGTCGTTCGTCCCCGTCTTGCTGACGGTGATGAACTGCCCGCCGTTCGAGCGGGCGAACTCGGCCGAGAATTGGTTCTGGAGGAGCGAGAACTCCGCGACGTTCTCGGGCGAGATGTAGACGGTCGGGCCGGTCACGTCCTTGCGGTTGTTGTCCACGCCGTCGAGCATGAAGTTGTTGTTGCGCGGCCGCTGGCCGCCGACCGAGCCGCCGGTGCCGACGCCGACGCCGCCCGAAGAGGTGACGTTGGGCGCGAGCAGCGCGAGGTTGTTGACGCCGCCGCCGAACGCGCCGCCGACGTTGGTGATGGCGAGCTCGACGACCTGCCGCTCGCCGAACGACCGGGCGAGCGTCGTGTCGGTCGTGTTGACCAGCTCGGCGCCCGCCGCCGAGACCTCGACGGTCTCGCCCTGGAGCCCGACCTGGAGCCGGACGGGCAGGTCGGTGGTCTGGTTCAGCTGCACGCGCACGTCGCTGAGCGTGGTGGTCTTGAAGTTGGCGGCCTCGACCGTGACGGTGTAGTCGCCCGTCAGCAGGTTGTTGAACTGGTACTCGCCGCTGTCGTTGGTCTGCGCGTCCTGCGAGACGTTAGTCTGCCTGTTCGTGATCGTGACGCGCGCGTTAGGCACCGCGGCGCCGTTCGGGTCCGCGACGACGCCGCGCACGTTGCCGGTCGTCTGCTGGGCCGCTACCGGCGCCGTGCAGACGACTGCCAGTAAGGCGGTGAGCAGCACGACTCCTGCTCTCATCAGAGTTACTCTTGTCATTACCATCCTCCTTGAGCCTTCCTCTCATCCATGTTTACTTCTGTGCCCGTCCAAAAAAATTGATGGGCGGGGGCGGTCGTTTTAGGCATGCAGTGGGCTCACACTCCTGAGGGGCGTTCAAGACAAGAAATGTGCCTGAAGGGGTGGTGCGGGCGTGGCAAGTGGAATGAGGTCGACGGAGGCTACTTATTCAGAGAATCGTCCGGCCGTCATTGCCGAAATCGGATTTCTCGATTCCGGGGTCGTGAGGCGACCGGCGCAGCTAATCCAAGACTTTGCATTAGCTCGCTCGCTGCGTCCGATGGGTGCCGCGTCGAAGTGATGTAGTCGGCGGCGCGCCTCGCCTTGCCGAGGTAGGCGGGGTTCCTCGTGACGCGGTTGAGGCGCAGGAAGAAGAAGAAGCCGATGCCGGCCGCGCCGTCCGAGACGCCCGTGAGCACCGGAGCGTTAGGCCCGTCGTTCGACGGCCAGGCGGAGCCGGAACTCAGCTGGCGCTCCAGCGTCGAGAGCCAGCCGGCGACGTTGACGTCCGCCTCCAGGTAGGGCGTCGAGGCGCGCGCCCGTTCAGGGCGCCGCGGCGACCATTCGCGCTGCGCCCCGGCCGGCGTGGGTCCGCCGCGGCCAGGAGCGCCGTCAAGACGAGCGCCGCCGTCAGGCGCTGGCCGAACGTGAGTCCCCCCCGTCGCTCGGGGGTTGCGGGGAGTCCGACGCCCAGTCGTTCCCGCGCATCTGGTACTGCTTCATCTTCGCGTTGAGCGTGGTGGGTTTGAGGCCGAGGAGCCGTGCCGCCACCGTTTGCTTCCCGTGAGCCAGCCGCAGCGCCCGCGTGATGAGCCTGATCTCGAACCGGCGCACCTCTTCGTAGAAGCTCATCTCCGCGGGCGCGTCCGGCGGCTCGGCACCGGACGCGGGTTCGCGCGCCTGCGCCACCCCTTCGGAGATGAGGGCCAGCGCGACGCCTTTCAACACCTGATACGTCACGGCCTCGACCAGGGCGGGGAGGTTCATGTCCTGCCGGTCGCCTGCGCTGATCTCGTTTTCTGTACTCATAACTCCCACACAAAAGTCGTGAATGCACCTGTTTGAGAGAGCCCGGCGGGGGCGCCGCCGCTCGCCGCGGGCTGCTTAGAACTGAACCTTCAGCGTGAACTGGGCCGAACGCGGGCCGCCCACCTGGTAGACGGGGCTCAAGCCCCCGTTGACGCCGCCGGCCCCGAGGCTCCCCCCGAGCGTCTGCACGGAATGGCCGAACAGGCTGCTCCCGAGGTCGTTGACGGGGTTGCCGAAGTTGGGACGGTCGAAGAGGTTGAAGACCTCCGCGCGCAGTTGGAGCCGGACGCGCTCCGTCAGGTTGAGCTGGCGCCTGAGGGAGACGTCCACCTGCGAGAAGCCGAAGCCGCGCAGGCTGTTGCGCCCGAGGTTCCGCCCGCTGAAGGTGGGCAGGAAGGCCGCGCGGTTGACGCGCCTCCCGCCTGCCAGGCCGGGGTCGCTGACGTAGAGCGGCGCACCCCGCACGTAGTCCGGGTAGGTCAACTCGGCCACGTCACCGTTGGCGAGATCGGTCAAGAAGACGACGCTGAAGGGGGTCGCGCTCCGCGCCTTCAGCGTGGAGTCCACCGCCCAGCCACGCAGGAGCCCGCCCAACGGGCCGCCCCCCGACACCCCCGGGAGGTCGTAGGTCAGCGCGGCGGCCAGCGAGTGGCGCACGTCGAAGTTCGAAGGGCCGCGCGGGTGCTTCAGTGCGGCGCTGATGGGCGCGACCAGCGAGGACTCTTCCGAGGCGTCGTCGGTGGAGTGCGCCCAGGTGTAGGAGGCCCAGCCCTGGAGCCCGCGCGCCGCGCGGCGCTGGAACTGTAACTGCATCGCGTGGTAGTCGGAGCGGGAGTCGTTGGTGACGTGCCGCACTTCGCGGAACCACGGGCCGAGCGGCTGTACGACCTCGCGCAGCAGCCGCCGGCCGGCGCTGCCGACATAGGCGGCCGTGAAGAGCTGCTCGCGCCCGAGCGGCTGCTCGACGGCGGCGCCCCACTGGAGCGAGTACGGCAGCTTCAGGTGCGAGTCAAAGGCGTAGACGGTGTCGGAGAGGGGCGGCGGCGGCTGGCCGGGCGGCGTCACCGGCGCCGGGAGGCCCTCCTGAAGTGGGAGCAAGACGCTCCTGGCGCGCCGGGTCGAGACGTAAGGGAAGACGCTGCCGAATGCCTGCGCCGCAGGCCCGGTCCCGAGGTCATAAAAGAGTCCGAACCCGCCCCGGGCGAGCGTCCCCCGACCCCTCGACAGCTGGTAAGCGGCGCCGGCGCGCGGCGCGAAGTTGCCGTAGGTGGTCTCCCAGAGGGCGGCGCCGGGCGGCGCCAGCTCGGGCGGGGCGGGGGCGCCCCGCTTGAGCGCGATGAACGAAGGGTGCCTCCCGCGCCTCTCCGTGGGCGGCGGGTTGAGCTCCCAGCGCAGGCCGTAGGTGAGCGTCAGCCGCGGCGCGACGCGCCATGTGTCCTGCGCGAAGGCCGAGAAGTTGACGAAGGACGGCGCGCGCGGCCCGGGTTCGCCCGTGACGACCGCGAGGGCCGCCTTGCCCGAGGCGAGCGTCCCCTCCGCGGCCTCGTTGAGGTTGGGGCCGACCACCCCGCGGAAGGTGATGGCCTGTGTGTAGCCGGGCGGGCCGTAGACGGGCAGCAGGAGCCGGTAGTCGGCGCCCACCTTCAGCTGGTGGTCGCCGGCGACGATGGTCACGCTGCCCGGCAGATGGAACTGGCGCTGAGTGTTGTCCGCGCCCTTCCCCCACGCGAGGCTCGTGTTGACGCCGCCGGTGACCGACAGGAAGAAGCTGGCGTCGCCCGGGGCGACGTCGGACGGCAGGAGGAGCGATGCCGGGAGCGGCCGCGCACCGCCGAAGTCGTCGAGCTCGAACCAGGTGGCCCCGCGGCTGACGCTCCAGTTGGCCCGCATCTCGGCGGTGACTTTAGGCGAGGCGAAGTGCGTGGCGCCGAAGGTGAGTGTGCGCGTCGTCACGGAGGTGTGGCTCAGGGTGTTCAGCCCTTGCGCGCTCGCCCCGCGGATGAAGCCGCGGCCGCGCTGCGTGACCTCGGACGGCGAGAGGTTGAGCCTGCCGAAGAGGAGCCACTTCTCGCCCGCGGACGCGTCGAGGCGGAGCCCCCCCGAGCCCATGCGCGCCGCGTCGGAGTAGCTGGCCGCGAACACGCCGAAGCCGCAGCCGCACTCGGGGCCGTTGGGCAGGGGGAAGGCGTCGAGGTACGGGCGCAGCGACCCGGGCGCGGCCCGGCGCACGTCCGTCGCCGGGACTTCGGTGATGACCGCCTGCGGGTGCACGAGCCGCAGCCCCTCGTACGACGCGAAGAAGAACAGACGGTCCCTCACGAGGGGGCCGCCCAGCACGGCGCCGAAGTTGTTCTGGCGCAGGCGGGCCTTCTTCAGCCCGCGGTTCCTGGCGAACCAGTCGTTGGCGTTGAGCGCGTCGTGGCGGAAGTACTCGTAGGCCGCGCCGCGAAACTCGTTCGTCCCGGAGCGTGTGATGAAGCTGACCTGCGCGCCCGGCATCCGCCCGAACTCGGGGGCGTAAGCGGAGGTGAGGACGCGCACCTCCTGCAACGCCTCGGCGGAGGCCAGCGCGTGCGTGCTGCCGAGCGCGGTGAGGGCGGGGAGCGAGCCCCCCGCGGCCTGGCCGGGCGCGGCCCCGGCGCTCACTCCGAAGTTGGCCGAGGCGCCGTCCACGGTGAAGTAGTTGGCGTTGGCGCGCTGCCCGTTGACGGAGAACTGGCCCTGCTCGCTGAAGCTCGCCCGGGTGAGGACGGCGCCGGGGACGAACTCGAAGAGCGACTGGAGGCTCCGCCCGTTGAGCGGCAGCCGCTCGACCTCCTTGCGGTCGAAGACGACGCCGGTCGAAGAGTTCTCGTGGCGCGCCAAGACCGTGTCCTCCACCGTGATGTACAGGCCGACGCCGCCCACCTTGAGCTGTATCCTGAAGGCTAACTGGTCGCCCTCGCCGAGCGTTACGTCCATGACCTCGACGGGGGCGAAGCCCTGCTGTGTGACCCGCGTGGTGTAGACGCCGGGCGGGAGCATCGTGAAGACGAAGTAGCCCTCGCCGTCCGTGAGCACCTGCCTCTGGAGGCCGGTCGCGTGATTCGACACCGTGACGCGCGCGCCGGGGACAATCGCCTCGTTCTCGTCGACCACCGTACCGCTCAAAGACGAGGTGAGGGGGGGCCGCGCCGCCGCGGGGCTCGTAACGGCCCACGCCGCGCAGGCCGGCGTGAGCGCGACGCAGAGGAGCGCCAACAGGAATCTTCGGGCGGGCGTCAGCTCGACCGGCCGCGTCATCGGTCCTTCTCCTCCGGCGACGGGGCCGCCGCCGGCGCCGCCTGCACAGACTTCATCCTCTGAGCCTCGCCCTCGACCCACGAGGCCAGCCCTTCTACTTGACGGAGGTCACGCCAGAACTGAGCCGTCGTCAGCGCGGTGCCTCTGGTGCCCTCGGGCGAGGCGGTGAAGGCCCGGCGCACCCCCTTGTCGGTGGCGGAGCAGAGCCCCAGCAGCCGCTCCGCGGCCCGCGCCAGGCCCGACTCGCCCGCGTCGCCGCGGGTAACTCCCGGGGGCTCCCCCCCGGCGCCGGGGAAGATGGGCTGTAACTCCTGGCGCAGTTGGGTGCTCTCCCGCCTCACGGCGCGGGCGTGCGACTGCATCATGGAAAGCCACTTCTCACGCGCGGCGGCGTCGAGCGCGCGCAGCTCCCGGTCGGGGAACCGCGCGGCGAGACGCTTCATGGCCCAGGCGTGTTGCAGCGCGAGCATCGACCTCTGCGAGGCGCGGCCCGCTAGTTGGAGGATCGCGGCATGCGCCTCCTCGTCGGAGAGGCCCTTATCCTTCGAGTAGTAGCGGCGCAGTTCCTCCTCGGCCGCGATGTGGTCGTCGGCCGGACCCACGTGGTGGACGACCGGCGGCTGCGTGGGACCCGCTGCGGCGCGCGACCGGAGGGTCTCGCTCGTGGTGCTCACTTCGACCTCGACGGCCGAGTTGCCGGAAAGGGCCGCGAGCGAGCGGAGGAGCTCGCCCCGGCGTTCCTGCGTCTCGACGACGCCGTGGACGCGGAGCCGCCCGCCCGGGGTGCGCGTGACGTTGATCTGCTCGCCGAGGTCGGCGCCCACCTGGTTGAGCAGGCGCAGCACCTCGACCTCTAACTCGTTCGTTGCCGTCACGGTCGCGTGGGCCGGCTGTTGCCGGGGCTCGGCCGCCGGGTCGGCTTCGGCCGCGGCCGGCGGCGCAACGGACGTGCGGGTCACACCGACCTTCATCAGTTCCCCGTCGGGCTCGAAGGCCGAGGGCGGGACCCCGGCCGCGGGCCGCAGGTCGAACCCCGTCTCCACGAAGCGGTACTCGCGCGCCTCCCCGGCCTTCCGCAAGACGAGCGTCTGGGCGGTCGCGCGCGAGGCCGCGCGGCTGATGGTGAGCGTCGCCGCGACGACGCCGTCCGCCCCGCCGTCGGCCTCGCCCCGGTAGGCTATGACGTACCTCCCACGCTCCTCTTCGACCTGCGCGCGCGCGCCGTCACCCACCAGAGTCTTAAAGTCCCTCGCCGAGGGGTCGATGAGCCAGGCGTCCTCGAAGACGCCCCCCTGCGACGCGCCGCCCTCGCCCGGCAGGCGGTAGACGGTGCGCGAGCCGTCGGCGCGCCGCCACTCGCCGGCGAGGAGCCTCCCGCCCTGGTCGTAGAGGCGTCGTACGGTCGCCCCGCGGCGTTGGCTCCGCCAGGTCTCTATGCGGCGGCGGGCGATGAGCGCCCCGCCGCCGGCGTCGCGCTCCTCCAACTGCATCGTGCGGTGGACGACCGTCGAGTCATCCGCGGCGGCCTGCTCTTCGGCCGCGAGCGTGCGGTCGAGCAGCTCGGCGGCCGAGACGGCGGGCACGGACAGGCGGACGAAGAGCAGGGCCGCGACGAGCGCGAGCGCCACGAACGCGCTCACGAATCCGGGCCGCAGCAGCCAGAAGCGCCGGGCGAAGGGTGCCGGCAGCCGCCGGAACGGTTCCCCCCTCAACGCGCCGGGCTCGGCGGGCCTCCCCCCTTCGTCACCTGCGGCGGAGGCGGGGCGGGGGCCGGCGACGGACAGCCCTTCTCGCCCCCCCTCGTCCACGGGACTCGCGTCGGGGGTTGCGAAGGCGGGGTCGTGGTAGATGAGCTGCACGGTGGGCCACGGGCTGCCGAACTCCAGCGCGAGGTCGAGTGTGCGCCCGTCGCTCAGCAGGACCTTCGAAGGCTGCACGCAGGGTCCCGCCGGCGGGAGCTCGACGTTAAGGAACAGGAGGCGCGTCTGCTGCTCGCTGAAGACCTCGACGAACTTGATCGGCTCGGCCAGGTCGAGGACGAGCCGCATGTCGTTGAACTCCGAGCTGACCCGCCGCGACCCCTGCGCGTAGCCGTTGACCGAGATGCACAGCTCGCTCGGCTTGTGCTCGAAGACCTCGCCGGCCTCGCGCCGCCAGCGCCTCAGCGTGCGGCGGGCCGCCGTCCCGCCGCCCCCGCCGCCGCCCGCCGTCCCGCCGTCACCGTCGTCGCCGCCGCCCTTCTTCTTCACGTCTCGTATGAGTGTGTCCATAGGATAGCGCTCCGCCAGCGAGGGGAGGCCGAGTAGTGTGTTGGTCGCGTCGAGGCAGACGGGGCAGCTCACGAGGTGCGCCAGCGGCTCGCAGGCGACCGACTCATCGCCTTCGAGGTACAGGCCGCGAATCCGCGCCGGCGACAGGCATTCGCCGCGGCGCGAACGGAAGATCATCTCGCGCAGGCCCGCGAGTGCGTCGTCGTCAGCGTGCGGGAGCGGCGCGTCGCCGGCACCCGACGCGGCGGGCCTCTCGCCCAGCAGCGACAGGGCGCCCGGTCTCTCCAGGAAGAGCTTCACCTCGTTGCGCGCCGTCAGGAGCTGGATGTCTACCGCCTTGCGCGAGACTTTGAGGAGCCGGACGATCTCGCTCGGGTAGTAGCCGTGGAAGAAGCGGAGGATGAGGACGCTCGCCGCCTTCGACTTCTCCTTCCGCACGCAGACGTAATCGCACACGCGGCGCAACTCGTCGCGCGCCTCCAGGCGCGCCCGGGGGGCCACCGCGCGCAGCCCCAGCGCGGCCGAGTCGAACTCCACGATGGAGAGCTGCCGCAGCCCCGCGCGGGTCGCGCGGCGGAGCTGCGACAGGTGGAGGTTGCGGAGCATCGTGTAGAGGTAGCCCTCGACGTTTTCGATCGACTCGAAGTCGGGCTGCCGGAGGGTGAAGAGGAGGAAGAGGTCGTGCAGCAGGTCTTCGGCCGCCGCGCGGTCGCCGCTCGTCAGGTGTAGCGACCACTCCAGCATCCGCCCGTAGTGCTGCGCGAAAAAATCTTCGGGGCTGATGGCGATTAGACGGGGGTTCAGCATGAAAAGGGTTAAAGGCCCTGGGGCCGGGGTCGGAAGACCGTTCTGACACGACCCGCCGCCGCGACGTCGAGCTGTCGGGCGGGAGACCGGCGGGTAGGGCGCGGCCTCGACCGCCGGGCCGTTGAAAGCGTCTCTGCCTATAAAGACTCCCGCGCGCACCCAATCCTATGCGCGCGCGGAAATTTTTTTCAAAGTCGGAAGGCTCTCAGCCCGCAGCGGCTGGGCTGTTGAATCGGTAGGGCACGAAGGTTAGATACTAAAAAAGCCGGCCGATTTCTTCAACCTTCTGCGGCCGCCTACGAAAAGTCGTGCCCCGGCGCCAGTTTCATCGGTTACGTTGGCGTGCCCCCACTTCCTGATCTACTTTTTTAAATACGTCGACCCCTGAATCTTTATGACGTCCCTGATCGCATGGCTCTTCACCATCAAACCATAGCGCGGAACGAACGCTTGAAGGAATCGAGTCGCTGCACATGATGAGGAAGGGACAGGTCAAGAGATTAGACGGCAGGGATGCAATGCGGCAGGCGAAGTTCGTCGCGAGCCTCTTCGGTATGGCTGCATAGGCATGGGCCACTCAAGGCCTTACTACGCGCCTGAATAATTCTCGCAACAGAACCCGCCGGGGGGCTAAATTATCAGCAGGTATCACGTGGTCCCGCCTGTTCGCAGCGCTTGCATCGGACTGCGGCCCGCAGACGCTCGACTGGCCCTCTTCGGGGTCGTTGCCTAATCGCCCCCTATCATCTGCCCCTTCTCGCCTCAAAATACTTCTTGCAACACTACCGCGCGGCGGCTGGCTATACGCTCACGGCGAGGCGGCGCCCGTCACCTCCGCGAGGTTGTCGCCGGCCTCCACGTCGATCAGCAGGTTGCGCGGGTCGATCCCGGCTCGGGCGGGCTCCCACGGCACCGTCAGTGTGATGCGCTGTTCGCCCGAGCGGACGCGGTGCATCCGCAGGTACGGCGGCGCGGCCGCCCCCCCGTCCCCCGCCGCCGCGGACACGCCGACTTCGACGAGGCCGTCCATCGGCACCTGCGTCTCGACGCCCGCCTCGTCGACCACCACCTTGCTCGCACGCACGTCGAGCGTCACCCGCCACTCGCCCGTCCCCGTCCGCTCCGCCTCGGCCCGCTCCGCCGCGAGCTCCCAGTAGGTGTTCGCCTCGAACAGGTCGGCGAGCAGAT
>DASVQJ010000302.1:0-1618 GCA_036389235.1 Pyrinomonadaceae bacterium | reverse complement strand
GACCTGTCGTCCGGGCCGCTGCTGCGCGCGCGCCTGCTGCGCCTGGCCGCCGACGAGCACGTCGCCGTGCTGGTCATGCACCACATCGTCAGTGACGGCTGGTCGATGGGCGTGTTGGTCGAAGAGTTAGGCACACTCTACTCGTCCTTCACCAGAGGCGAGGAGTCGCCGCTGGCGGAACTGCCCGTCCAGTACGCGGATTACGCCATCTGGCAGCGCGAGCACCTCTCTGGCCAAGTGCTCGACGCACAGCTCGCATATTGGAAGGGGCGCTTGGCGGGCGTGCCCGTCTTAGAGCTGCCGACCGACAGGCCCCGCCCGGCGGCGCGCACGCACGCGGGTGCGACGCACGCCTTCACGATCTCTTCGTCCGCGGCCGACGCCGTGAGGGCGCTGGGACGGAACGAGGGCGCGACCACGTTCATGACCTTGCTGGCGGCGTTTCAGGTCTTGCTGTCGCGCTACGCGAATCAGGAGGACGTGGCGGTCGGGACGCCGGTGGCGGGGCGCACGCGCTCGGAAGTGGAGAACCTGATCGGCTTCTTCGTCAACACCCTCGTCGTGCGGACTGACCTCTCGGGCGCGCCCACGTTCCGCCGCCTGCTCGGGCGTGTGCGTGAAGTGGTGCTGGGCGCCTTCTCGCATCAGGACGCGCCGTTCGAGCGGGTAGTCGAGGCGGCGCGCCCCGGGAGGAGCCTGTCGCACGCGCCGCTCTTCCAGGTGATGTTCGCCTTGCAGAACGCCCCGGCGGGCGAACTGAGTCTGGGCAGGCTGGCGCTGGAGGCGGTGAGGGCCGAGGCGGGTACGGCGAAGTTCGACCTGCTCTTGTCGGCGGAGGAGGGGATCAACGGCGAGCTGAGGTGCCTCCTGGAGTATGACGCCGAGCTGTTCGACGAGGCGACGGCGCGGCGGATGGCGGGGCACTACCGCATGCTGCTCGAAGCCGCCGCGGCCGACCCCGACCTCCCCGTGGCCGAGTTGCCGCTGCTGACGGCCGAGGAGGCGCGGCAGTTGAGTCAGTGGAACAGCACGTCTGCGCCGTACGAGGCGGGCGCCTGTTTGCACGAGCTGTTCGAGCGGCAGGCCGCGGAGACGCCCGGCGCGGTGGCGGTCGTGGCGGGTGACGTGCGCCTGACCTACGCCGAACTCAACGCGCGGGCGAATCGGCTCGCGCGCCACCTGCGCGCCCTCGGCGTCGGCCCGGAGTCGCGCGTCGGCGTCTGCCTCGGGCGCACGCCCGACCTCGTCGCCGCGCTGCTCGGGGTCTTGAAGGCGGGTGGGGCCTACGTCCCGCTCGACCCGGCCTACCCGCAAGACCGCCTCGCCTTCATGCTCGAAGACGCCGAGGCGTCGGTGGTCTTGACGCAGGAGAGCCTGCTCGATGTCTTGCCGAGGTCTGCGGCGCGCGTGCTCCGCCTCGAAAGTGTCTGGGAGGCGGCCGACTCCGGGGCGGAGGGCGAGACGGATCTCGGCAGCGTCGCATCGCCCGACAACCTGGCCTACGTCATCTACACCTCGGGCTCGACGGGCCGGCCCAAGGGCGTCGCCATCGAACACCGCAGCGCGGCCGCCTTCCTCGCCTGGGCGCACCGGCTCTTCACCCCGGCCGAGCTCTCAC
>DASVQJ010000301.1:0-4503 GCA_036389235.1 Pyrinomonadaceae bacterium | reverse complement strand
ACGCTCGGGACTGTGAAGGGCGTACGCTTCGAGGAACTCGAGGCCGAGGACTTGGACGCGCGCATCATACTCGGCAACACGTACCACCTCCTGCTCCGTCCCGGCCCGGAGGTGGTACGCGCGTGCGGAGGGCTGCACCGGTTCACGGGCTGGCGGCGCGCGCTCCTGACCGACTCGGGCGGCTTTCAGGTCTTCAGCCTCGCGGACATGCGGCGCGTGAAGGAGGAGGGCGTGGAGTTCCGCTCGCACATAGACGGCCGCCTCTGCTTCCTCTCGCCCGAAGTCTCGATGGAGGTGCAGGCCGCGCTCGGCTCCGACATCGTGATGGCCTTCGACGAGTGCCCGCCGGGTCAGGCCGCGCACGGCGCCGCGCGCGAATCGCTGGAACTGACGGCGCGCTGGGCCAGGCGTTCCCGCGCGCGCTTCGACCAGTTGCAAAGCGAGGGCGCGGACGCGGGCAGGGGAGGCGCGAACACTCGTCAGGCCGTCTTCGGCATCGTGCAGGGCGCGACCCATCTCGACCTGAGGCGCGAGAGCCTGGAGAGGACGGTCGAGGTCGGCTTCGACGGCTACGCCATCGGCGGCCTGAGCGTCGGCGAGGAGAAGCCGGTCATGTACGAAGTGGTCGGGCACGTCGCGCCGCTCATGCCGGACGGCCGCCCGCGTTACCTGATGGGCGTCGGCACGCCCGAAGACCTCGTCGAGTGCGTCGCGCGCGGCGTGGACATGTTCGACTGCGTCATCCCGACCCGCAACGGGCGCAACGGGCAGGCGTTCACCTCCCGGGGCCGTCTCAACATCAAGAACGCGACCTGGACGACCGACGCGCGCCCGCTCGACGAGGCGTGCGGGTGCGCCGTCTGCCGCAGGCACACGCGTGCGTACCTGCGTCATTTATATATGACGGGCGAGATGCTGGGCGCCGTCCTGCTCTCGCACCACAACCTTGCGTTCTTCCTTGACACCATGCGGCGCGTCAGGCAAGCTATCCGGTCTGGCGAATTCACGCGATTTCGGCGGGAGTTTCTTGAGGAGATCGACTCCGGCGTCGGGTGACTCGCGGGCCGTCCGGCGTCGCTTTATCCCCTGCAAAAATCCGCTGCGGCCGGGGCCGCGGGGCGCGCCGGACGCGCGCGCGCCGGATTCCGAATTTGAGGTTGCTCGAACCCTTTCAACTTCCGATGACCAATCTCGCTTTCATCTTCCAGGGCGGCATGGGCGGCCTTCTGGGCGGGCTGATGCCCTTCCTGCTCATCTTCGGCGTCTTCTACTTCCTGATCATCGTCCCCCAGCGCAAGCGCCAGAAGGCGCTCTCCGACATGGTCTCGGCGCTCAAGCCGGGCGACAAGGTCGTCACCTCGGGCGGCATCTACGCCACCATCAAGCAGGTCAAGGAGAAGTCCCTGC
Organism: Pyrinomonadaceae bacterium; assembly: GCA_036389235.1. GTDB lineage: Bacteria > Acidobacteriota > Blastocatellia > Pyrinomonadales > Pyrinomonadaceae > QHXN01. Next base: position 3,096 of record DASVQJ010000301.1, on the reverse strand, counting down.
TCGTCATGAGCGCCGACAAGTCGCTCCTCGAAATCTCCCGCTCGTCCGTCGCCGGCATGCAGGGGGAGGAGGAGGTTCAGAAGTAAACAGTTTTCAGTTTTCGGTTAAGACATCGTTCTTACTGAAAACTGAAAACTAAAAACTGAAGTCATGAAAAAGAATCTTCTACAGCGCGTCATCATCATCGCCATCGTGACGCTCCTCGCGCTGGCCGCGATCTTCTGGCCGAGGCACACGCCGACGCGCAACGACCTGACCGCGGCGGGCGTCAACAACATCCTGCGCGAGAACATCAACCTCGGGCTCGACCTCCGCGGCGGCTCGCACCTCGTCATGCAGGTGCAGGTGCAGGACTACCTGCGCCGCGTGACCGAGAACGTCTACAACGGCGTGCAGACCGCGGCCCGCGACCTCGGCTTCGACGTCAAGGAGGCGCGCCCCGAGATCAGCGGCGACACCTACCGCGTCGTCGTCGTCGCCAACGACGCGTCGCGGATCCCCGACATGCGCGACCAGCTCCCGCGCCGCGTCAACGACTTCGACCCGTCGGCGTGGACGGCGACGACGAGCGGCAACACCATCACCTGGGAGATGAACGACCGCGCCAAGACCGAGCTGAGCAACCGCGCCACCGAGGACGCGCTCAAGATCATCGACACGCGCATCAACGCCCTCGGCGTCACCGAGCCGACCATCCAGGCGCACGGCTCGACCAACTCGCACCAGATTCTCCTCCAGATGCCCGGCATCGACGACCCCGAGCGCATCAAGGAGCTTCTGAAGAGCGAGTCGCGCCTGGAGCTGATGAAGGTCGTCGGCCCCGGCAACCCCTCGCCCATCCAGACCTACCCGACCGAGGAGGCCGCCAAGGCTTCGCTCGGCGGCACGGTGCCCCCGAACCGGCAGGTGATCCCCTACGACGAGCGCAACGAGCCGACGGCGGCCGGCGGCGCCGCGCCCACGGCGCCGGGCCAGCCCACCGCCTGGGTCGTCGTCGAGTCGCCGGCGGTCATCGACGGCAGCGAACTGCGCAGCGCCGACGCCGCCTCGAACAACCCGGCGGGCGGCGACGACGCCTACCAGATCAACTTCACCCTGAAGCCCTCGGGCGCGCAGAAGTTCGGCGCGTGGACGGCCGCCAACGTCGGCGCCTACATGGCCGTCGTCCTCAACGGCCGCGTGAAGTCGGCGCCCTACATCAAGCAGCAGATCACCGACACGGGGCAGATTTCCGGCAACTTCACGAAGGACTCGGCCAACGACCTCGCGCTCACGCTGCGGTCGGGCGCGCTCCCGGCGAAGATCGTCTACCTCGAAGAGCGCACCGTCGGCCCGAGCCTCGGGGCGGACTCGATCCGCGCGGGCGTGACGGCCTCGCTCGCCGGGCTCGCGCTCATCGTGTTGACGATGATCATCTACTACCGCTGGTCGGGCATCAACGCCGTCGTCGCGCTGCTCTTGAACACGATCCTGACGCTCGCCACGCTCATCGTCTTCGACGCGACCCTGACCCTGCCCGGCATCGCCGGCATCATCCTCGGCATCGGCATGGCCGTGGACTCCAACGTGCTCATCTTCGAGCGCATCCGCGAGGAGTTGCAGACGGGGAAGACCGTCGCCTCGGCCATCGACGTGGGCTTCGACCGCGCCTTCGTGACGATCATCGACACGCACGTGACGACCATCGTCTCGTCCGCGTTCCTGTTCGTCTTCGGCACCGGCCCCATCCGCGGCTTCGCCGTCACGCTCGTGCTCGGGCTGCTGGCCAACCTCTTCACGGCCGTCTACGTCTCGCGCACCATCTTCATGTGGGGTCTCGCGCGCAGGCAGGGGCGCGCCGAGACGCTCAGCATTTAGGGGAGTGAATGGTAAATGGTGAATAGTAAATAGAACTGCTTTTCACCATTCACCATTCACCGTTTACCATTTACCGAGTTGCCATGTTTCAGATACTGCAAAACGTAAACGTCGACTGGCTGAAGTACCGCCGGGCCTTCATCCTCGTCTCGGTCGCCATCATGTTCGGCGGGCTGGCGTCGGCCGTCGGGCGGCAGTTGACGCCGGGCGGGACGGAGGCGTTCAACCTCGGCATCGACTTCAAGGGCGGCACGGTCGTGACCGCGGAGTTCAAGGAGCGCCCCGCGGCCGAGGCCATCCGCGACGCGCTCCTGGCCAAGGGCGTCTCCGACGTCATCATCCAGCCCGTCACCGACAAGCCGAGCGAGGTGCTCATCCGCCTGCCGCAGATGGAGACCAGCGAGACGGTCGCCCAGCAGGGCGAGACGCAGGTGGACATCGGCCGCAAGACCGTGGCCGAAGGCTTGAAGACCCTCACCGGCGGCTCCCAGGTCGAGGCCAACCAGCCCTTCCCCGCCGAGGGCAACGCCTTCAAGATCACCGGCACCGAGGCCGTCGGCGCCGTCGCGGGCGCGGCGCTGCGCAACCAGGCGGTCGCCGTCACGCTGCTGGCGCTCGTCGGCATCCTGCTCTACATCGCCGCCCGCTTCGAGTGGACGTACGGGGCGGCCGCCGTCCTCGCCGTCTTCCACGACGTGCTGGTCACGCTCGCCCTCTTCTCCATCTTCCAGATCGAGGTCAACCTGACGGTCGTCGCGGCGCTCCTCACGCTCGTCGGCTTCTCGGTCAACGACACCATCGTCATCTTCGACCGCGTCCGCGAGAACCTTCGGCTGCACCGGCGTTCGAACCTCTACGACCTGACGAACGAGTCGGTCAACCAGACGATGTCGCGCACGGTCATCACCTCGGGGCTGGTCTTCCTCTCGGTGCTGGCGCTCGTCCTCTTCGGCGGGCCGGTGCTGCGCAGCTTCTCGCTGGCGCTCTTCATCGGCGTCGTCTTCGGCGTCTACTCGACCATCGCCATCGCCAGCCCGATCATGGTCTGGTGGCAGCAGCGGCTCGAAGCCGGCCGCGCGCAGGCGCCCACGGCGGGCTCGCGCGGCGGCGGGCAGCGCACGCGCCCCGCGTCCGGCGCGCGCGGCGGTACCAAGGCCAGCGCCGCCGCGCGTTAGCTAAGCGGTTTTCGTGACACGAACGAGGGGGCCGGGGGGGGGGGGGGGGGGGGGGGGGGGGGGG
>DASVQJ010000300.1:0-39487 GCA_036389235.1 Pyrinomonadaceae bacterium | reverse complement strand
CTGGGCGCGCATCCCCCCACCCGTCCGCGGCCCGCGGACGGCATCCCGCAATTGTGTGCGGATGGACGGGTGGGGCGGGAAAGACTATAATCCGGGCTTCGGCCGCAAGCGGCGTCGGGGGAGAGCGGCGCCGGCCTCCCGGTAAGAAGTGCGCGCGGCCCGCGCCCCCTTTAAACACGGAGAGAGAACTTGCCCACCAGCCCAGCCGAGCAGGCGGCACAGCAGCGCGCGCGCGCACAAGCGGGCGTGGGGCGGCGCCGCGCGCAGCCGCGCATGCCTTCGACGGCGGGCTACATGTTCGTCGCGGGCTCGCTCTCCATCGCCCTCTTCTGGGTCATCTGGGTGCTGCTGCGCTCCGAGGGCGACGACGCGCCGTGGATACCTGCGGGGCTCGCCGCCGGCTTCGTCATCCTCTTCGCCGCGGCCGCGCGCGAGGTGGTGATGCGGAGGGCGTGGGCGCGCTACACGCGCGAGATGGAGATGGTGATGGGCGCGGGCGACCCGGCGCGCGCCCCCTTCAAGGCGAAGACGCCCGCCAACAACTGGCCGGGCATGCAGGCGCAGGTGGCGGCGCTGCGCACGCTCCAGCAAAGGCTCTCGGAGCTGGACACGCCCTCGACGCCGCCCGAGTCGCACCTCGAAGCCTCCAGGCTCTGCGAGCAGTACCTCTTCAACACGGACGAGGCGCTGCGGGCGCCGGGCGGGGCGGCCGAGATGCGCGCGGCGCTGCGCTCGGGGCAGGAGCGCGTCCGCGCACTCCAGCGCAAGCACCTGCTCGCCTGGGCGCGCGGCGAGGCCACGCGCCTCACGCACGAGGCGCAGAGGCGCGTGCGCAACTCCGACAAGATCGAGACGGCGCAGCGCGCCCTCGAAGTCGTGGGCGAGGCTCTGCGGGCCTACCCCGGCGAGCGGGAGTTCGTGGACTCCTCGGTCGCGCTCCGCAACTTCATCGCGTCGGTGAAGGTCGGGCAGTGGGTCGAGATGGCCGAGCGCGCGGCCTTCCGCGGCCGCTACGCCCGCGCCGTGGCGCGCTACCGCGACGCGCTCTTCTACCTCTCGCGCGCCGACATGAGCGAGGACGCCCGCGACGAGGCCGCCAACCGCATCCAACGCGAGATCGAGATGCTGCGGGCGCGGCTGCGCACGTCCGAGATGGCCGAGGAGTTGGACGCGGAGCCGGGCGGCGACGGCGCGGGCGTGCGCCGCGCGGGGCGCCGCGACGGGGGCGAGGTGGCGGGTTGATCTCACAGCGCTGCCCCAAGTGCCGGAGTTCGCGCGTGCGGCGGGGGTACACGGACACGCCCCTGCTGCTGCGGATGATTGGCGTTTACAACCTCTTGTGCGACAATTGCAACCTGCTCTTCAGGGGGTTCGCCCTCCCCGGCACCGTCCCTGAGCGCGGCGCGCACCGCCGGCACCGACGCCGCCACGCCGACGGCCACGGGCGCCTGAGCGGGCGGGGAGAATGAGCGCTCACGGGGCAGCCGCCGCGGCCGCCGCGGCATCTACAGTTTCCGGCCTCCGGTTTTCGTTTTTCGACTGACTCGGCGGGGCACGCCCCGCGCCCCTCTTCCACAGGAAGGTGTTTTATGAGACTTAAGAGCTTCGTTCTTCTCGCACTCGCCGTCTGCTGCGGCGGCGCCGCCGCCGTGGCCCAGGACGGCGGCGCGCCCGCCTCGCAGGGCGCGGTGGTCAACACGTCCTCCTCGGGGGCGCCCTCGCTCGACGCGCGGGACAAGAAGTACCTGCTGGGGCCGGGCGACGTGCTCGACCTGCGGGTCTACAACGAGCCGCAGTTCAACGGCCCGCTGGTCGTGGACGACGAGGGCAACGTCGCCGTCCCGTTCATCGAGACGCCGATCCGCGCGCAGTGCCGCTCCGACCGCGAGATCAAGGTGGACATCGTCAAGGAGCTCTCCCGATACCTCAACAAGCCGCAGGTCAACCTCCGGCTGACCCAGGCCAATAGCCGCCCGCCCGCGGTCGTCTTCGGCGCCGTCCGCTCGCCCTCGCGCGTGCAGATGCAGCGCAAGGTGAAGCTGCTCGACCTGCTCGCCACCAGCGGCGGCGTGACCGAGGCGGCCGGCGGCGACATCCAGATTTTCCACACCGAGCCGATCATGTGCCCGGACGCGGAAGACCTCGCGGCCATACCCGCCGAGACGTTCAAGCCGGCCGACCCGACGCAGGTCGGCTACGACGTCTACAGCCTGCTCGCGCTCAAGGACGGCAAGGCGGAGGCCAACCCGGTCGTCCGCCCCGGCGACATCGTCATCGTGCAGGAGGCCCAGCCCGTCTACATGACCGGCGCCGTGCGCCAGCCGATGAGCCTCTACCTCAAGAACGGGATGCAGCTCAAGCAGGCCATCGCCATGGTGGGCGGGCTCGCCAAGGACTCCAAGTCCGACGCCATCATCATCTGGCGCCGGAAGAAGGGGCAGTCGGAGCCGGAGAAGATGATCGTCAACTTCAAGGACATCCAGAAGGAGAAGATCAAGGACATCGAGCTCCACCCCTACGACATCGTGGACGTGCCCGACAACTCGGGCAGCGCCCGCGTCGTGATGCGCAATCTCCTTTTCGGGGCCGGCACGGGTTCCATATCCAACGCCGCCTCGATCCTGCCGATGCGCGTCATCTACTGACGCGGGGCGTGCCCCGGCAGAATCCGCTTGACGAAGGGGGCCGGCCGTGAGAGACGGCCGGCCCCCTTCCGTCTGCGCCGCCCCCGCCGTTGGCCGCCCCGCGCCCCCGTGTGATAGATTATCGGTTTCGTCGGGGCACTAATTTTTTCGGGAGAGTCTGTCATGAGTCGAAACTACAGCCGCGCCGCGGCCGACGGCGTGCGGAAGCGGCGGCGCCGCAACTCGCTGCTGGTGAGCGCCGTCGCGGTCATCATCATCGTCGTCCTGCTGATGCTCGAACAGGTGGCGCTGCTCTACCTCATCTCCACGCTGGGCGTCGCGGGGCTCCTGCTCGTGGTCGCCTTCTCCGACCTGCACGGCGCGCAGCAGCCCGCGCCCGCGCCCGCGCCGGCCGACGACGCGGCGGCCATCGCCGACGGCGTCACCGGGACGGCCACGGCCGCCGCCGCGACCTTCGGCTCCGCCGCCGCCGCCCCGCGCCGCCCCAGGCGCCGCCCTCGAAAGTAGTCCCGAACGATGAGGCGGGAACGCCGAACGACGAACTGAAGGCAGCTTGCCTTCAGTTCGTCGTTCGGCGTTCCTCTTCATCCTTCCAAAAAACTGTTTGAAGTCGCGGCGCACGCCCTGCTATCATCCTCAAGCCGCGCGCGTGCGGCCTTCGTCCCGAACTTCACGAAGCGTTTTCTCCCCGCCGGGCCGTTCCCCATATTTTCCGACCTAGCCGACAAGGGGTTATTTCATGCGTCTGACCTCCACGCTACTCGTCCTGGCAGCGCTGATTCTCGCGCCTGCCGCGCGCCCGCGCGCCTACACCTTGCAGTACACGAGCACGGCCGCCACCACGCAGGTCAGGTGGCCGGTGACTAACATCACGGTCGCGCTCTCGACCTCGCTCAACACCCCGCCCTCTTACGTCCGCGCCACGGGCGCGCAGGTCGTCCTGGCCGCGCGCCGCGCGCTCTCGCGCTGGGCGCTGGCCTCCAACATCCAGTTCAACGTCACGACGAGCGCCGCGCAGGACGCTGTCGCCGACGGCGTGAGCCTCATCACCATCGCCGACACGGGCACGAACCGCGCGCTCTTCTCGACCGGCGTCCAGCCGGGGCGCGCGCGCGTCAGCTTCGACGGCTCGGGCAACATCTTTGAGGCGGACCTCGCCCTCAACCCGCTCCCGACGCGCTTCGACCCCTTCGGCAACCAGGCCCCCAGCTTCTTCTCGGCCGACGGGACGGCCGACAGCTACGACCTCGAATCGACCTTCGTCCACGAGATCGGCCACATGCTCGGGCTCGAACACTCGGGCGTGGTCGCCGCGACGATGCAGCCGCGGCAGGGGACGAACGGCACCTACAACCTGCCGGGCTTCACGACGCGGACGCTCTCCGCGGACGACGTCGCAGGCATCCGCGCCATCTACGGCCCGCGCGCGGGGCTGGGGAGCATCGCGGGCCGCGTCGGCTACAACTCCGCCACCGGCACGGCCGCCTTCGGCGCGCACGTCTTCGCCGAGGAGGTGGCGACGGGGCGCGTCGTGGCCGGCAACGTCGTCAACGCCGCGGGCAACTACCGCATCGACGGCCTGCCCCCTGGGCAGTACCGCGTCGTCGTCGAGCCTCTGGACGAGCCGGTCGCGGCCACGCAGATCGGGTCGAACGGCGGCGGCTACCCGGCCTCGACGCTCTCGAACCAGCCGCCCTTCGCGACGACGGAGGCCGGGACGGTGACGGTCGGCGCGGCGGCGACCGCGACGCTCAACGTGGGCGTGCCCGGCGCGGCGCCCGTCATCAACCCGAGGTTCATCGGCACGGGCGCGAGCTTCCAGCTCTCGACCGTGGCCGTCCCCGTCGTGCCGGGGCAGCCGCAGACCATCCTCGTCGCGGGCGACAACATGAACGCCGCGCCCGCGGGGACGCCGACCGGCGTCAGCATCAGCATCAACTCGCCCTACATCACGGTGGGGAACGTGCAGCAGCTCAACGGCTTCGGCATCCCCGTCATCAGCTTCGACATCAACCCGAGCGTCCTGACGCCGCCGGGCGAGTACAGCGTCCGCGCCGTCTCCTCGGCCGGGCAGCTCGCGTACATCTCGGGCGGCCTGACCGTCGACCTGCCGAACGGCGTGCCCGGGGGGCAGAACCTCTCCGACAACTCGCAGTTCTTCGTCGCGCAGCACTACCGCGACTTCCTCTCGCGCGAGCCCGACCAGTCGGGCCTCAACTTCTGGACGGGCGAGATCGAGTCGTGCGGCGGGAACGCCGCCTGCCGTGAGGTGAAGCGCATCAACGTCTCGGCCGCGTTCTTCCTGTCGATAGAGTTCCAGCAGACCGGCTACCTCGTCTACAGGCTCTACAAGGCGGCCTACGGCAACGTGGCGGGGACGCCGGTGCCCGTGCGCTTCCAGCAGTTCTTCCCCGACACGCAGGAGATAGGCCGCAACGTGGTCGTCGGGGTGGGGAGCTGGGAGGCGCAGCTTGAGGCGAACAAGCAGGCGTTCCTGCTCAGGTTCGTCCAGCGCGCGGAGTTCCTCGCGCGCTACCCGCGGACGCTCTCGCCGACGCAGTTCGTCGACGCCCTGAACGCGAACGCGGGCGGCGTGCTCGACGCGACGGAGCGCCAGAACCTCATCAACGAGCTGTCGGCGAACAACACGGACTCGGGGCGCGCGAGCGTGCTGCGCAAGGTCGCGGAGGACGCGAACCTCGTCCAGCAGGAGTTCAACCGCGCCTTCGTCCTGATGCAGTACTTCGGCTACCTGCGCCGTAACCCGGACGACCCGCCCAACACAGACTTCAGCGGCTTCGACTTCTGGCTGGGCAAGCTCAACGAGTTCGGCGGCGACTACATCCGCGCCGAGATGGTCAAGGCGTTCATCACCTCGATTGAGTACCGCCAGCGCTTCGGGTCGTGAGGCGAAAGGGAAGGGCCGAAGTCCGGATGATGGGCGACGGATGACGGGAGTCGGTCAGTACGGTTCTCGTCATCCGCCCTCGAACAAAGGGCACGGGGGCGACTCCCCTTCAGAGTCGCCCCCGTGCCCTTCTCACCTACCCCAACCGCCAGAATCTTTCCTTACAGGCTCCTGAAGTCGTCCGACAGGATGCCGTCCGTCATCAAGTGGCCGTCGGTCATCAGGTGACCGTCCGTCATTAAATGGCCGTCGGTCATCAGGTGGCCGTCCGTCATCAGGTGGCCGTCGCCGAAGAGAATCGCGTCGGTCATGAGGTGGCCGTCGGTCATCAGATGACCGTCGGTCATCAGATGACCGTCCGTCATCAGGTGGCCATCCGTCATCAGATGACCATCCGTCATCAAGTGGCCGTCGGTCATGAGGTGCCCATCCGTCATGAGGTGGCCGTCGCCGAAGAGGATCGCGTCGGTCATCAAGTGGCCGTCGGTCATGAGGTGGCCGTCGGTCATCAGGTGGCCGTCACCCAGCATGAGGCCGTTGGCCAGGAGGAAGCCGTCACTCAGGAGGAGGCCGTCGCACATGAGGTGCGCGTCGCCGAGGACGATGCCGTTGACGAGTAAGGGCTGCGGGGTGAAGACGACGCCGTCGGCGTAGAGCACGCGGTTCGAGGTCGTGACCGTCTCGCCGCCGATGCGGAACGAGCCGCCGACCGTCGCGTTCGGGCGGAGCACCTGCTGGCCGGCCTTCAGCCTGTCCGCGTTCGGCACGAACGCGAGCGCCAGCTCGACCGCCGCCGCCGCGTTGACCTGACCGACGCCCTGCGTCATCACGCTCGCCGCCTTCGAGGCGAAGAGCGAGTCGGGCAGCGCGTTCGCCGTCCTCACCAGCGCCGCCTTCACCAGCGCGGGCGTCAGCGACTTGTTGGCTTCGAGCATCAGCGCCACCGTGCCGCTGACGACCGGCGCCGAGAAGGACGTGCCGTAGTATGTGTAGTAGACGTTCTGGAGCGCGCCGGCGCCCTGGGGCACCGCGACGCGGTCGGGGCGCTGGGCGGCCGTCGCCGGGCTCTCCTGCGACATCGCCGCGACGACGCCGCGGCCGGGCGCGACCAGCTCGGGCTTGGCGAGGTGGTCGATAGCCGTCGGGCCTTTGGAGGAGAACTGCGCCATGAGGTCGTCGTTGCGGCGGGCGGTGCGGCGCGTGTCGGAGGCGCCGACCGTGATCGCGTAGGGGCTGTTGCCGGGGCTGTGGATGGCGCCGAAGACCGGGCGGTAGCGGGGCGTCCCGTCGGGGTTCTGGCCGATGATCTCGTCGGTGCGGCCGTCGTTGCCGGCGGCGGCGACGACGACGAGGCCGGCGACGACCGCGCGCTCGACCGCCTTGCAGAGCGGGTCGGTGTGGTAGGACTCGCGGGCGGGGGCGCCGAGCGAGAGGTTCAGCACGCGGATGTTGTAGCGCTGCCGGTTGGCGATGGCCCAGTTGAACGCGCCGAGCACCGAGCCGGTCGTGCCTACGCCGTTGTCGTCCAGCACCTTGAGGTCGATGAGGCTGGCCTCGGGGGCGATGCCGGCGAAGCTCTCGCCGTAGCCCTTCGAGGCGGCGCCGTTGCCGGCCGCCACGCCCGCGACGCCCGTGCCGTGACCTTCGCGGTCGGCGCCGACGCCGTCGCCCAGGAGGTGGCCGTCGCCGCGAACCGCCGCGCCGCCGTCGGTGAAGTCGACGGCGGCCGCGATGCGCGACTTCCCGTTCTTCTGGAAGTCCGGGTGGGAGGGGGAGATGCCGCTGTCAATGATGGCGATGCCGACGCCCTTGCCCGTGACGCCGGGGGTGTTCTGGATGCCGGCCTGCGCGAGCGCCGCGCCGGTGGCCTCGCGGGTGACGGCCATCGAGGCGCCGACCGGGCGGTCGGGCGAGACGTAGGCCACGTCGTCGCGCGCGGCCAGGGAGGCGAGCGCGCCGCGGGGCACGAGCGCCGTCATGGCGTCGAGCGCTTCGAAGGTGCGGCCCCTGGAGCCGCCTTTGGAGTTGATAGCTTCGGAGTGAGAGGTATTGGGGCGGCCGTTGGTCTGGATGATGACGCGGACGAGTTCGTCTGACGCGCCAACGGCCTCGAACTCGGGGGCGAGCTTCGAGGCGTGCTTGTCGGCCTTCTTCGGCGCGTCCGCGGCGGCGTTGGCCGCGAGCGGGGAGACGTAAGCGCTGAAGAGTGCCAGGAGGATCGTGCTAGCTGTGATTCGGCGAAACATTTCGGTCATTCCTTTCGGCTCCTGCACGCCGGGGGGCGTGTGTTTGGGGAACGGGAGCCGCCCTTCATCTAAAGAACTGGGGACCGTTGGCAGGTTTCGCGCCCGACTGTGAGAGTCGGACGAATGAGTTCAAGGCCGCGTCACTCACGAAACCTGTCAACGATCTGACCCTCCCTAGTTCAATCGACGTGCCACCAAAAGCTACTCCGGCACGCCCCGCCCGAAAGAAGATAACCCTAACTTTTCAAACAACTTACACCCACCCCTCCCCCACCCCCTCCGACCCCCTCCCGACCCCCATGTTGGATACGAGGTATCCAACATCTGCAACAAAACTTGTATTCCCCACTTTTCCGCCCAAAAAACGTTCAAACCCCACCTGACTACCAAGTATCCACTGGCTACCAAGTATCCAGCCCTTCGGCGGTCTGCCCAAAAAGTCAGCCCTCAAACCGACTATTTAGGCAAAGCCCATGCGTGGGCAGTCTGCAGCAAAGAAATAGGGGCTAAGCGCATAGAGGCATAAGGGCGGGACTCCCGCCCTTATGCCTCTTTCTGCAGCGCTAGGCCGCCTGTATCTTGCCGAGTTTGGAGCCGAGTTCGCGCTTGACCGAGTTGTAGACATGGTAGCGTTGCATTACTGCAGCGGTTAGAGCCTCTTCTGAGGTGGCCTTACGTATGTCTTCGTCAGTCCACTCCTTTGCCCCCTGCAGCGCTTGTATCCCGATGATTGTCTCTTCTAACGCCTGCTGAAACCAGTTCCGCACGGCGTTCCGCACGATGTCGGATACTCCGGTGCCTTTGCCGAGCTCGCGGTTCCACTTTTCAATCATGTCCGTGAAGACGCGAAAATCGGCGTTGATGATGAGGCAGTTCTGTTCCGGCAAATACCTCGCCGCCCTGTCCTCTAAGTCCGGGGCAACGCGCGTGTTGTCCTTGACGCTTACCCAATGAACCTCCGGGAAGGGGTTTATTTTAACTTCTTCGCCCGGCACGCCGTCTTTCTTTAAGTACGCCGAGTAAGCGCTACCTGCAGCGCCCCCCTTAGTCCCTGACGTGCCGCCCGTCCCCCTTGTATCGTTGGACGGCCTCGACCTGCCCCCGCGGGCTATGGCGTCCATATCTATTTCCAGAGTTCCGTTCGGGGATGGCCTGTAGCGGCTCAACTTGTATAGGTCGAGTATCTGCTGCAGGCGTTCTCTGATGGATTTGGTATGGTCGTCTGCAGAAGTCCCCGCTGCAGCTTCTTTAACAAGTTCTGACAGTTTGGGCGGCATGTTCTCACGGAATTCTGCAGCCCATTCGGCCCACGGCAAGGGTTCGCTGTTAACCATAAGTTGCGTCCTGGCCGTGTTAGTCGTAACCCTCGAAAGTTCGTCCGCCTGCGGCTCGACGTATATGATTACCCTTCTATGGCCGAGAATCACGCCGAACTGCTGCAAGCGGGCCGTACCCGCCCGTCCGGTCTGCAGTTCATACAACTCATCTTTGTACAGAGCGGCGACGTGGCCTGCAGACTCATAGGTACCTGAGAGTTGGCTGATGAACTTGTCATCCTTAAGAATCCACCAATAGGCGACGGCCTTGTTTAACTGCAGCGTGCCGAACGCCTCCGCGTGCTTCTTAAGGTATTGCTCTTGGCCCGTGACCGTTCGGAGTACGTTGGTGTCCCTGTTTTCTCGCGGCAGAGTCCAGCCTTCGCGGGCCTTTATCGTGACGCCTTCAGGGAATCTGAAGTATCTGCCGTTTAGATACTTCGCCACCCAACGCGAAGGCGAGGATGAGCCTGCAGGCGCATCCATCGTGTTAGCGTCGCCAGCCATTCCGAGCAGCACAACCCGCGTGCCGTGGTCGCGGATGATATCCGGCTTGACTTCATCTTCGACCTCTCCGCAATGCATGAACACGCCGCCTATCTCGAACTGCTTAAGTCCGTACTGCGCGGTGTCAGGGTCGCGCCACAGGTGAATCATAGCCCCCTTTCCGCTCTTCCAAGATAGGTAGACGAGTCCCGCGTGATTTCTTGTGGCTGCAGAAATCTTCGCCCCGACGCCGTAGTTGCCGATGAATGACTGTTCCGAGACGGAAGACGACAACTGGTTGATGTACTTGACCATTTCGTCGCCGGTCATACCATCGCCGTTGTCGGTAATGCTGAGTTTGTAATAGCCGGTATCGCTGAGAAGCTTCCAATCCACGTCCCAGACAATTTCGCCCTTCTTCTCGTCTGTCCGCAGGATGGACTCTATTGAATTTTGTGTGAGCTCGCGCAGGAACTGCAACGGATGACAGTCCTCGCCCATGCGGTCGAGCAGGAATCCGGTGTTGGCGACGGTTAACGGGCGGGTTTTCTCCCCATGTAGGGAGGCGTGGTGCGACATTCTAAGCTCCTTCCACTAAGAGGTAGGGGTATCGAAACCGTGACCCCTCTGGTGAATAGGGACTCTGAAGAGTCGGGCTGCAGTAAGAGGCTTGTGGCCTATGACCTTGCCTTCGGCGTCAGAGCGTTGATGTCTCAAAGAGCGGAGTTGTGTTGCGGATTATACGCCCGTTCTCATCCCACGCAACAACTAATTTCTGATTTCTGCAGGACTCTTGCCCAACCGAACAAATTCCTGCCCAACAGAACGTGCCTCAGAAGGTTCTGTTAGGCACAGCCAGCCCTGGGGCTTTGCCTCAAAAGGGTAGCTTACCCCAAAAGTGCTTAAACTTGCCTCAAAGGTAGGGGGCCGCACGCGACTTCGCCGCGCGTGCGGCCCGGCGGCACAGCCCCGATGAGAGGGGGCGTGCCCAGAGGCGCGTTGCCCTTACGCACCCCTGTCTCTAATCGCGGACGTAAATCCCCATGTGATATTCTCCTTAGCGTTCGTGTCTTTGAAAGGCAACGGGTCGGATGCGTAAGTGCTTGCTCACCCTCAGAGATGAGCATCGCCGTTGAGCAGGAGAGGTCTCTACTCACGGCGAATCAGTTACGCAGAAGCATCCTACTATCAGTTGATAGTAAAGGCAAGGGCGAAGTGCTGTCAGGGGGTGACTCCTGATGGCGCGAAGACCTGCCCCGCAGCGTCTAGGGGAAAAGCTCTTGCAGATTAGGACGGCGTTAGGGTTGAGTCAGGCGGGGATAGTTGGCAGGCTCGACTATGCGGATTCGCCGCTCTACCCCGCGCAAATTTCCAACTTTGAACAAGGTAAGCGCGAGCCGCCCTTACAACTATTATTGGCTTACGCACGGCTGGCGAACATACCGCTAGAGATTTTAGCGGACGATAAGCTAGACCTGCCCGCCAAGCTACCCACCAAGCCGAAGCACTCCTGAGCTGTAGAAGGAAATGCCTGATGGGGAAGCGGGCGCGCATGAGGCAGGAGCGGCTGGCCGGAAAGCTGTTACAGATTCGGCAGGCGTTAGGACTTTCCCAGAGTGAGATGCTAAGGCGCTTGGGGTTCGAGGACACGCTTGATTACAAGCGCATCTCTGAATACGAGTTGGGGAAGAATGAGCCGCCGCTGTCGTTGCTCCTGGAATATGCGCGGGTCGTCGGTGTCTGTTTGGAGAGGTTGGTTGACGACGAGCTTGATCTGCCTGAAACGCTTCCCGTAAAGTCTCGGCACCGGCCTTAGAACGTCTGCCAAAAATCAAGAGTCCTGTCCAACTATTCCTGCCTGATTATTAATCGACTGGCAAAGCCGACCGGCGGCGGTCGGCCGTGCCAGGGTCTGCCGCCGCCGGTCGGGTGGGAGTGATGTCGGGTTGGTGCGGTTAGTTGTTTTTGGGTTTCTTCTTAGTGCCGGGTTTGCGGTCGCTGGCGCGGGTGCCGCCGGCGGTCTCGTATTCGTTGCTGTCGTGGCCGTAGAGGGCGCCGGTGGCGGCGAGCATCCGTTTGTTCTTGTCGCGGAGTTGCGCCTCGTCCGCTTCGAGGCCGTTGGCGAGCCGGTCGAGGAGCGAGAGCGTGGCGTTGTAGTTGTCGAGGCTCGCGGCGTAGGCGTCGATCTCCTGTTCGTATTGGTCTATGTCGAGGGTGGGGCCGAAGTTGGGTTTGGGTGTGATGCTCTTGAGGCCGGACAGGCGTTGCCGTGCGGTCTCCAGTGTGGTGGAGCTGCGTTTGAGTCTCGCCATAATTTGTTACCTCCGAAGTGAAGTTCGAGTGGGTTGACCGGGCGCGCGAGGTGAACGCGGGGCAGTATATGCCTTTCCGCGGGGAATTCAAGCGATTTATGAGTACCTCTTGAAGACTTCTGCCTACCCCCGAACGACTCCGGCGTACCTCCCGGCGGCTGCGAAGTACCTCCCGGCGACTTCGGCGTACTCCCCGGAGGCTCCGGGGTACTTTCCGACGACTTAAAGCTACCCTTCGGTGACTTTCCCGTTGAGTTCGGTCGGTTGACCTTTGAACTGAAGGAGTTCGGGCTCGATTCGAGTCGGTCGGGGGTAGGCGGCGGGCGGGTCAGGGTTTGCGGCGGGCGTTTTGGGAGTGGCGCTGCTGTTCGCGGCGCAGGCGTTCCCGTGTGCGGAAGTCGCGGCGGACGGTCATGGTGAGGAGGAAGGCGGCCAGGCAGAGGAGGGCGACGAAGATGGCGATGGGGAGGTCCATGCGCGTTCAGCCCGTGGCGCTGAGGTCGTGGCGGCCGAGCTTGAGGTAGAGGCCGCGGCGCGTCAGGCCCAGCTCGCGCGCGGCGCGCGAGATGTTGCCGTTGTGCTTGCGCAGCGCCTCGGCGATCATCCGCCGCTCAAGCTCGCCCATCGCGTCGGCCAGCGTCAAGCCCTGCGCGATGGCCTGCGCGGCGGCGGTGGCCGCGAGCCCGGCGGACGGCGCCGAGAGCGTGCCCGCGCCCGTCGAGGGGCTCGCGGTGCGGCGCAGCTCGGGCGAGAGGAGGTCGGGCGTGATGACCGCCCCGTCCTCCGTGCGCGCGACGATGCGCTGAATCTCGTTGGTGAGCTGGCGGACGTTGCCCGGCCAGTCGCAGACCATCAGCAGGTCTAAGGTCTGCGGCGTGATCTGTATGTCGCGCCGCCCGAACTTCGCGGAGTAGTGGTTGATGTAGTAGCTGACGATGGTCGGTATCTCCGACCGGCGCTCGCGCAGGGGGGGCACGCGCAGGCGTATGACGTTGAGGCGGTAGTAGAGGTCTTCGCGGAAGCGGCCGTCGGCCACCATGCCTTCGAGGTCTGTGTTGGTCGCGGCGATGATGCGCACGTCGACCTTCTGCGGGCGCTGCTCGCCGAGCGGCTGAATCTCGCCCTCCTGCAAGAACCTCAGGAGCTTCGGCTGAACGTCCAGGGGCAGGTCGCCCACCTCGTCGAGGAAGAGCGTGCCGCCCACGGCCGTGCGTATGACGCCGGCCGAGTCCGAGACCGCGCCGGTGAACGACCCGCGCCGGTAGCCGAAGAGGTAGCCCTCGGACAACTCCTTCGGCACGGCCGTGCAGTTGAAGGGGATGAAGACCTTGCCGCGGCGCGAGGAGAGCGCGTGGATGGCGCGCGCCACGAGCTCCTTGCCCGTCCCAGACTCGCCCGTGATGAGCACGGTCACGTCCGACGAGCGAATCTTGTGCACCTCCTCGACGAGGCGCGTCATCGCCGGGCTCGAATGGATGAAGCCCGGCATCAAAGACGCGCCCGCCAGCGAGTCCGGCGCCCGCGTCCCCGCGCCCGTCCGCGCGCGCGCGCGCAGGGCGCACACGTCCATGCCGAGCTCCACGACCTTGAGGAGCGGCTCGAAGGGTGTGCCGCCCGGGAGCGCCGAGAGCGCGCGCGGCGCGACGAGTAACAGCGCGGGCGGCGCGCTCGTCGGGCGGAGCGCGACGAGGCGCGCGTCCTGCGACGCGGCGTAGCGCTCGCGCTCCTCTTCCGTCGTCGCGCGGTCGAGGGCGGCCGCCGCCTGCGCCGACTCCGACACGTCGTAGCCGTGCGCCACGACGACCTTCATGTGCCTGTCCTCGCCCGCCTCCGCGACGAGTATGCGCGCGGCCCGCGTCTCCTGGTGGATGACCGCGGCCAGCTCGCGCAGGAGCAGCTCGCGCGAGGCGACGGCCTCGGCCAGGCGCAGCGTCAGGAGCTGCGCGGGCGCGGGCGGCTCGACGTGCTGCTCCTCGGGCGCCTGGCCCTCAAGCTCTTCGACCGACTCTTCGGCGAGCTTCAGGTCGAGCTTGGCGCCCAGCTCCGAGAAGGTGTGGACGGCCAGCCCCAGGTGCTCGCGCGCGCGCTCCGGCTGCGCGGAGGCGGCGTAGGCGCGCCCCAGGAGGCCGTGCGCGCGCGCCGTGCGGTAGCGGTCGCCGAGCATCTCCGAGATCGAGAGGCAGCGGCCGAAGTGGTGGACGGCGAGCGGCGCGTCCTCGCGCGCCAGCGCCAGAAGCCCCTGGACGCGTTGCGCCTCGCCCGAGATGGCGAGGTCGGTCGTCGTCGCGTCGGTCTCCTCCGCGACGCGCGCGAGCATCTGCGCGCACTCGTCGAGCTCGCCGCGCAGCAGCCGCGTCTCAGCGAGCAGGGTGCTCGCGTCGCAGATGCCGCGGTGGTCGCCCATCGACTCGGTCAGCTCCAGCACGCGCGTGCACACGTCGAGGGCCTCGTCCCCGAGCCCCTGCCGGATGCAGCAGCGCGTCAGCGTCCGCATCGCCTGCGAGATGTACCACTTCTTGCCGCTCTTGACGCCGCTGGCGACCGCCTTCTCAAGGTACTCGCGCGCCTCTTCGAGGTCGCCGCGCAGCATCCGCAGCTCGCCCATCGAGTCGAAGACCATGGCGGCCGGGCCGTGGTGCTCGTCCATCTCCATGACGAGTTCGAGCGCGCGCTTGAAGGCGGCCTGCGCGCGGTCCCACTCGCCGGTCAGCAGCAGGTTGATGCCGAGGTTGTTGTAGGCGGTGGCGGCGTTGTCCTTGTGCTCGGTGCGCTCGTTGTAGGCGATGGCCTTTTCGAGCGCGCGGATGCCCTCGTGCGGGCGCTGGAGCCACCAGTAGGCGGCCGCCGCGTTGCTGTAAATCTTGCCCAGCATGAAGGGCGCGGGCCTGTCGCCGATGAGCTGGATGGCCTGCTCGAAGTTCTCCAGCGTCTTCTCCCAGCTCCCCTCGTGCGCGTCGGCCATGCCGAGGCCGAAGTAGCAGTCGGCCATGCCGCGCCAGTCGCCCGCGCGCCGGAAGTGTTCGAGCGCCCTGTTGTTGTGGTCGCGCGCGATGGAGTACTCGCTGATGGAGCGGTAGACGCGCGCCTTCGCGTTGTAGATGTTCCCCAGCCGCGCGTCACTCCCGCCCTGCTCGGTGGCCGCGCGCAGCTCGGCCTGGAGGAGCGCGATGGCCTTCGGCGCGTCGCCCGTGTAGTTGTAGGCGAGGCCGAGTTGGACGCGGACGCCCGCGAAGGTCTCGGCGTCGATCCCCTTGCCGGAGTCGGCCGGCTCGTACATCTCGACGGCTTCGAGCGCGTCGCGGTTGCGCCCCAAAGCCTGGAGCGCGGTCGAGTGGAGGTAGCGAGCGCGCGCGAGCACGACGGGCTCGCGCCGCGCCTGCGAGATGAGCTGGCGCAGGCGCGTCTCGGCCGTCGAGGGCAGGCCGCGGTCGAGCAGCTCCTGCGTCTCTTCGAGCTGACGTTCGAGGGGCAGGGAGGCCGCGCGCCGCGCGTCCGTGATGTGAGTCACGGCGGGCGAGACGCCGCCCTTAGGCGTGCGTTCGCCCTGCCCTGCGTCACCCTGATGCAAGCGAGAAGTCATGCGGCCCGTTGCCCGCTAGGCGA
Source organism: Pyrinomonadaceae bacterium (assembly GCA_036389235.1). Taxonomy (GTDB): domain Bacteria; phylum Acidobacteriota; class Blastocatellia; order Pyrinomonadales; family Pyrinomonadaceae; genus QHXN01. The sequence goes on along the minus strand of DASVQJ010000300.1, from coordinate 23,971 downwards.
AGAGACGTGTCGGCGCTCTCTGCTGTACGTTGATATCGGAGGCTGGAAGAAAGGTGCTCGGCCTCTTGCTAACTGTGCACCCTTCAGAACACTGCCAAAGGCTTGTCGATTCCAGACTTTAGCACAGGAGAGTAGTCGGTCGCCAGTAGACAGTAGTCGGAGACTGTTTGCAAAGTTTTCGCTCCGGAGGGGCGGGATGTTTATAGCCCGGCCGTCCTCTCTCACCCCGAGCCCCGGAGGGGCGACATCGGACATGCCGCCCCTCCGGGGTTCGGGGTTCATTAAATCCCTCCGGCTATAAACATCCCGCCCCTCCGGGGCTCAAACCCTTCCGCCTGCCGGCTACTGACTACTGTCTACTGACTACTGTCTACTGCCGCGAAGAGGCACGCCGTTTGACATCCTCGATTTACAGTTGTCAGGCGCGGGCCGGTTTGGTACAAATCAGGGCTTGCAAACAGTCCGAATCGTATCGCGAGGGTACAGGCGGGGCGCCCGCGGGCAGTCTCCGCGCACACCCGCGTGCGCTCTCGCGGGAGGGAGGGACGGATGGCCGAGACGTTGACCCCGCGGGCCGAGAAGAAGAGGGAGGCCGGTTGGCTCCGGCGCTGGCTGCTCAAGGGGCAGCCGCAGGAGATGGAAGGCCCGCACGAGCGCGAGGGGCAGCACCCGACGCACCCCTGGTGGCAGGTGATGTGCCTGACCGGCGTCGACTACTTCTCGACCCTCGGCTACCAGCCGGGCATCGCCTACGTCGCCGCCGGCGCGCTCTCGCCGCTGGCGACGCTCGTGCTCGTCATGCTCACGCTCTTCGGCGCGCTGCCGATGTACAAGCGCGTCGCCGAGGCCAGCCCGCACGGCGACGGCTCCATCTCGATGCTGGAGAACCTCCTCTCGCGCTGGAAGGGGAAGCTCTTCGTCCTCGCGCTCCTGGGCTTCGCGGCGACGGGCTTCATCATCACCATCACGCTCTCGGCCGCCGACGCCACCGCGCACATCCTCGAAAACCCTTACGTCCACGACTACGCGCCGCAGCTAGAGCACCCCATCGCGGTGACGCTGGTGCTGATCTCGCTCTTAGGCGCCGTCTTCCTCAAGGGCTTCAAGGAGGCGATGGGGCTCGCCGTCGGCATCGTCGTCGTCTACCTGCTGCTCAACCTCGTCGTCATCGGCGTCAGCTTCTACCACATCTTCAACACGCCGAACGTCTTCTCGCGCTGGGCGGAGGCGCTCTGGGCGCACCCGCAGGTGCAGGGGAGCCCCCTGATGATGGTCGGCGTCGCCCTCTTCCTCTTCCCGAAGCTGGCGCTCGGCCTCTCGGGCTTCGAGACCGGCGTGGTCGTCATGCCCTTGGTCGAGGGCGACAAGGGCGACACCGACGAGAACCCGGCCGGGCGCATCCGCAACACGCGCAAGCTGCTGATGAGCGCCGCCCTCATCATGTCGGTGATGCTCATCCTGAGCAGCCTCGTCACGACGCTCCTCATCCCGCCCGAGGAGTTCCACGAGGGGGTTGACGGCGCGGAGCCGGGGAAGGCGAACGGCCGCGCGCTGGCCTACCTCGCGCACACCTACCTCGGCGACCTGTTCGGCACGGCCTACGACCTGAGCACCATCGCCATCCTCTGGTTCGCGGGCGCGTCGGCGCTCGCCGGCCTCCTGAACATCGTGCCGCGCTACCTGCCGCGCTACGGCATGGCGCCGAACTGGGCGCGCGTGACGCGCCCGCTGGTGCTCATCTACACGGCCATCGCGTTCGTGGTGACGGCGGCCTTCCGCGCCGACGTGGACGCGCAGGCCGGCGCGTACGCGACCGGCGTGCTGGTGCTGATGGGGTCGGCGGCCGTGGCCGTGGCGCTGGCGGCGTGGCGGCGCGGCGAGGCGGCGAAGTGGGGCTTCGTCCTCGTCTCGCTCATCTTCGCCTACACGACCTTCATCAACGTCATCGAGCAGCCCTCGGGCATCAAGATCGCCTCCTTCTTCATCGGCGCCATCATCTTCACCTCGCTCATCTCAAGGGTCTGGCGCACGACCGAGCTGCGCGTCGAGAAGGTCGTGCTCGACGAGACGGCGAAGACCTACATCGACGAGCTGATCGGGCACAACTGCGAGATACGGATCGTGGCCAACCGCCGGGACACCGGCGACGCCGCCGAGTACCAGTTCAAGGAGCGCGAGAAGCGCGTGGACAACCACATCCCCACGCGCGACCCCGTCCTCTTCCTCGAAGTGACCCCGGGCGACGCCTCCGAGTTCTCGGGCGTGCTCAAGGTGACGGGCTGCGACGTCGACGGCTTCAGGGTTCTGCGCACGTCGAGCCCCGCCGTGCCGAACGCCATCGCCGCCTTCCTCCTCTACCTGCGCGACACGACGGGGAGGCTCCCGCACGTCTACTTCGGCTGGAGCGAGGGCAACCCCCTGATGTACCTGCTCCGCTACATCGCCTTCGGCGAGGGCGACACCGCGCCCGTCACGCGGGAGATTCTGCGACAGGTGGAGGACGACCCCGAGCAGCGCCCGGCCGTCCACGTCGGCGGATAGAAGTGCCGTGAGCCACGACGAGATGAAGCCGGTTTTTCACCTGTCACGGTCTACGGCTCGCGGCGCACCCGAGTGGTTTGCCCCGGGGGCGCGACGGGAGTAAGATTCGCGCGTTGACAACTTGTCTGCCGAAGCCGCCCACGGCGCGTTGAAATCGCGCGGGAGGGGCGGCGCGGGGGAACCAACGCCGCGCGAAAGGTTCGCGCGGCACGGGGCGTATCGCGGGGCGCGCTCAGTCGCGCCGCACGTGTAGGGCACTTCCAGGCCCGAGCCCGTCAGCTAACCTCGCAGGCTCGATTGGAAGAGCGACACTGCCGCGACACCCGAGGGCGCGGGGCGTAATGCTCCGCGCCCTCTTTTTTTGCGCGGCGGACGGGAGGGACGTTGAAGATGGCTAAAGCCTTGACGCAGGGCGCGGTGCGGGGCGGGCGGTTCAAGAACTGGCTGCTCAAGGGGCGCCCCGAAGAGATGGAAGGCCCGCACGAGCGCGAGGGGCAGCACCACCAGCACACCTGGTGGCAGGTGATGTGCCTGACGGGCGTCGACTACTTCTCGACCCTCGGCTACCAACCCGGCATCGCCTTCCTCGCCGCGGGCGTGCTCTCGCCCATCGCGACCCTCATCCTCGTCCTGCTCACGCTCTTCGGCGCGCTCCCCATCTACAACCGCGTCGCCGCCGAGAGCCCGCACGGCGAGGGCTCGATCTCGATGCTCGAACACCTGCTCGCGCGCTGGAAGGGGAAGCTCTTCGTCCTCGTGCTGCTCGGCTTCGTCGCCACCGACTTCGTCATCACCATCACGCTCTCGGCCGCCGACGCCACGGCGCACGTCGTCGAGAACCACTTCGTCAAAGAGCACGCCGCCTTCCTCGACCACCGCGTCGTGGTGACGATGATGCTCGTCGCGCTCTTAGGCGCCGTCTTCCTCAAGGGCTTCAAGGAGGCCATCGGGCTGGCCGTCATCCTCGTCGGCGCCTACCTCGTGCTGAACCTCGTCGTCATCGGGCGCGGTCTCTTCGAGCTGTTCTTCATCCACCCGGAGGCGCTGCCGCGCTGGTATCACGCGGTGCTCAACGCGGACGTCAGCGGCATCCGGGTCAACGGCCGGCTCTACGTGATGGTCGGCATCGCGCTCCTGCTCTTCCCGAAGCTGGCGCTCGGCCTCTCCGGCTTCGAGACGGGCGTCGCCGTGATGCCCCTGGTCAAGGGGGCGCGCGGCGACACCGACGAGAACCCGGCCGGGCGCGTCCGCAACACGCGCAAGCTCCTCCTGACGGCCGCGCTCATCATGAGCGTGCTGCTCATCACGAGCAGCCTCGTCACCTCGACGCTCATCCCGCCCGCGGAGTTCGCCGCGCCGCCCCCCGGCGAGCACGTCGGCGGCAAGGCTTACGGCCGCGCCCTCGCCTTCCTCGCCTACGGGTTCTTCGGCAACGGCTTCGGCACGCTCTACGACGTGAGCACCGTCTCGATCCTCTGGTTCGCGGGCGCGTCGGCGATGGCGGGGCTTTTGAACATCGTGCCGCGCTACCTGCCGCGCTACGGCATGGCGCCCGACTGGGCCTTGGCGCAGCGCCCGCTCGTCATCATCTACACGCTCGTCGCCTTCACCGTCACCGTCCTCTTCGAGGCCGACGTGGAGAAGCAGGGCGGCGCGTACGCGACGGGCGTGCTCGTCCTGATGAGCTCGGCGGCGATAGCCGTGACGCTCTCCGTCTGGCGGAGCGGGAGGCGCTGGGTGCCGTTCCTGCTCATCGCGCTCGTCTTCCTCTACACGACCGCGCAGAACGTCCACGAGCGGCCGGAGGGCATCAAGATCGCCTCGTTCTTCATCCTGACCATCGTCGTCACCTCGTTCATGTCGAGGGTCTGGCGCACGACCGAGCTGCGCGTCGAGCGGGTCGAACTCGACGACGTGGCGCGCGACTTCATCCGGGAACTCAAAGAGAAGAACAGCGAGATACGGATCGTGGCCAACCGCCGGGACACCGGCGACGCCGCCGAGTACCAGTTCAAGGAGCGCGAGAAGCGCGCGGACAACCACATCCCCACGCGCGACCCCGTCCTCTTCCTCGAAGTGACGCTCGGCGACGCCTCCGAGTTCTCCGGCGTGCTCCACGTCCACGGCGTGGACGTGGACGGCTTCCGCGTCCTGCGCACCGAGAGCCCCGCCGTGCCGAACGCCATCGCCGCCTTCCTCCTTCACCTGCGCGACACGACGGACAAGATTCCGCACGTCTACTTCGGCTGGAGCGAGGGCAACCCCCTGAAGTATCTCCTCAAGTACATCGCCTTCGGCGAGGGCGACACCGCGCCCACCACCCACGAGGTGCTCCGCCAGGTCGAAGACGACCCGGAGCAGCGACCGGCCGTCCACGTCGGGGGATGAAGGCAGTAGACAGTAGACAGTAGTCAGTAGAAAACCGAAGCGGCGCGCTCGGCTTGAAGGCCGAGACGCGCCGCCTTTGTATTTCTACCGACTACTGTCTACTGTCTACTGCTTTTCGGACAGGGCTGTCCGCCGTGGCGGGCGCACCGGGGGGGCGTTACCGTGTCGGGGTGTCGGGATGGGGCGTGTGCGGCGGCCGTCTAGTAGTCTTCGGCGCCGCCTTCGCCCCCGCCGAGGAAGCAGGAGCGGCAGAAGACGGGGCGGCCCTGCGACGGGTAGAAGGGAACCGTCGTCTGCTCCCCGCACTGCGCGCACAGCACCGAGACCTCGATGCGCTGGCGGACGCCAGTGGCCTGCGCGGCGGCGATGGCGGCCAGCCGCTCGTTCTTGGCCTGCTTGCAGGGCTTGCACCGCTTCGGCTCGTTTCTCAGCCCCTTGTCGTGGAAGAAGAGCTGCTCGCCCGCCGTCCAGGTGAAATCCTGGCCGCAATCGACGCAGAGGATCGAGCGATCCACGAACTCAGTCTCCACCTCTACCCATTCTCCTTTGGCTTTGGCGGGAGAAGTCTCGGCAGTTCGAACCAGTGACATTGTTGCCCATCCTTGTGAAAAGGCTTCCGCCGCGGCGTGCGGGGCTTCGGGGCGGAAGATCAAAACCAACGGCTTCAGCGAGGCAACTTCTTAAGAGCGTCGAGCCGGCCCACGAGGCGGCTGACCTTTACGAGGAAGTTAAACGAAACGGAGAAGCGCCGCCGAAATGACACCTGCCGGCGCTCCCGGCCTGCCTGTGACTCAGCACGGTACAGTTATCACGAATATGTGTCAAGAGCGAAGAGAAAGTTTCAACACGCGGCTTGACAGCTTTGCCCAATTCGTGCAAAACCCGCGCCCGCTTTTAGGCAGGTTAATGTTTTGCCAAAAAGATGATGCTCAGACTCAAATTTAGATTAGAATTGTCCCTGCATATTGAGCGGACAGGGGAGGGAATATTAAACGAAGGAGAAAAGTCTGTAATGACTACCGACGCGAGAGATTTAGCCAACCGGATTAACCGACGCGAAGAGGAGAGTCGTAGGCAACAAGAACACCAGCTTTATAGGGCGCAAGTTATGAGGGCTAAGGCCCCTGAGTTCTGGCGGCTATTTACTGAGACGCTCGAGCAGGAACGTGACAAGTTTAATGAAACGTTGGCGGCCTCCGGCAATTCTAAGTACGCTATCGAATACATCGGCGTAGATAGGTCGGGCGCGCCGTTTAGCCGTAAGGTGATAAGAGGGGATTACCCGAGTGTTTCCCTGACGGTACGACTGGAACCGGATGCCCGCCTTATTGCCGTGGAGGGTGTGAGGAAGTCCCATGACACCGGGCCAGAGGGGAAAAGGTTGCCCCTCAAGACGTGGCATCTTCAGATCGACCACGACGACAATATTTGCATTAGGGGTCAGGAGCGAACGCTGACGCTCAATGAAGTGGTGATCGAAGTGCTTCAATATTTTGTTCCGTAGATTGAAGCGGGGAGGCACGCTATAAGGCGTGCCTCCCCGCGCACCCCTACGCCGCAGTTTCTGTCCAGAATTCCGGCTTTATCCCCAACTCGTACATCGACTGGATGACGCAGCAGATGTTATGACAAAGCACCTTGCATAGTGCCTCGTTCTTCTGCGCCTCCGTCGTCTTGCTCCACAGCCGGTCGCCAAACTTCGCCTTAATCATCGAGAAGGTCGTTTCCACGTTCGACCGCCTGTGGTAGTGCTCCATGAACTCGTCCTGGCGCAGGCAGTAGTAGTGGTACATGTTCTTCCAGATCGGCGGGCTGTTCTTGTCCTTGTTCGACGCATTCGACCGGAAGGGAATGTACGGCACGGCGTTCTGCTTCTCAACGACACGCAGGTTCTCCCAGCCTGAGTAAGCCTTGTCCGCCGAAACCTCAGTCATGTTGAAGTTCTGCGCCGTCCCCTTGACCAGTCGCTCGAATTGGGGACTGTCACCGGCGAACCGCCCCGTCACCTCTACGCTGGTGACGACGTTGGTTCTGACGCCGCAGATCAGGTGCACCTTGAGCCAGTCATGGTCATTGTGCTCTTTGACCTCCTCGTACTTGGCACTGTACCAGCGCATGTAGCGCCCGGTGCTGAACCCCGACGAGTCCACCGCGAACCGGGTTTCCAGCGCCTTGAGTGGCAGGCTGCTTTTGGTGATGAGCCCACGCAGGTACGGCATCAAGTCCGACTGCTCAAGGTAGTGAAAGATCGAGTTGTAGTGTGGGAGCTTGCTGATGTAGCCGTTAGCGTACGCCTCCCGCAGGTCGGTGACGAAGCGACGGGCAGAGACCGTCGAATAGACCTTGAGCACCGCGCAGAAGATCATGTCGCCGAGTGGCAGACGCCGCCGCCCATTCGTCTGTGTGGGAGGCTCCACGCCCTGGCACAACTCGTATAGAAGCATCTGGAACTTCGCCTTCTCGTTCGTCTGTGCTTTGTTGTAGGCGTGCCACTCCTGCGCGTAGGTGCGCCGCTCCGGCTTCGGAATGTCAGGCGGTGGCTTCTCACCCTCGCCATGCTGGGCAATGTACTCGGCGGCGAAGATATGCTTGCACTTGAACCCGTTGATTTTGTAGTCGGGGCAGGTGCAGGTCGGTAACTCGCCCTCGATGTTGACTGAGTAGGTCTTGATCCCCCGCTGGGAAGGGACAAGCCAAGTCTGACCCTTGCGGGTAAGTCGTGAATGAGCGGCTATCTCCAGCCCTCTTTGCTCTCTGGCGTTCATGGGACATCTCCTCTCTTGATGTCCACACGAACCTTGCCGCATAATGAGCTTGCTGGACTGCATGTGCCGCAAGGCTCGTGTGGTTACGGGAGGGGAGGGGTGTTAGTAGCACCTCTCCCCTTCATGTTTTGATTGACAGTACGGTGAGCTTTGGGTAGTATGAACACACAAATAGCGTTGCGTGTGTCTCCCAAAGCCACCGCAGCAACATTGTTGGGCCTAGTTACGAGCTAGGCCCAACTGCTTTATAGGCCAGCATTTTAGCTGAACCCGCCCGGAATTACAACGTTTTTCTTCCCGTAAGTCGTTGATATGAAAGAGGCTGGGGCACAGCCGCGGGCTGCGGCCAACGTAAATACGTTCTGCTGGTAAGTGGGGCACAGCCTCATGTGGGGCACAGCCTACTTGGGGCGGCGCTGGCGTCCAGCCGGTATACGTTGTAGACGTTTGGGTAAATCCTCTTCGTCGTCTGCCAGCACTTCCATATGCACGCCCGCGATCTTCGAGTACCTGAGCAGCACGGGGATTGGCGGCTCCCTCGTACCTATCTCGTAACCCGATACGGCACTCGCGAATAAATCCTTATCTAAATCCAGACGCTTCATCATCTGGCTCTGCGAGAGTCCCAACGCGAGGCGGATCTGTCGCAGTTTCTCTCCTAACCGTGCGGGCCTCATGCGCGGCTGCCTTCCCATCAGGATGCACCTCCTGATGGGAGCGGGATGTAGACCGTGCCCCTGCACGTATTTACATCCAACGTATTTACATATACTATTACTGCGCGCTTCAGGCCGGCCAGGAATCCTCCCGAACTCCCGGCGCGGCGCATCACCCGCTTTGTGAGGCCGCCTTGTCCATGAGATCGAAACTCACGGTATTCTACCTTGTCGTTGGTGCGCTTCTAGCCGCGTGCTCGACGGATTCTAAAACAACGCCGTCATACGACCCAAGCTCTCACGTTGTCACGTCTGGTAGCCCAGCTTCCTCTAAGCCATCCGGCACGACCACTCCAACGCCTGTTCGGTCGCCGACTCCCTCCGCCTCATCGACAACTAACTCGGCGAGCGAGGACAGTGAAGAGGGATACAGGCAAAGCCTGCTTGCCGCCTCACGGAGCGGGATTACTTACGAGCAACTGACGAAGAATGCCGACCGGTATCAAGGTGAGCTATGGGCATTTCGCGGCAGTATCATCCAGATTCAGGAGTCTGGTGGACGAACCTCCGCCCTGGTCGCCCTCGACGCATTACACAACGATATTATGAAGGTGACGGCGAACTTCACCACCGAGTTCGTAGACAAAGATGAAGTCTATGTGGCCGGGTACCTGACCGGGAATTACTCATACACGTCGGAAGCCGGCTGGAATATCACCATTCCATCCATAGATGCCCGCGCCATTCTCAAGCCTTCAGAGGCCGCACGGATTCTGGCAGGCAAGACATCCTCGAAAAAGTAACCGCCCGTTCGCCGGCACATCTCACGCACACCACGAAAAATAACTGCTTGACGGCTCGATTGCTCCTGCGGGAAAGTTTGCCAGGATGGCTTTTTGGGCAGCACCGGTAGCTTTTGTGTAAGGTGTTGCTTTCCGGCAAAGTCCGGCTTGACAGCCCCCGCCGCCCGTGACAGCATCGCCGGGCAGTTTCCTTATACATCCCAAGGCCAACGAACGGAGACCTCCTCGCCCATGAACGTGCTTGTCATCGGCTCAGGCGGGCGCGAGCACGCGCTCTGCCGGACGCTCGCGCGGACGGCAAACGGCCCCGCGCCGCGCGTCTTCTGCGCGCCCGGCAACGCCGGCATCGCCGGGGACGCGGAGTGCGTGCCTATCGGCGCGACCGACGTGTCGGCGCTCGCCGACTTCGCCGAGCAAGAGCGCGTTGACCTGACCATCCCGGGCGGGGAGTCCACGCTCGCCGCGGGTCTGGCCGACGAGTTCGGGCGCCGCCGTCTGGCCGTCGCCGGCCCTTCGCGCGCCGCCGCGCGGCTCGAATCGAGCAAGGCGTTCGCGAAGGACTTCATGCTGCGCCACCGCATCCCGACGGCGCGCTACCGCGTCGCGGAGTCGTCCGCGGAGGCGCTGGGCGTCCTGCGCGGCGGCGAGTTCGGCGCGGCCGACTCGCCCGTCGTCGTCAAGGCCGACGGGCTCGCGGCGGGCAAGGGCGTCGTCGTCGCGCGGGGCCGCGCGGAGGCCGAAGCGGCGGTCGTCGAGATGATGGAGGGCGGGCGCGTGGGCTCGGAGGCCGCGGGCCGCGTCGTCATCGAGGAGGCCCTGGCGGGGCGCGAGGCTTCGCTGCTGCTCTGGACGGACGGGCGCGACTACCGCCTGATGCCGCCCGCGCGCGACCACAAGCGCGTCGGCGAGGGCGACGCCGGCCCGAACACCGGCGGCATGGGCGCCGTCACCTCGGCGGACGTGCTCGACGACGAGACGCTCGCGCGCTGCGTCGGCGAGATCGTCGAGCCGACCCTCGAAGGCGCGCGCGCCGACGGGCTCGACTTCCGCGGCGTGCTCTTCGTCGGCCTGATGTTGACGGGCGAAGGCCCGCGCGTGCTCGAATACAACGTGCGCTTCGGCGACCCGGAGACGCAGGCCATCCTCGTCCGCCTGCGCTCAGACCTCCACCCTATTTTTGATTCGGTCGCGCGCGGCGGCCTCGGCGAGGTTGACGTGGAGTGGAGCGAAGAGGCTTCGGCCTGCGTCGTCCTCGCCGCGCGCGGCTACCCCGGGCGCCCCGAGACGGGCGCGCGCATCGAAGGGCTCGAAGAGGCCGCGGGCGTCCCGGGCGTCCAAATCTTCCACGCCGGCACGGCGCGCGCCGAAGGCGGCCCGTTCGTCACGGCCGGCGGCCGCGTGCTCGGCGTCACCGCCGCCGGCCCGACGTTAGACTCCGCCCTCGCCCTCTGTTACGAGTCGGCCTCACACATCAACTGGGACGGCCTCCACTACCGCCGCGACATCGGGCGGTTCGGCGGCGCGCGGTGAGCCGTCAGCGGCGGGGGTAAATTGGCGCGCGCGGCGCGGATTTTCTTAAAACTGCCCGCCGCGCACGGCTCGCCGCTTACTCTTTTGAGCGGCGCGGCAGTCCTGTTATACTCGGCCGCAGAGCGGGGTTCCGGCGAGAAGAGGGCGGTTGAACCCGGCGGCGCGGACTTACGTACAATGTCTGCGGCCCGGCGGCCGTGTTAAAGGTTGGGGGCCGTGAGATTTGCGAGCACACCCCGCGGCGCGTGGCCGCGAGGGTCCGGAGGGCGAGAAGACGATGGGAGTCTGGGCGAGGCTGAAGCGATCCTTGCGCGCGATGTTCGGGGGCATCATCGAGAAGACGGAAGACCCCGAGTTGATCCTTCAGCAGACCATCCGCGACATGCGCGACCGCGTGCCGGAGCTGAACAACTCGGTCGCGCAGGTGATGGCCACCGAGCGCCTGCTCGCCAAGAACAAGGATCGGCTCGAAGAGCAGGTCGTCGACCTCGACTCGAAGATCAAGGCCGCCATCAAGATGAACCGCGACGACATCGCGACGGCCTACATCGGACAGCTCCAGCAGGCGCAGCTCGACCTCTCGAAGACCGGCCAGCAACTCGACCACGCCTCGCGCGCATCCGAACAGGCGCGGAAGGCCCGCGACAACTACATCCTCCAGATGCAGCGGCGCACCGCCGAGGCGATGCAGCTCATCAACCAGTCGAAGCAGGCCAAGCTCCAGGAGCAGCTCGCGCAGACGATGTCGTCGTTCCAGCTGGGCGACGACGCCTCGACCTTCAGCGAGATGCGCGACAAGATCGACCGCCGCGCCGCGACCGCCGAGGCCAAGCTCCAGCTCGGCACCTCGGGGGTGGACACGCAGATGCAGGAGATCGAGCACGAGGCGATGAACATGCAGTTGCAGGACAAGCTGGCCGAATACAAGCGCGGCATGGGGCTCCTCGGCGAGGGGCAGAAGGGGGCGCCGGCGCTGCCGGCCGGCTCGGGCGAGTCCAACTCCTGAACCGTTATTAAAGCGCCCGCGGCCTTTATAAGAAGTAAGAGATTTTATGGCGGAGAAGAAGCTCAGTCTCGAATATCTGAAAGAGGCGGTGATGGAGCCCGCCAACTTCTGGGGCATGGCCGGCTTCGCCGTCGCCGCGGCCTACACCTGGTCGCCCATCCCGCTCGCCGCGGCGCTCGTCGCGGAGGGCGCGTATCTGGCGACCGTGCCGGCCAGCTCGCTCTACCGGAGGCTGGTGGACGGCCGCAACCGCAAGCGCCTCGCCGAGCTGCGGAACAAGCAGCGCGAGCGCCTCATCGAGAGCTTCGACCCGCGCGAGCGCGAGGCCGTGCTCTACCTGAAGTGGCTCAAGAACAAGATTTTCGACAACTACGTCAAGTTCACCGGCGCGAAAGACCTGCCCATGAACATCCGTAGTTTAGAACAGCGCTGGGAGGACTTCGTCGACCTGCTCGACGTTTACCGGCGCCGCAAGCACCACCTGCGCTCCATCAACCGGCAGGCCGTCCAGAACCAGCTCACGCAGGCCGAGCGCGCCGTCGAGGGCGCGCCCGACGACCGCGCCCGGCGCATCCAGCAGGCCAACGTCGAGATACTCAAGCGCCGCCTCGCACAGTTCAGCGAGCTCGAGCGCTCGGTCAAGCTCGTCGAGGGACAGCTCCAGTCAATCGAGAACTTCTTCGGCCTCGTCAACGACCAGGTCGTCACGCTCCCGACGCCCGAGCGCGTCTCCTCGCTCGACTTCGAGCAGCTCTCCGACTCCATCGCCATGACCAAGCAGATGCTCGAAGAGACCTCCGACGTGATGGGCGTCCTCGACAGCCACAACCGCGAGATCGGCAACTTCGACCTGCTGCCCTCGTCGGGCACCACTTCGGTGAAGTAGGGGGGCGAGCCCCTCGAATAAAGGAAGAGGCCGGACACTTCGTCCGGCCTCTTTTCGTTTCGACGGCGGCGACTTCATCAACGCGGCTTCAGCCCTTTACCCGCGCCCGTCCCTGCTCCGCTCGACCATCGCGGAGAGCGCCGTCTCGTCGATGCGGTAGGTCTCGTTGCAGAAGTGGCAGGTGAGAGAAGCGCCCTTGTCCTCCCGCAGCATCGACTCCAACTCCGCGCCGTCTATCGAGGAGACGAGCGACGCCGCGCGCTCGTACGAGCACGTGCAACTGAAGCCGACCTCGCGCTCTTCGAGCACCTCGAACGGAACCCCGCCGAGCGCCGTGCGCAGCAAGTCCAGCGGCCGCGCGCCCTCGCGGATGAGGGCCGTCGTGTGGGGCGTCCGGCTCACGGTGGACTCGATGGCCGCGACCGTCGCGGAGTCCGCGCCCGGCATCACCTGAATCATCAGCCCGCCCGCCGCCTCGACGAACTGCTCGCCCGACTCGCGCGCGCGCACGAGCACCCCCAGCATCACCGCCGAGGGCACCTGCTCCGACTTCGCGAGGTAGTAGGCGAAGTCCTCTCCGATCTCGCCCGAGACGATGGGCACCGCGCCGCGGTACGGCTCGCGGTAGAGCCCGATGTCGAAGCCCGACTCGTACGTGACGTAGAACATGCCGCCGCCGACGACGGCACTCACGTCGAACTTGCCCTGCGCGTTGAGCGGGGCGTCGGCCAGCGGCTCGCGCGCGTAGCCGCGCACGCGCCCGTGCGCGTTCGCCTCGGCCGTGATGCCGCGCACGGGGCCGTCGCACTCGACCTGCACGGTCAGGCGGTCGAACTCCTTCTGCCCCGCGCCCAGAAGCAGCGCGCCCGTCAGCGTCCGCCCGAGCGCCGCCGTCACCGTGCCCGAAGTCCCGTGCCTGCGCGCGGCCTCGGCCACCGTGTTTGTCGTCACGGCCGACATACAGCGTATGAGCCCGTCGGCCGCCGTCGCGCGCACGAGCGAATCACTGTGGCCGTTCTGCGTCTCGTCCAAAGTCATATCTCCCCTTGTCATGGCTCAAAAAACCCGAAGGAGTTAGATGAAAAACCGCCGCCGCCTACTGCCTCCGGCGCCCCCGCACGGCCGGCCGAGGACTTTGTGGGCCGAGGCAAAAATCTCCCCGAATCCGCGTCGAGGCGCCCGGCCGCACCCTCATGTAAAACCTCAAAGACCCCGCTCTATTGTGAGCAGTCAAAAAGACTAACCCAATATATTGTGCTATACTCTTGACAAGCAAATTCGCCGGGTGTATTCTTCGCGCCGTTTGGAACGAGCCGGTTCCGGGTGCCTGGGGCCAGTCAAGCCCCCGAGGCACGGGGACCTTTTCGCCTCCCGGCCAGACCAACCGCGAAGTACCCGAGCCACAGAGAGACGGCGCGCAGTGAGCGCCGCAATTTTTTCGACTGCTGGAGAAGAACGTGCCTCGCGCCCCCCACGAGCGCGGGAAAGGCAAGAGGAGAAGATGAGTACCGTTATCGAGCCGAACGCACCGCAGGGAAGCCCTTCCGCCTTCGAGATCACGGGCGCCGCGCCCGCCGCCGAGGTCATCGGCCTGAACGCCCGCCGCGTCATCGCCAAGCGCTACAGCCTGAAGGACTCGCAGGGCAACCCCATCGAGGAGTGGCCCGACATCGTCCGCCGCGTCGTGGGACACGTCGCGCAGGCCGAGACCGACCTCGTCCGCCGCGACGAGTTCTACCAGACGATGGCCGGCATCATGCTCCGCCGCGAGTTCGTGCCGAACACGCCCTGCCTCGTCAACGCGGGCAAGCCCTCGGGCCAGCTCGCCGCCTGCTTCGTGCTGGACGTGCCGGACTCCATCGCCGGCATCATGAAGACGGCGACCGACGCCGCCATCATCCACCAGACGGGCGGCGGCACCGGCTTCACCTTCGAGAAGCTGCGCCCCGCGGGCGCGATGGTGCGCTCGACGCACGGCGTGGCCTCCGGCCCCGTGTCGTTCATGAACATCTTCAACACGACGACCGACACGGTGAAGCAGGGCGGCGTCCGCCGCGGCGCGAACATGGGCATCATGCGCGTCGACCACCCGGACGTGCTCCGCTTCATCCACGCCAAGAACGACCAGCACTCCCTGACGAACTTCAACATCTCGGTGACGGTGACCGACAAGTTCTTCGAGGCCGTGGACTCGAAGCGGTGGTATCAGCTCTCCTTCGACGGCGAGCCGTGGGGCGAGGAGGTCTACGACGCGGTGCAGGAAGGGCCGTACGCGATCTACCGCCTGTCGGACGGCGACACGGTGACGTTCCGCGACCGCGCGGCGTTTCTTGAGGCGAAGGAGTCGGGCCTCCTCGACCAGTGCAAGCGCGAGGAGCCGCCCGCCCCGGGGATGGTCTACGCGCCGGACGTCTGGAACCGCATCGTCGCCAGCGCGCACCGCTACGCCGAGCCGGGCGTCATCTTCATCGACGAGGTCAACCGCAACAACCACATGATGGAGTCCATGGGCCCCATCTACGCGACGAACCCCTGCGCCGAGCAGGCGCTGCACTTCAACAACTCGTGCAACCTCGGCTCGATTGACCTCGCCAAGTTCTACGACCCGGAGACGCGGCTCGACTGGGAGCGCCTCGCCGACGCCGTCCACTGGTGCGTCCGCTTCCTCGACAACGTCATCGACACCTGCGCGTGGCCGCTCCCGGAGATCGACGACGTCGTGAAGCGCACGCGCCCCGTGGGCCTCGGCATCATGGGCTTCGCGGACTTGTGCCTCCAGCTCAAGATCAAGTACGGCTCGAACACCTCGATTGACCTGATGGACGAGGCGATGGGCTTCGTGCGGCGCGAGGCGTGGGTCGAGTCGTGCCGGCTCGGCGCGGAGAAGGGCGTCTTCCCCGAGTACAAGCCGAACAAGGCCGCGTACGACAAGTTCCTGCGCGACGAGATCGGCGTCCCCGGGGAGGTCGAGCTGACGCCGCGCAACTACGAGACGACGACGATTGCGCCGACCGGCACCATCTCGCTCGTCGCCGAGACGTCTTCGGGCGTGGAGCCGAACTTCTCGTGGGCCTACGTGCGGCAGGACACGCTCGGCAAGCGCACGTACGTCCACACGCTCGCGGCCGAGGCGCTCGGGATGACGGTCGACCAGACCGACCAGGCGTCCATCGACGCCGCGGCCGAGCACGTCTGCGCGCACGAGGCGGAGCTGCCCGACTACTTCATCTCGGCCATGTCGATCACGGCCGAGCAGCACGTCTACGTGCTCGCCGCCGCGCAGCGCAACGTCGACAACGGCGTGTCGAAGACCTGCAACGGCTCGCGCGACGACACGCTTGAGAGCGTGGACAGGCTCTACCGCCTCGCGCGCGAGCTGGGCTGCAAGGCCGTCAGCTACTACCGCGACGGCAGCCGCGACTCGCAGGTGCTCTCGGCCGTGAAGGGCGCCGAGCCGAAGGGCGAGGTCGCCTGCGACCCGCCCGTCGTGGCCGAGGCCGTGACGAACGAGCCCGCCGCGGCGGCGGCGACGCCCGCGCCGGCCGCGAAGGCGGAGGCCCCGGCCGCGTTGGAGTCGTTGTCGGCCCCCGCGCCGGCCGTCCGCCGGACGGAGTCGGGCGACGTGGTGCGCATCGAGCGGCCGCGCGAGCTGGTCGGCGCGACGTGGCAGATTCCGTTCGACGGGCAGAACCTCTACGTAACGGTCAACCACGACGGCGTGGACATCCTCGAAGTCTTCGCCACCGGCCCGATCTCGGGCGGGGTGGGGCTGCTCGCCTCGAAGATGCTGCGCGGCGGCTTCGACGCGCGCGAGGTGGCGCGCTCGCTCAACAAGGTGACGGGCACGCACTCGGTCTGGTTCAACGAGCGCCTGCTGACTTCGCCGGAGCAGGCCGTCGCCGAGTGCGTCATGCTCACGAGCCGCAGGCTCCAGAGCCAGCCCGACTCGGCGCGCGCGCTCGCCTACCAGCAGCAGGCGCAGCCGAAGATACAGGTCGGCGTCCCCGACAGCGTCGAGACCAGCCGCAACTACTCGCTCATCGCCGAGTGCCCCGAGTGCCACGGCCAGTTGGAGCACGCCTCCGGCTGCGACTTCTGTCGCGACTGCGGCTACTCGAAGTGTAAGTGAGCGCGCCGCGGCGGAGTTGAAGAACCGCCCGGAGGTGAGTAGACCTTCCTACAGGCCCCGAGTCCCGCGCGGACTCGGGGCCTTCTTTTTTAAGGGCGGGTCGGCCGGACAAAGTTTTTGCGAAGGCCGGAGTCAAAGTGCTATGTTCGTCGCCGAAACGACGTACCTTCAGGCATTCCCGCCCCGGGCGCACGCGACGACCCGCAAGTAGAGTCGAGGGGCGACGTTCCAACGTGGGGCAAGTTCGCTCTCCCGCCCCGGAGGCATGTGAAAACCAACGAGAGAGACGCGAGGCCGCGAAAGATGCGCCTGAAAAATATCCCCGCATTTATTCTCCTGTTTCAACTTCTCCTTAACCCCTTCGCCGCGCTCGCCGCGCGGGCGGAGACGGACGCCATGAGCGAGACGAGCGTTGACGCGTACGGGCCGGGCGAAGAGTCGGGCGGCGCGGCCGGGAAGACGGGCCTGCGGTTCCGTCTGAGCGAGGGCGTGGAGCAGGCCGAAAGGCCCGAGGCGCGTCCGCGGGCGGCGAAGGCCGAGAAGCTGTCGGAGTCGGAGTCGGCGCGTGTGCTCGCGCGCCTGCCGGAGCTGAAGGCCGGCGAGGGCGACGCGCAGGAGTTCGCGCTGCGCGAGAGGTCTCTGCCCGCCCCGCGCGCGGGCGCGACCGTGTTGAAGCCGTTCCCAGCCCCGGAGCCGCGCGAGTCTCCGGACGCGGACGCGACCGGCGACGCGAAGGTCTTGCGCCACTCGCCGGAGGGCGAGGTGCCTCTGGCGCCGCAGGTCTCTTTGACCTTCTCGCGCCCTCTGGTGGCGGTCACGTCGCAGGACGAGGCGGCGCGCAGCGTCCCGGCGCAGTTGAGCCCGCAGCCCGCGGGGCGCTGGCGCTGGCTGGGGACGAAGACGGTCATCTTCGACCCGGAGGGCGGGCGTCTGCCGATGGCGACCGAGTACGAGGTGTCGGTGCCGGGGCGCGCCGGCGTGGCGCCCGCGACGTGGAAGTTCGCGACGCCCGCGCCGAAGCTCGTGCGGAAGTACCCGGAGGGCGTCTCGGCGCGGCGCGACGCGGTCGTCTTCCTGGAGTTCGACCAGAGGGTCGAGCCCGAGGCCGTGCTGCGCGCTTTGAGGTTGCAGGCGGGCGCGGGCGCGCCGCTCCGTGTCAGGCAGGCGACGGAGGATGAGATTCGCCGGGACGAGAATGTGAAGCGGCTCGTCGCGGCGGCCACGCAGGGGCGTTGGGTCGCGCTGCGCGCGTCGGAGACGCTCCCGTCGAACTCGCCCGTCTCGGTGGTCGTCGGCACGGGCACGCCTTCGGCCGAGGGGCCGCGCAGGACGACCGCGCCGCAGAGCTTCTCGTTCCGCACCTACGGCCCCCTGCGCGTGACCGAGCACCGCTGCGGCTGGCAGAAGACCTGCTCGCCGCACGACCCGTGGTCTTTCACCTTCAGCAACAGCCTCGACCGCGAAGCCTTCGACCCCGCGCAGGTGAAGGTCGAGCCGGAGGTGCCCGGCCTCAACATTTACGCCGGGGGAAACAGCCTCGTCATCCAGGGGCAGAAGCGCGGCCGCACGAGCTACAGGGTGACGCTCGCCGCCTCTCTGCGCGACGAGTTCGGGCAGACGTTGGGCGAGCCGGCCGTCTTCGTCTTCAACGTCGGGCCGGCGCCGCCGGCTCTCTTCTCGGCGGGCGGCAACTTCGTCGTGCTCGACCCCGCGGGCGGGCCGAACCTCTCGGTCTTCAGCGTCAACCAGCCGTCGCTCAAGGTGAGCCTCTACGCCGTCGCGCCGGAAGACTACGGCGCTTACGTCGCGCACATGCGCGGGGTGTCGGGCTACTACGACGAGAAGCGGCCGCAGCCCGCGGGGCCGCCGGGCAGGCTCGTCTCCGCCAGGAGCGTGCCCGTGAAGGGTCAGCCGGACGAGTTGACCGAGACGCGGCTCGACCTCTCGCCCGCGCTCAAGGACGGCCGCGGCAACGTCTTCGTCGTCGTCGAGCCGGCAGTCCCCGCCGAGCCGCGGAACCGTCGGCGCGTGGGCGAGGCGCTGCGCGCGTGGGTGCAGGTGACCTCCATCGGGCTCGACGCCTTCGCCGACCACGAGGAGCTGATCGGCTGGGCGACCTCGCTCGCCGAGGGGCGCCCGCTCGAAGGCGTCGAGATGAGGCTGGTGCCCGGCGACGTGCGCGCGACGACGGGGCGCGACGGCGTCGCGCGCCTGGGGCTCGCGGCGAAGCCGGGGGGCGGGGGCGGGATGCTCGTCGCGCGGCGCGGCGCCGAGACGGCCTTCCTGCCCGAGTACGGCGACTGGTGGAACAACGCCTCCGCGTGGGTGCGGCGTGACCCCGGCGACTACCTGCGCTGGTTCGTCTTCGACGACCGGAAGATGTACCGGCCGGGCGAGGAGGTGAGTCTCAAGGGCTGGCTGCGCCGCGTGGGCGCGGGCAAGGCGGGCGACGTGGGCGCGCTGGCGGGCGCGGCCGACTCGGTCTCTTACACGCTGCGCGACTCGCGCGGCAACGAGTTGCAGAAGGGCGTCGCGCGCGTCAACGCGCTCGGCGGCTTCGACACGAAGTTCAAGCTCCCGCCGACGGTGAACCTCGGCCCCGCGTCCTTGCATTTCCAGGCCGTGGGCGGCGCCGCGAACAGCGCGGGCGCGCCCGGCGGGCGCGAGCACTACCACCAGCTACAGGTGCAGGAGTTCCGCCGCCCGGAGTTCGAGGTGAGCGCGAAGACGGACGGGGGGCCGCACTTCGTCGGCGGCCACGCGCAGGCGACCGTGCAGGCGAGCTACTACGCGGGCGGCGGCCTGCCCGACTCGGAGGTCAACTGGCGCGTCGCGGCCACGCCGACCACCTACACGCCGCCCAACCGGGGCGACTACACCTTCGGCCGCTGGACGCCGTGGTGGGAGTCGGTCTACAGCCCCCGCGGCAGGGGCGCGGGCGACAACTCTCAGAC
Source organism: Pyrinomonadaceae bacterium (assembly GCA_036389235.1). Taxonomy (GTDB): domain Bacteria; phylum Acidobacteriota; class Blastocatellia; order Pyrinomonadales; family Pyrinomonadaceae; genus QHXN01. The sequence continues at coordinate 4,313 of DASVQJ010000300.1, read as the reverse complement.
GTTCAAGGGCAGGACCGACGCCTCGGGCAGGCACACGCTCCGGCTCGACTTCGACTCGGTGAGCCCGCCGCAGCCTTCGAGCGTCATGGCGGAGGCGACCGTGACGGACGTGAACCGCCAGGCTTGGACTTCCAACACGACGATGCTCGTACACCCCTCTGACCTCTACGTGGGGCTGCGCAGCGAGCGCCTCTTCGTGCAGCAGGGCGAGCCGCTGGTCGTCAACTCCGTCGTCACCGACCTCGACGGGCGCCTCGTCCCCGGCCGCGAGGTGCGGATGCGCGCCGCGCTGCTCGAATGGAAGAACGTGAAGGGCCAGTGGCAGCAGGTCGAGTCGAAGACGCCGGAGGAGTGCACGGTCAAGTCGGCCGGCGACGCCGTGCGCTGCACCTTCCGCCCGAAGGCGGGCGGCACGTACCGGGTGACGGCGCGCGTCTACGACGACCGCGAGCGGCCGAACGAGAGCGAGCTGACGCTGTGGGTCGCGGGCGGCAAGACCCCGCCGCGGCGCGGCGTCGAGCAGGAGAAGGTCGAACTCATCCCCGACCGCAAGGAGTACCGCGCGGGCGAGACGGCCGAGATACTCGTGCAGGCGCCGTTCACGCCGGCCGAAGGCATCATGACGCTCCGGCGCTCGGGGCTCGTCCGCACCGAGCGCTTCCGCATGGACGGGCCGTCGCACACGCTGCGCGTGCAGGTCGAGGAGGGCTACACGCCGAACGTCTTCGTCCAGGTCGATCTGGTCGGGGCGGCGGCGCGCGCGGGGGCCGACGGCGAGGCGGACGAGAAGCTGCCCAAACGGCCGGCCTTCGCCTCGGGCTCGATCAGCCTCTCGGTGCCGCCGCTCGCGCGCAAGCTGCTGGTGACGGCGACGCCGCGCGACAAGGCTCTGGAGCCGGGCGGCGAGACGACCGTCGCCGTCGAGGTGAAGGACGCGGCGGGCCGCCCCGTGGCGGGCGGCGAGCTGGCCGTCGTCGTCGTGGACGAGTCGGTGCTGGCGCTGACCGGCTACAGGCTCGAAGACCCGCTGGCGGTCTTCTACGCGCAGCGCGGCGCCGACGTGGCCGACTACCACCTGCGCAAGGACGTGCAGCTCGCAGACCCCGGCGAGTTCCGGGTCGGGCAGGGCGGCCCACTCAACGGCCGCGGCACGTTGGCGAGCAGCGCGGCCGGCCAGGTTATGGACTCCGTCTCCGTCATGTCGGAGGCGGAGGCGCCGATGGCCCGGCGGGCGTATAAGACGGCCGCGCCGCCGCCCGCGCCGCAGGCCACGCCCGCGGGCGAAGGGGCGGAGGCCATCCGCCTGCGCGAGAACTTCAACGTGCTCGCGGTCTTCGCGCCGTCGGTGCCGACCGACGCCCGGGGCCGCGCCGAGGTGAAGGTGAAGGTGCCCGACAACCTGACGCGCTACCGCGTGATGGCCGTCTCGGTCGCGGGCGGCAGGCAGTTCGGCTCCGGCGAGTCGTCCATCACCGCGCGCCAGCCTTTGATGGTGCGCCCCTCGGCGCCGCGCTTCCTCAACTTCGGCGACCGCTTCGAGCTGCCCGTCGTCTTGCAGAACCAGACCGACGCGCCGGCCGAGGTGGACGTGGCCGTGCGCGCCGCCAACGCGGAGCTGACCGACGGGCGCGGGCGCCGCGTCACTGTGCCCGCGAACGACCGCGTCGAAGTACGCTTCCCCGCGGCGGCCTCCGCGGCGGGGACGGCGCGCTTCCAGGTCGCGGCCGTCTCAGGGCGCCACGCCGACGCTTCGCAGTTCGAGCTGCCCGTCTGGACGCCGGCCACGACCGAGGCGTTCGCCACCTACGGCGAGCTTGACCAGAGCGGCGCCGTCGTCCAGCCGGTCAAGGCGCCGCCGGACGTGTTCAGGCAGTTCGGCGGCCTGGAAGTCCAGACCTCCTCGACGCAGTTGCAGGCGTTGACGGACGCGGTGCTCTACCTCGTCTCCTACCCGTTCGAGTGCTCGGAGCAGTTGGCTTCGCGCGTGCTGGCCGTCGCCGCCCTGCGCGACGTGCTGACGGCCTTCAAGGCCAAGGGTCTGCCACCGCCCGAGGAGATGAACCGCGCGGTGGCGCGCGACCTCAAGCGGCTCCAGGGGTTGCAGAACGACGACGGCGGCTTCGGCTTCTGGCGCCGCGGCGAGGAGTCCTGGCCCTACGTGAGCATCCACGTCGCGCACGCGCTGGCGCGCGCGCAGTCGAAGGGCTACGAGGTGCCGCAGCCGATGCTCGACAAGTCGCGGGACTACCTGCGCAAAGTCGAGTCGCGCATCCCGCGCAAGTACGGCCGCGACGCGCGCAACTCGCTCGTCGCCTACGCGCTCTACGCGCGCGCGCTCATGGGCGACCGCGACCCCGCGCGCGCCCGGCGGCTCATCGCGGAGAACGGGCTTGAGAAGCTACAGCTCGAAGCTACGGGCTGGCTGCTGACCGTGCTCTCGGGCGACAAGGCTTCGGCGGCGGAGGTGGCGGCCATCCGGCGGCTGCTCGATAACCGCGCGGAAGAGACGGCGGGCGCGGCGCACTTCACGACCTCTTACGCGGACGACGACTACCTCCTGCTGCGCTCCGAGCGGCGGGCCGACGGCGTCATCCTCGAAGCGCTCATCGGCGACCAGCCCGAGAGCGACCTCATCCCGAAGGTCGCGCGCGGCCTGCTCGCGCACCGCAAGCAGGGGCGCTGGGGGAACACGCAGGAGAACGCCTTCGTGCTGCTCGCGCTCGACCGCTACTTCCGCACGTACGAGAAGGCGACCCCGGACTTCGTGGCGCGGGCGTGGCTGGGCGAGGCGTACGCGGGCGAGCAGCAGTTCCGCGGGCGCTCGACCGACCGGCAGCAGTTCGACGTGCCGATGCGCTACCTCGCGGAGAAGGGGGCGGGCGAGCAGCGGCTCGTCTTGCAGAAGGAGGGGGCGGGGCGCCTCTACTACCGCGTCGGGATGAGCTACGCGCCTTCGAGCCTGAAGCTGGCGGCGGCCGACTACGGCTTCGCCGTCGAGCGCCTCTACGAGCCGGCGGGCGAGCCGGGCGACGTGCGGCGCGACGCCGAAGGGACCTGGCACATCAAGGCCGGCGCGACCGTGCGCGTGAAGCTGACGGTGGTCGCGCCGACGCGCCGCTACCACGTCGCGCTCGTAGACCCCCTGCCCGCCGGACTCGAAGCGCTCAACCCCGCGCTCGCCGTCACGGGGACGATACCCGCGGACGAAAAGGAGCAGGAGCCCGAAGGCTTCGGCTGGTGGTGGTGGCGCCGCACCTGGTTCGAGCACCAGAACCTCCGCGACGACCGCGCCGAGGCGTTCACCTCCCTCATGTGGGAGGGCGTCTACACCTACTCCTACACCGCGCGCGCGACGACGCCCGGCGCCTTCGTCGTCCCCCCCGCCAAAGCCGAAGAGATGTACGCCCCCGAGACCTTCGGCCGCGGCCAGAGCGACCGCGTGATCGTCGAGTAACCACGCCGGGAGCGCAGCCGGGAGCGCGGGCATCCCTGCCCGCCGAAGCGTGCGCCAGCACGCTTAGCCGTGAAGCGCTCTCTCTCGACGTTGAGGTGTAGAGTCTCACGGCCTTCGCGCTTTCGCGCTCATGGCGGGCAGGGATGCCCGCGCTCCCGGCCTCCCTCCCGGCGTCTGCGTGCGCTGCCGTAGGGCCAATCTTCGGGGAGGAGGCAAAGGCCGGCTTTGACTGGGTTGGCTTCGATGTACGCGACCGTCTGCGCGTAGTGTCTGGCGTCGCGGATGTAGCGGTCGAAGTATTCCTCCTGCCACAGCGCGCCCCGCCGGCGCAGGAGCTTATTCGCCTCGCCCGCGGTATAAGACTTGAAAGAGTGCATGATGGACGAGAGGGTATAGCCGGACAGCGGCGTGAGGAGAAGATGCACGTGGTTCGGCATGACGACCCAGGCCGCGAGCCTATACCGCTGCCCGTCGAAATGCAGCAGAGCGGCCTCGACGAGGGATGCGACGCCCGCGTCCCTTAGGAGCGCTTGACCGTTACCCGCGTCGAGATAAGCCTCGACCCGACGCCGCAGCTCCGCCTCCCCGCGCATGCCCCCCAATTCGAGCCTCCACCGCTCTAAAACCTCCTGCGGCAGAGAATCCTTCAAACGGAAGGTGATAAACTGCGGCCGCTCGCCGCCCTCGAAATGCGGCAGGTAGTCCCGGCTGTGCCACATCCTTCCATAATACACCCCACCCCGGGAGCGCGGGCATCCCTGCCCGCCAAAGCGTGCGCGAGCACGCTTGACAGTGAAGCGCCGACACTCAAGCGTTGACTGTCGGCGCCTCTTCTCATTCGCGCTCTCGCGCTCAAGGC
>DASVQJ010000299.1:0-60814 GCA_036389235.1 Pyrinomonadaceae bacterium | reverse complement strand
CGTCGCCCCAGAGGCGGCGGATACGAACAGCCCGCCCGTTCAGACGGCTGACAAAGCGAACGGCGGAGTGAAGAGTCGGGAGAACTCTGAGGCGTCTGACGATGCGGCCGTCGCCAGTGCGAAGAAGCAGAAGCCGGCGCGCCCCGCGGGAGCAGGGCCGAACCGCAGGGCGGCGCGCGAGAACACACAGGTCCGGCCCGAAGGCTCGCGGACAAGGTATCAAAAGCAAGAAGGCTTAAGCCGCGAACTTCCGCGGGAGGCGGCGCGCGCTGTCGAACCGACCTGGACGTACGAGCTGACGAACGCCGCCGCGATGTACGCGGCCGGGAGTCTGCGCGCGGCTGACGACCCCGCATCGAGAATCGGGCGCCACGCCGAGCGGGTCGAAAGACTCCTGCGCAGCTTCCGTAACGCGCGCCTGACGGAGAGCGACCCGACGCTCGGCGTGGCCGACGCGCGCCGGCTCTCGAAGCGTCTGCTCTATAACAACATCGCCCTGCGGCGCGAGGCCGCGAGCGCGGGCGACCTCCCCGTCGAAGGGTTGCTCGACAGCGTCGAGCCCATCCTCATCGACATCTCGAACCTGCCCAACACCCCCTCGCCCGACGCCGTCGGCTCGATCAAAGAGCGCATACACAGGCGGCAGCTCGTCGGCGCACTGCAAGCCCGGGGGATGCTGGCTCCACGTTAGACGAAGGCCATGAAGATTATGTCGCACGGACTCTTTAAGACCCTGCCCGTACGCCCCGCGCGGAGGCGTTTGCATGTTCTGCTCCTGCTCGCCCTGACCGCCGCGGCCCTGTTCACCCTGCCCGGCCGTGGGCGCACGGCGCAGGGATTCGACAACGACCTCGCGCGGCTCAACCGCTTCGTGCAGGCGGGAGACTCTCCCGCGATGCAGGTCTTCCGGCAGGGGAGAGACTTGATCGAGAAGGAGGACTGGGCGGCGGCGGCGGCCAGGTTCGAGGGCTTCGTCGCGCAGTACCCGAAGAGCAAGGAGGCGGACGCGGCGCTCTACTGGCTCGCCTACGCGCAGAAGAAGCAGCGCAAGTTTCAGGCCGCCGAAGGGACGCTGGAGAGGCTGGTCAGGGAGTTCCCGCGCTCGACATGGGCGGACGACGCGCGCGCGATGCAGGTCGAGATCGCCCCGCAGGTCGGGAAGCGCGTCGAGCCGGAAGGCATGGACGACGAGCTGAAGATGGTCGCCCTCCACAGCCTCTTCCAATCAGACCCGGCGCGCGCCGGCGCCTACGCGGCTGAGATTCTCAAGCCGGGTTCCAGGGCGAGCCGGGAGTTGAAGGAGACCGCCGTGGCCCTGCTCGGGCGGCAGGGCGGGCCGGAAGCCACGTCGATGCTGCTCGACATAGCGCGCACGCAGCCCGACCCGGAGCTGCGGAGCATCGCCGTGCACCGCCTCGGGCAGACCGGCGACGAAAGGGTCGTCGACGAGTTGATGAAGATTTATGAGGCGGAGCGCGAGCGCGACGTCAAGGGGCAGGTGCTCCACGCCTTCTCGCAGATGAACAGCCCGCGCGCCTTCGCCAGGCTGGTCGAAATCGCGCGGGCCGGCGGAGACGTCGAGCTGCGCCAGACGGCGATTCACTGGATCGGCCAGCGCAACGAGCCGCAGGCCGTAGACGAGCTGATGCGGATTCTGTCGGCCGAACGCAACGACGAGATTCGCGGCAGCATCCTGCACGCCTTCTCGCAGATCAACGACCCGCGCGCGCAGGCGCGGCTGCTCGAAGTGGCGCGCGGCGCCGACAGCGTCGAGCTGCGCACGCAGGCCATCCACTGGCTCGGGCAGCGGAAGGGCGACGCGGCCGTAGACGAGCTGATGAGCATCTACCGCGCCGACCGCAACGAAGAGGTGCGCGGCGCGGTGCTGCACGCCCTCTCGCAGACGCGGGGCGCGCGCGCACGCGCGTCGCTCCTGGAGCTGGCGCGCGGCGGGGACGACCCGGAGATGCGCGCACGCGCGGTTCACGCTTTGAGCCAGTTCGACGACGACGCGTCGGTCGAAGACCTCGTCAGGCTTTACGACGCCGAGCGCGACGAGGACGTTAAGAACGGGCTCCTCCACGCCTTCAGCCAGTCGAAGCAGGAGCGCGCGCTCCTCAAGCTTTTAGACGTGGCCCGCTCGGACGCCTCCCGGGAGATGCGCAAGCAGGCCATACACTGGCTCGGCCAGAGCCGCGACCCTCGCGCCCTCAAGTTCCTGCAAGACCTCCTGCGCTGAGGGCCGAGCGCCGGAAAGGGGCTTCAGGCCGTAACGCAGATTCTCGACGACGATAGAGGAGTAACATGTACGAACAGATTTCGACCCTCGCCCTTCTGTCCGCCCTGACGCTGAGCAACCTGGGCTGCGTCGCCGGCAACGCCTCCGTCCAGGCCGGCAGCGCGCAGACGCAAGCCGCCGCCCAGAGGCCGAACTTCATCCCCGTCGCCGGCGCGGATTTGAGGTCGAAGCTGGACGCGGCCGTCAGACAGGGGCGCGCCGCCGCGAAGTCCACGCCCTTCTGGGCGGCCTACACCTTCGACGTGCGGCCGGGCATCGCCATCGACCCGGACATCGAACAGTTCAACGGGAACATGAACAGCTTCGGCGGCACGACCGTCTTCACGGGCAAGGTCAACGGCGTCACGGTCGAGACGCGCAACCTCGGGCTCTTCCTCCTGCACGACCCGCAGTCCGGCGCCGTGACGCGCGCCGAGATTTACAACCTCGAACGCAGACACGAATACAGCAACTACCCCGTCTACTGGCTCGGCCGCGCCGGCAACGAGGAGAGCCTCAACTACCTGCTCGGCCTCGTGGAATCGGCGCGCGCCGAAAGGGTGGTCGAGACGGCGACCGTCGCGCTCGCCGTCCACGACGACCGGCGCGTGAACGACATGCTCAAGGGCCTCGTCCGCCAGTCGAAGAGGGACGAGGTGCGCAAGACCTCCACCTACTGGCTCGGCCACATCGGCGGCGAGCACGCCTTCCTGTCCGAACTCGTCCGGAACGAGCGCGAGGACAAGGAGCTGCGCCAGGCGGCCGCGCACGCCGTCGGCCTCACGCGCGACGAAGCCGCGCTGGCCGCCGTCCAGAGCCTCTACGCCGCGGTCGCCGACCGCGACGTGAGGTCGGCCCTCGTCCACTCGGCCGCACACAACGTGGACGAGGCGGCGGCGTCCGCCTTCCTCTTGAGGGTGGCGCGCACCAACAGAGACCACGACGTGAAGGCGCAGGCGATTCACCGCCTCGGCCAGTTCGACACCGAGCAGATAGTCGACGAGCTGATGAAGATTTACGCCGCCGACCGCGACGGGGACGTGAGGCAGGGCGTCCTCCACGCCCTCTCCCAGATGGAGAACCCGCGGGCGCACGCCCGTCTGCTGGAGATCGCGCGCGCGGGCGACGACGTCGAGTCGCGCACACAGGCCATACACTGGCTCGGGCAGAGGCGCGACGAGGGGACGCTCGACGAGCTGATGTCAATCTACAACGCCGACCGCAACACGGAGATTCGGCAGAAGGTTCTCCACTCCCTCTCGCAGATGGACGGCCCGCGCGCCCAGGCGAAGCTGTCGGAGATCGCGCGCGGCGCCGACGACTCCGAGGTGCGGCAGCAGGCGATTCACTGGATCGGCCAGAGGGGCGAGGCCGCACTCGACGAGCTGGCGAAGCTGTATCAGGCCGAGCGCGACAGCGAAGTCAAGTCGCGCGTCCTGCACGCCTACTCGCAGATCGACAGCCCGCGCTCGCTCGACAGACTCTTCGAGGTGGCGCGCAGCGGGGAGAACAGCGAGCTGCGCCAGCAGGCGATTCACTGGCTGGGGCAGAAGGCCGGGGAGCGCAGCCTCAACGCGCTCCGCGACATGGCCAACAGCACGGACGCCGACACGGACGTCCAACTTCAGGTCGTCCACGCCATCAGCCAGCGCCCCGCGGCCGAGGCCGTGCCCCTGCTCATCCAGGTCGCCCGCACGCACCGCAACCCCGAAGTGCGCCGCGCGGCCGTCCACCGCCTCTCGCAGACCGGCGACCCGCGCGCGCTTGAGTTCATACGGGAGGTGCTCACCAAATAGCTTTCGCACCCGACCGGGCGGCGCCCCGCGGCGGTTTCCGCGTAGTCCATGCCGTCGCGCAGGAGAATTTAGCCGCGTTATCAGTTCGTACCATTGGAAAATAGCCCTGCTTTATCAGCCTGTCGAAGGATTCTATACTTTAACCGCCGGTCTTGAGCCTCTCCGCAATCTTGCGACTATGCCTGTCACGTCTCACGGCCACCCTTCGTACATAAGCTCTGGTGGTCGCCAGATTCCTATGCCCCAAAGCTTCCTGCGTCTCCACAAGGCTGCCCGTCTCCTCCGACACCATCCTGGCGAAGGTGTGGCGGGTCTGGTGGATGTGAATCTTTCCGATGCCGGCCGCTCGCGCGTAAGCCTTCAGGTTTTTCGCAAAGGCGTGAGACGTGAGTGGCGCGCCCGGCTTCCCCGCCCTGTCGTGGCGCGTCCACAGCGGGCGCTCCGTCGAGAGCGCGTGACTCCGTTCGCACGAGTTAAGGTAATCGAGGAGCGCCTCGCGTACCGTAGGCTCCTCGACCGAACGCGACACGTAATCCCCGCCCTTCACGCGGCACCTGATAACCAGGTCGTCCTTTCTTAGCTCCACGTCCGAGCCGCGCAGGCTGAGCACCTCATGCCGGCGCATCCCCGTGGTAACAAAGAGCATCAGTAACGCGTAGTCGCGTTTCCCGACCACGTCGCCTGAGTCTGCCCTTTCCCTAACCCTCGTGAGTAGCCTTGAGACCTGCTCGTCGTCGAGAGACTTCACGCTCTCGGTCTGGTAAGCCTTCGGGGCCTTCGGGCGCGCGAGCCGCACCGGGTTCTTCTCGACGAGCCCGGCGAGCTGTGGGTCGCGCATCGCCCACTCGTAGAATGAGGAGAGCCGCGAGAGGCGCGCGTAGACGGTCGCCGGCTTGAATCCTTTTTCTTCGAGTGACTTCCGCCACGCCTCGACATCCGTCGCCCCGACCTCCCCGGGAAGTTTCCCGCAGTGCGAGAAGAAATCGGCGGCCGCCTGCTGCTTCGCGCGCAGGAGGTCTCTCCGGCAATGACTCTCCGCGTCCGTCGTGGCTGTGGCCCAAAGGTGAAGTGCCGTGCGGAGGGCGAACTCTTTTCCTTCAACGGCCGGGACGAGGGCTTCAGAGGGCTCAGACTTTCCTTCACGAGGTTCTTCGGCGCTCATAGCGAGGCATCTTAGCACGAAACAGATGGTTACAGTTCTAGCGTTGTCTGGTAATCTCGCTTTGTATTATTAGGTATTTACTCCCATTCTATGGTCTAGCAACTTCAAATGTGATGTTTCACGGTTAAGAGTCTCATTCACCTGTTTTTTGAGGAATTACGGATTATCTTCAGAGCCCTAAGGGAGGGCCGGTCGGGTGAGATAACAGATAAGGACCTTTCGAAGATCATGTTTGTACTGGACCAAATCACTCTCAACCCTATATCTTAGTAAAAAATGTTGACTTTTGTGTTTTTCGTCTGTATTACTGGCAGATATTCATAACCGATGAAAGGTTCAGAAAAATAGAGATGCAGCAGTGGAAAACGGGTGAAGTAGCACAGCTTATTAACGTAACAAAGCGCACTCTTCAAAATTGGCTGGTCCAGGAGAAGATTCCCCGGCCTCAGAAGGGTCCGAACGGCTATTACCTCTGGTCGTCGGCAGACGTCACCGCGGCCAAGAGCTACCTGCAGCGGCTTAAATCGACCACCCGGTACCGCATCCGAGGCCAAGACAAATGACCAGGAAACTTCAGATTCAGAACTTTAAGGGTGGCGTGGGCAAAACGACCACGGCTGTTAACCTGTCGCACGGCTTGGCGCTGAAAGGGCGGCGCGTTCTGCTCATCGACCTCGACCAGCAGGGTAACGCCTCGGACATGCTGGGCATAAAGGTCGCCAAAAACCAGCCGACCCTCTACAACCTGCTGGTCGACGATTTGGCTTACGACCAGGTGGTCGTGGAGGCGCGCGCGAACTTCTTCGTTATCCCCTCGGACAAGCGGACGGCGATGGCCGAAAACATCATTTCGGCGCAGCCCGGCCGCGAGTTGGCTCTCACGGTACGGCTCTCTGAGGTGAGCGGGTATGACTACATCGTCCTCGATTGCCCCCCTGCCCTCAACGTGATGCACAACAACGCCTTGCTCTACTCCAACGAGCTAATCATCCCGATTGACATGGATCGGCTCGCCCTGCAGGGGGCCAAGGGTATCCTCGATTCGGCGGCCGAGTTGGAGAAGGTTTTTAAGTATTCGGCCGGAATTTGCGGGGTTTTACCGACATTTATTGACCGGCGCACGAATATTACACACCAGGTGATGAAGGTCATCGAGACCCGTTACGCCCCCAAGGTGCTCCCCCCGATACGCTCGGACGCCAAGCTCCGCCAGGCCTCCGCGCACGGCAAAACTATTTTCGAATACGACTCTCACAGCAAGGGTGCGGACGACTACCGGGCGGTGACCGAGGCAATTATCGAACAGGAGGACTCCATTTCCGCGGGCACAACGTCAGGCGAGCCCCAACAGTATGTCGAAGAAGCAAGATAGGTCTAGCCGAAAGGCCGATCTCCCCGATTGGGCCGACGAAGTCACCCCTGCCGACGAGGTGATGGAGAAGTTCTACGCCCCGACGGGCGTATTCAGGCCCGGACCGATCAGTATTCCCAAGGAATCTGCCGAAGCCGTAGACGCCCTCCGTATTGAGTCTGGGGTGGAAACGGCCGAACTGGAACCATCGAAAGAAAATGATATAAGCCCTGTAAATGCTCCTCATATTTCGATAGAAGACACTCCCCTTCAAGAGCCCACCCAACATTCCGCCGCCGAAGTAGGGCCTGTTACCCCGCCTTCGTCTATTGTCCCTGAAGAGATCCCTGATAGGTTCACGAGTACGCCTCAGCCTACAGAAAGTACACCAGACAAAGGGGCTGAAGCCTCCGCCCATACTACCCTACCTGACTCACAAATCGTTCTGTTTACTGAATTTGCGGACAGGTGGAAGAGGTATCTCTACCCGGGGCAGCTTGCCGTCATGAGGGCCCTCTATGAATTGACCTTCCCTCACGGAACTTCCGAGTGCTTCACCAGATATAGCGAGCTCGCGGCATCAACCAAGATGAGCAGGCGGAACTGCATCAACGTCATGAATTCCCTCGTCGAACGTGGCTTTGTTGAAAGACTTGAAATTCGGAACGACGCGAACGGGAAAGGCATCAAGCTACGAGTCCATCTCGATCCCCTCTGATCCGCTCTTTATTTTCCGCTATATAACTAACCTTTTTCACCGGTGAAAACTTCTCTTCACCGGTGAAGACTAGTCTTCACCGGTGAACTCAAGGCTTTACCTGTGCTGGCAACCGCTGCCAACGAAGAAGACCTCACTTCCCCACACCAGTGAAAACTTCTCTTCACCAGTGAAAAGTACCCTTCACCCGTGCAACATACTCTTCACCGGTGAACTCTACTCTTCACCGGTGAAATATACCTTTCACTGGTGATCCTTTCTCTTCACCGGTGAAGATTAGTCTTCACCGGTGAATTGTACTTATCACCCGTGAAAAGTCCTCTTCACCGGTGAACATAGGTCTTCACCTGTGAAGACTCCTCTTCACCGGTGAAGAGGAGTCTTCACAGGTGAACTTGGTAGTTCACCCGTATTTACAAAATCATGCGTATGGTGTAGGTAAGTAGCGAAAGGTTTTGCTGACAGTTGACTGTCAGTACAAATAGTTTGACCTGAAGCGCTTGAGTTTGGCGACCAGACGCTTCAGGTCAATGGTTTCAACCCGTATTGATGGCGGGTCGGTGTTTGTGTGTCTTTACTGAAATGGGATTCTACACACACGGGCCGTCGCTGTCAAGCCTTTTATCTACAAGGATTTGACTATGGCGTTGAGGGCACTGGAAGGGCAGCGCTTCGTGCGAAGAACGCAGCTCTCACACGGCGAATACCGTAAGAACTTTCGCCAGATCGACTGTGACATTCTGGCCGCCGTTACTTCTGTAGAAGCCGACGCAGTAACCCCTCTGATGAGTAAGGTTTATCTGCGACTCGCCAACGCCCACGAGCGATTTTGGGAGCGTGATGGCGTGCTGCGGATCGAAGCCGAACCTCGGGAAGAGAAAGTGGTCAAGGCTTGGACGGTGCTTTGCGAGTTGGTAGGCGTCTCGTCGGCCACGGCGAGCAAGGCACTTCGGTGGATGCATGAGCAGGGAATTATCGGCTACTTCTCCGGCAAGAACGGCGTGGGGCTTCGAATCTTTCTCAACCGCGCGGCCTCATCAATTGGCGTCCGTAACCGCCAGAGCGGCGAAAAAATTTTGGCCTTTCCTCCTGCTTCATCCGGCGAGGCTCCTGCTTCAGCGGATGAACCAGCCTTTAATGCCCCCTTCGGGGGTTTAGAAAATTCAGACAAAGATAAAAAACCCCGCGCGCCAAAAATCGGCGCGGATGACCAGCCGGTTGGTCATGGTCTTCTGAATGAGCCGACTCGACTCGTCCTCACCGCAAGGCCCGCCACGCCTCCGGTCGCACCCGCGCCAACGGAGCAGGGGAAGATGTCACTCGAAGCCGTCGTGTCGCGGCTGAGGGCGGAAATCGAACCGAGGATGCAGGAGGTTGCGAGGGAGGCGGCGGCGCGCGAGCACGCGCGAACGCGCGAGTGGTTAGAGAACAAAGGGCTCCCGAAGGCGGCGCGCGTGGCGCAGCACGAGACCTACAACGTGCTCAAGAGACACGGCGTCATCGACAGTACGCCACGCCGAAAGCCGGATATCAGCCGCAACGACGGCCCGCCGCCGGAGCCGCGCCCGCTCTCGGACGAGGAGGTGCGTGACCTCGCCGAGGCAGCGGTGGCGATGCTCGAAATCCAGGGGCGCCCAGTCGAGGCAACGCTCGCCCAGATGAGCACCACGGCCAACGGCTTCCTGCTGCCTGACGACTCCGCTCGCGTACGCGCCAGGGTGAACTCTTTACTCATTCAAGGCGACGGCGAAAAGGGAAGGTGAGAGGAGGTGGCTCCGGTGTCAGCTAAGCTCAACCATCTAACGTCGGTCGAAGTACGGCGGGATGAAGAGCCGGCGCTAGGCCGGCGGGACGGAAGTACGCAGGCTGGGGGGGAGTTTGCGACCTGCCCGTCTTGCTTCGGCACGGGGATGGAGGTCGTCGCCGGGAAGGGGGCGCGCCGCTGCCGCTGCCGCACGAGGGATGCGCGGGCCGAGCTGATCGAGGCGGCGCGCATCCCCCGTCGCTACGCCGACTGCACACTCTCCACCTACCGACCTGCCGACAACAACGGGTCGCAGCTCAGGGCATTCAACTACGCGTACCGGCTCGTGCGCGACTACCCGGCCGCCGACCGGGGGCTGCTCTTCATGGGCCAGTGCGGGGTGGGGAAGACGCACCTGTCGGCCGCCATCCTGCACGGGCTGCTAGGGAAGGGGATCGACTGCCTCTTCTACGACATCGGCGCACTCCTTAGAGAGATACAGAGTTCGTATGACCCAGAGTCCCGAATCCCCGAGACGAGGGTGCTCGCGCCCGTCTACGAGACAGAGGTCTTGGTTCTCGACGAGCTGGGGGCGCCGAAGCCGACCGAATGGGTGAGGGACACGATGATGCAGATTATCAATGCCCGGTACAACGAGAAGAGGCTGACCATCTTCACGACGAACTATCCGGACGAGCGCAGTTCCGCGGGGGGCGAGACCCTCGAAGACAGGATAGGTGTTCGCCTCCGCAGCCGCCTCTATGAGATGTGTAGAACCGTGGTCGTGGAAGGGGCAGATTATCGCGCCAAATTCGACTGAGAAAAAAATTGGCGCGCTAAGTTAATCGCGCGGCGAAAGTCGCGGCAGTGTTGGCAAGAATAGCCTTTCAGCTATCGTGTCTCCATCACGTACGCTCAGACTAAGACGTCAGGTCTATCCATTAGAGGTGCGGTTGGGGGGGCGTTTCCGGCGAGATGACGACCGTCTCCTGTGGGTCACCTGGTTCGAGCGTGAACCTCAACTCCTGCGCGTCGCCTGCGAGCACGTCGATGTCCTCGGCGACGACCGTCTTGAAGCCCGAGACCTCCACCCTCACCTTATAGAGGCCGGGGGCGAGGTCGGCGATGCTGTAGTCGCCCGCCGCGGAGGAGGTCACCGTCCGCGTGTTCTGCGCGTCCGCGTTGGCGACGACCGACACGCGCGCGCCGCCGATGGCGCCGCCGTCCGGCCCGACGATTTTCCCCTTCAGCGTCCCCGTCGCCACCTGCGCCGAGACTCCCGCGGCGCAGGCCAGAAGAAGGATCAACGGCAGGGCGAAACCCCGTTTCAAGTGCGCGTACGTCGTGTGCTGCTGCATGTACTCCGCTCCTCCTGAGAGTTCTCGCAGGCGCGGCGACGGGCGAGCGCCGCGCCGCGTGGGAAAGTTCAAATGTGCCAGTTCATGCGCGTGCCGAATTCCGGTATGGCGCGGTCGAACTCGCGCGCCGCGTCTTCGGACACGCGCCTTAGAGAGTTGACGACCTTGTCGTCCGGCTCCGGCTTCGACCGTAGCAGACGCAGCGTCTCCCTCTGGACCTCGATCTCGCGGGCCTGTAAGGGGCCGGGCGGGGGCGGGTCGTTCGGGTCGATTACGACCGTGTGGGGCGGCTCGGTTTGCAGCACCAGGTCGAACCCGCTCCGGACGCCCAGCAGCTCCGAACAGGCCCAAGCGGACTGCTCCGCCCCGGGCTCGCGGAGCGACGCCAGCGCGTACCCCAGGACGTGCAGCGCCCTCATGACGTAAAACTCCGGCGAGTCGCCCTCTTCGCCCCCGAGCCCGTTCGCGGCCCTCCTTACTTTCGACAAAAGCCGCGAGACCTCGACGCCCGGCCTCCGCCCCGCGACCGCCGCCCAGGCCGTGTCCAGCCCCAGCTCGAAGAGGGAGACGTTACGCGCGTCGCCCAGCCTGCGAACCAGCGGGAGCATGCGCTCGGCGCACGCGGCGGCGAACGCCGCACGCTGCCGCGGGGGCAGCTCCTTCAGCGCGCCGCTGACCTCCCTGTATGCGCTCATTCCTTTCTCCAGAACATTCTGTAGTCGGTGTAGGTCGGGTCTTTCTTCCTGAACCGCGGCCCGCCGATCTCAAGGCCGAGGTCTTCGATGAGCGGCGCGCATTGCTGCCCGCAGATGTTGCGCGACGCGCCGCCCTCGACCACCTCCCAGTCCTTGCCGAGGCTCCTGATGATTGTACCCTCGGCGTGACCAGGGCCGGCGACGTATTTCTCGCCGGGCCTCAAGAGCCCCTCCCACTCGGGGATGACCGCGTCGGGCGTGTTGGTGGCGATGCGCACTTCGACCTCGCCGGTCTTGACGTTACGCACCTTCATCGCGGCCGTCGTGCCGTACGACGATTGCCCCTTCGTGCGCAGTCGGTTCAACTCCCAGGCGCGCGCCTGTAACTCGACCGCGCCCTGCGTCGGCGTGCCCCTCCCGCCGGAAGAGAACGGCTTGTTGGAGCGCGACTCAAGGAATACCTTCACCGCGCGGCCGGGGCGACCCAGGTCGGGCAGCCGCGGCCCGCCGCCGCCGAAGACCTGCCCGTCGGGCGTGACCGCCTGCCCGACGCGCTCCCCGGCGCGCCCGCTCTCCTCCCACGCCGCGCGCACGTCTTCGCGGAGCCGTCGGGTTCTCTCGCCCACCTCGCGCCCGAAGGCGCGCAGCCCCTCGCCCACCCTGGACAGGCCGGCGCGTAGCGGCCCCGGCGTCGCCGCCCCCGTCCTGACGTTCTCGCCGAGCGCGCGGGGCGAAGCCTTGCCGCCGCCGCTCGTGGCCTTCGTCAAAGCATAGACGGCTATGGCGTCGCCGAGGTGTTCGCCCATCCGCTCGTTGTACTCCGAGAGCGTGATGCGGTTGTCCTGGTACGCGAGGATGTCGCCGCCGACCGACTCCGCCAGCGGGCCGAGCCCGAGCGTCACCGTCCCGTAGAACATGCCGCCGAGGCCGCTCGCCGTAACCTTGCTCGGGGGCACGCCGGCCTCTATCTGCTGCTGCATGCTGCTGCCGAGCGCGCTCTTGAGTCGGAAGTCCTCGGACTCGATGCCGTAGTGGTTCGCCGCGATGACCGTGGCGGTGTCGTAGACCCAGAGGAACGGCTCGGAGACGACTTTGAAGAGCCCCCTGATGGTGCTCCTCACAGACTGCTCCACCCAGTTCGGCTCCTGGACGGGTACGGGCGCGCGCCCGCTCGGGTCGGTGTAGCGGAGCGGGTTCGAGTAGGCGTAGCCGTAGCGGTTGAGGCTCTGCCCCGTCGTGGCCTCGCCCGCCCAGGAGTCCTGCTGGATGAAGCGGCCGAGCCCGGCGGAGTAGTAGCGCTCGCCCGCGCCCAGAGGCATCAGCCCGGTCTCCGCGTCGAGGCGCTGCCCCGTATAGAGGTACGGGTTGGCGCTCCCGCCGGCGCTGCCGATGACCTGACCCCAGGCGCCGTACTCGTAGCGCGCCGTGACGCCCTGCGCGCCCTCGACGCGCCCCGACAGCGCCGTCACAGACCCGAGGCCGTCGGAGAAGTACCAGCGCTCGCCCTCGCCCGGCAGGTCGGCCCTCACGAGCTCGTCGCCGTAGTCGTAGCGCGCGTTGAGCGCGCCGGACTCCGTGTACTCGTCGAGCAGGTTGTGGCCGTCGTAGACGTAGCGCTGCGCGGGCGAGCCCGCGAGCGTCTTCGAGAGCCGCCGCCGCTCGAAGTCGTAGTCGTAGCGCGCGACCTCCGCCTCGCCCTCGCCCAGGACGCGCCGCAACTGGTCGCGCGCGTCGTACTCGTAGCGCGCCCTGGTGACGCCGCCCTGCGACGTCGTCAGGAGGTTGCCGTTGGGGTCGTAGCCGTAGGTGATCTCGCCGCCCTGGTAGCCGCGCGCCGCGGTGAGGCGGTTGAGGTCGTCGTAGTCGTAGGAGCGTTCGACCGCCTGGTCGTTGACGTCACGGCCCTTCTCGGTCTTGCGGTTGCCCGCGGCGTCGTAGGTGTAGTCGAGCGCCTTGGCGGGCGGGTAGAGCTGACTCTGCGGGATGACCTGCTTCGCCTGGCTGTTGCTCTCCCACTGGAGCCTGGCCGCGGCGTCGCCCGAGCCCTCGCGGAACTCGATCTTGATCTCGTACTTCTTCCCGGCCTGGAGCGTGACGAGGCCGCTGTCCTCGGCCGCCTCGTGGCTCACCCAGTGGTCGACGAGGAGCTTGCCGTCCACCCAGAGGCGGACGCCCTCGTCCGACACCACCGAGAACCTGTAGCTCTCCGAGTGGAGCGGCTTGACCTGCCCCGTCCAGCGCACCGAGAAGGTGTCGCCGCCCAACTGCGGGTCGGGCGAGGACTGGCCCGCGTCGGGCCACTCGAAGTTGACGGTCGCGTCGATGCGCGAGAGCTTCTGCTGGGTGAAGTCCTCGTTGTCGTAGTAGTCGCCCTTGAGCCCGTGGACGTTCTCGTCCGTGTAGGCCGCGCGCGTCAGGCGGTCGAGCGCGTCGTAGTCGTAATCGACGGAGCGGAAGGCCGCGCCCGCGAACTTGCGCACCTCGCCCACGCGGTTCGAGTTGGCGTCGTAGTCGTAGGCGAACTCCTCGCTCTGCTGTGAGCCGAGCGAGTTGGTGACGCCGGTCAGGCGGTCGGCCGCGTCGTAGGTGAAGCCGCGCTCCGTGCCCGAGCTGTACGTCACCTTCGACGGCAGCCCGTCGGCGCGCAGTGTGTAGGCCACCGACCCGCCCCCGCCGAGGTCGGCGCTCTGGAGCCGGTTCAGGTTGTCGTAGTGGTAGACGGTCTGCTTGTCGGCCGCGTCGGTGACGCGCGTCACGTTGTCGGCCGGGTCGTAGTCGTAGGCCACGGTGCGGCCGTACGGGTCGGTGGCCGTCTTCAGGCGGTCGCGCTTGTCGTAGGTGCGCGTGTAGGCGCGCGTGCCGCCGGCCTGCGCCGTCTCGGTGACGAGCGTCAGGTTGCCCTCGGGGTCGTAGCCGTACTCGAACCGGCGCGGGCCGCCGCCGGCCGCGCCCGCGTAGGAGGCGGCGCGCGCGCGGTCGAGGCTGTCGTGCGTGACCGAGACCTCCTGCCCCTTCGGGTCGCGCACGAAGTTGCGGTTGCCGTTGGCGTCGTAGCCGTAGGTCGTGACGAGGCTCGCCGCGCCGTCGTGCTGCGTGACGGTGCTCAGGCGCTTGAGCGCGTCGTACTCGTAGTCCACGCGCCGCCCCAGCGCGTCGGTCACGGACTTGAGCGTCTGGTCGGGGAAGTAGTCGATGAGCCACGCGCCCGTGCGCGGGTCGGTCACCTTCCGGAGCGAGCCGAAGGCGTTGTACTCGTAGGTCGTCCGGTGGCCGTCGCCCTTCGGCTCGGTCTTCTCAAGGAGCAGCCCGCCGCCGTCGAACTTGAAGCGGGTGGTGTTGCCCGCGCCGTCGGTGCGCGTCTCCAGGTGGCCGAGCGGGTCGTAGGTCATCGTGACCGGCCCGCCCGCGCCGTCCGCGTAGCGCGTGAGGTTGCCGGCGGCGTCGTAGCCGAAGGTCTCGACGCGCACCGACGCGTGGTTGATCTCCGTGACGCGGTTGAGCGCGTCGAAGGTGTAATCGACGCGGTTGCCGCGCCCGTCGCGCACGGCCTTGCGGTTGGAGTTGCCGTCGTACTCGTAGCTCACGAGCGGCTCGTCGCCGGCCGTGACGCCCTTCAGGCGCCCGAGCGCGTCGAAGGTCTCGACGCGCTTGTTGCCGCGCCGGTCGGTGACCGTCCGGGTCGTGCCGTCGTTGTCGACGACGTCGAAGGTGGTGACCTTCCCGTCGCGGTCGGTCAGCTCGACGAGGCGGTCGAGCTTGTCGTACTTGAACTTCGTGTGCTGGCTCTTGAAGTCGGTCTGGTCGAGCGTGTTCTCCTGGTCGTCGTAGGCGTAGGAGATGAACTTGCCGTCGGCGTTCGTCACCCTTTCGAGCCGCCGGATCGGGTCGTACTTGTAGACGGTCGAGTGCTGGCGCGCGTCCGTCACGGTCTCGGTGCGCGCCGCGTCGTCGTAGGCGCGCGTGACGGCCGCGACGGTCTGCGCGCCGTCGCGCACCCGGGTCGCCAGCGGGCGGCCCAGGTTGTCGTAGGTCATGGTGGAGAGGACGCCGCGGCGGTCGAGGTGCGTCAGCACGAAGCCGCCGCCGTCGTAGGTGAACGTCTCGCCGAAGCCGCCGGGGTGGCTGACCGACGTGACGCGGTTGAGCGAGTCGGTCGTGTAGGTGGTCGTCCGCCCGCCCGCGTCGCGGAACGACTTCGGGCCGCCGAAGGCCGTGTAGTCGCGCCGCACGCCCCACGCGGGCGAAGCGCCGAGGACGGCCTCCTCGCCCACGTCGCCGAAGCCCGAGAGCGCGCGGGTCGTGACGAAGTTGCGCGGGTCTTTGATCTCGACGGAGCGGCCGCTGTACTTGTAGGTCGTGACGTAGTCGGCCGCGTCGAACTTCACCTGCTCGCGGAGCGGGCGGCCGAGGCCGTCGGTCTGGGTGACGCGGACGAGCCCGAGCGGCGCCTGCTCGACCGTGACCGTGCGCGTCTCGTCGTCGTAAGTCCAGGTGGTCATGCCCCCGGCCGCGTCCTTCTGCGTCGCGGGGCGGTTGCGCGGGTCGTAGGTGGTCGTGACGGTGCGGCCCTTGCGGTCCCGCGCCGTGGTGACGTTGTTGTTCGCGTCGTGGCCGAAGGCTTCGGTCGCGCCGTTGGGCAGGCGCCGCGCCGCGAGCCGGTGGAGCCCGTCGTATTCGAGCGTGACGGTCTGCCCGTACTGGTCTTTGACGTGGCGCGGGTTGCCGACCATGTCCACGCCGCCGGGGCCGCTGGCGTCGGCGATGACGGACGAGTCGCCGAACGGGCCGCCGACGGTGGTGCTCGTCCAGAAGTTGAGCGCGTCGTAGGTGTAGGTCTTCGTCACCCCGCGGCGGTCGGTCTCGGTCAGCAGGTTCGAGTTCTTGTCGTAGGTGTAGGACTGCGTCGAGCCCCCGCCGCCGTTGAGCGTCTCGCGCCGCTCCCGGAGGCGGCCGATGTCGTCGTAGGCGAGGGCGGTGACGAGCTGCTGGCCGCCGCCGGTCTGCACCTGCGTCTTGAGCCGGCCGCCGGGCGAGTAGGTGTTCGTGACCGTGAGCGCGTCGCGGAAGCCCGACGGGTCGGCCACGGTCGTCTCGACGGCGCGGTCGAGCGCGTCGTAGGTGTAGGTCGTCGTCGGCCCGAGCGTGCTCTGCGTGCTCCGCAGCCGGCTGCGCACGTCGTAGGTGTTCGTGGTGACGACGGTCGAGCCCGGCGAGGTCTCCTGGACGATCCTGGTGGGGTTGCCGTAGGCGTCGTACTCGTAGGAGGTGACGAGGTTGCTCTCGTCCGTCACCTGCCGGAGGTCGCCGTTCGGGTAGTAGTCGTACTGCACGGTGCCGCCCCCGGGCAGCTTCATCAGCCGGACGTTGCCGTTCTTCGGGTCGACGGTGTAGGCCGTCTGGTTCTTGTTCCCGTCCAGGAAGCTTTCGAGCTTGCTGTAGGTCAGGTTCCAGACCAGGAAGTTCTCGACCTTCTTGCCGCCGCCCTCGAAGACGACGCCCGCCGGGTTGTCGAAGAGGTAGGAGAAGGTCGTCTTGCGCCCCTCGGCGTTCTCCTCGGTCGCCTTCTGCCCCTTGCCGTTCCAGGTCATCCGCGTCACGTCGCCGCGCGGCCCCGTGACCTCGGTGACGTGCCCCGTCTGGTCGAAGGCGTAGGTGGTCTTGTTGGCGCGCGCGTCGGTGACGACGGTCTGCGTGACGCGGTTCGCGGCGTCGAGCGTGTAGTCGAAGACGTTGGTCACGCCCTCGGGCATGGTGATGCTGTGGACGGGGACGCCGACCTTCTGGTAGTCGTAGAAGTAGAGCGCGTAGTGGCCGCCGCCGTCGCGCGCGTCCGGGCTCTTGACCGACATCAGGAGGTGTTCGAGGTTGGCGGGCGCCTGCGCGCCGGCCGGCGGGCCGTAGTCGTACTCCCAGACGCTGTCGGCGGCGGCGACGCTCAAGTCGTCGGCGCCGCCGCGCGTCACGCGCTCCAGGTTCCCGTCCGCGTCGTACTCGTAGCTGACCTCAAGCCCGCCCGGCCCCTTGACCCGGGTGATGCGCCACGCCTTGCCGACCTCGGCCCGGAGGAAGCGGTTGCGGACGAGGCCGAACTGGCTGCGGTTGGTGCAGGAGATGTCGTTGCGCGAGGCGGCCGACATCACGCCGACGAAGGGCGTCTCGGCCAGCTCGTAGGTGAAGTCGAGCGCGCGGTTCGACGAGTCGGTCACGCGCGTCATGCGCCCCTTGGCGTCGTAGGCGAGCGTCAGGCGGTTGCCGTTGGGCTCCTCGACGTACTGGAGGTTGCCCATGTAGGCGCCGTTGTAGAAGCCGGGCGAGCTCTCGTCGATGGCGCCGGGGAAGTGGTACTTGACGTGCGCCTTGGTGAAGTAATCGACGCTGCCGTCGGCGTTCGGGACGAGCGAGCCCTGGTGCGGGTCGAGCGCGCCGACCTTGCCGTCCTTGAGCGACGCCTCGGGGAAGGTCTGCCCCGCGCCGTCGCCGGCGGTCATCTGCCAGACGCGCTTGCCGTTCTCGTCCTTCGTCTGGACGAGCAGCACCTGGAAGTTGTGCGACCAGCCGTAGCCGAGCGGGTTGAAGGTGGTCGCGGTGGCCTTGTTGTACGAGCGCGTGAGGCTGAGCGAGAGGCCGCGCCCCCCGATCTCGAAGTCCGTGTTGGTGACGGCGAGGCCGCCGTCGGCGATGTTGACGCCGTTGACGACGAGGCTGCCCGGGGCGCGCACGGTGGACGTGGTGTCGGTCACCGTCAGCTCGCCCTCGACCTCCTCGAAGACCTGCGGGTTGCCTTCGAGCGTGGCGCGGAAGACGTAGGTGTAGCGCCCGTCGGCGAGGGCGGTGCTGACGAGGGGGTCGAGGTTGAGGCCGTAGGAGCGCAGGTGCGGGTCGGTCGCCTCCTGCGGCTGCTCGGGCTTGTTCGGGTTGGCGTAGATGCTCTGCCCGTTGACGGTGAGCGTCAGCCGCGCCGCGCCGCCGAGGACGAAGCCGAACTGCCCGCGCTTCGGCTTGGGCGGGGGCGGCTGCCCGGGCGCGGGCGGGGGCGCGACGCCGGTGCGCATCGAGAGCCGCGCCTGGTACTCGCTGATGAGGTAGCTGAAGGGCACGGTCTCGCGCCGCGCCTTGAACTCGGTCTTCGCGCCCTTGTCGAGCACGACCTCGGCCGTGTAGAGCGCGTCGCGCTCGATGGTGCGCGCGGGGTCGTTCCACTGCGCGGTGCCGACGATGACCTCCTCGGAGGAGGAGGGGCTGATCCGGGCCGGGACGGTGGCGACCGTCTCGACGCTGCGCTCGCCGCCCGTGAACTTCTCCTTGCGGATGACGACCTGCGCGGCCTGCGTCAACTGGTGGCCGAAGATTTGGAAGTAGACGCCCGCGGCCTGCGCCATCCGGTTGGTCGAGCGCTGGAGCACGACGGGGCTCGTGCAGATGCGGTCGGGGTCGCTCGGGTTGACGCCGTAGACGATGACCTGCGAGACGGGCCTGCCGATGGAGACGTTGAGCCCCGCGCGCTCGCCCGTGCCGCCCGAGAGCGTGTAGACGAAGCCGTCCTTGACCGAAATCCAGCGGAGGTCGTCGCCGACGTTCGTGATGGTCGAGACGCGGATGGGCCTCTCCGGGTCGGAGAAGTCCACGACGCCGACCTTGTTGGCGAAGATGATGTAGGCGAAGGTGCCCTCGACCTCCATGCGCCGCGCGTAGCCCGCGTCGCCGAAGCCCAGCTCGGCCAGCGTGCGCGAGGTGTACTGCGTGGGCTGGTTCGGGTTGGTCGCGTTGAATATCCAGAGCCGTTCGGCGCCGAGCCCGACGGCCACGTCGATGGTCTGCCCCTTGTACTGCACGCCCGACACGGCGCGCACGTCCACGAGGAAGCCCGCCGGGCTGAGCGGCGTCGTCATCAGGACGCGGACGTCCCGCCCGTTGTGGTTGGTGTCGAAGAAGCCGTTGACGCCGTCGTTGGTCGGGTCGAGCCCCATCGTGATGAGCCACGGCTTGGTCGAGGCGACGTAGGCGACCGGCATCGGGCGCCGGTTGGGGCCGAGGTTGGGCATCGAGGCGAGCTGGTCGATGACCGAGACGGCGTAGACGGGCGAGGGGTTGCCGGTCGGCGCGTCGCCGTAGCCGGCCGACTGCACCTTGGCCTCGAAGTCGAAGCCGACGTTGGGCATCACGGCCTTGACCTGCGGGTGCTGCGGGCTGAAGTTCGCCCCCGAGCGCTGGACGGCCTGCGCCCAGTCGTTCATCGCCTGTTCGAGGTCGACCACCAGGAGGCCGCCCTGCGCGGCCGTGCCGACGTAGGCGCGCTTCTTGTGGATGACGACCTGGCCGGGGATGGACGAGGTGCGGCTCGGGAACGACAGCGAGACGACGCCGACGATCTTGGGCTCGGCCGGGTCTTCGAGGCTGTATATCCAGAGGTTGACCGAGCGCTCGATGTCGGGCAGCGCGTGCGTCGTCACGACGGCGATGCGCGAGAACGCCTCGCCCGTCACGCCGACGTGGAAGAGTTCGGGCGCGTTGGGGTCGGGCGTGGCCGAGGGGTCGGCCGTCTCCGGGGGCTCGACCTCCGCCATCGCCACGGCGAGCGCGCGCTGCGGGATGAAGCCCTGGTGGACGACGCTCGGCGTGCGCGGGTTCGACATGTCGTAGACCTTCATCTCCGACCCGCCGATGCCCGGGTTGTAGACGGTGACGGCGAACTGCCCGGCCGCGGCGATGCGGTAGGCCGAGTCCGGGAGCCCAGCGCCCGTCAGGACGGCGCCGGTGAAGGTCTTAAACGTGCTCTTGAAGGGCTGGGCCAGCTTGACGTTGGTCGAGTCCACGACCGCCGCCGTGACGTTGACCTCGTACTGCTTGCCGCCTTCGAGCGGCGGGTCGGGCTGGAAGTCGACGCTGGAGATGCTCTCCGTGTTCGGGCCGATGGGGACGCCGCCCGAGGTGAGCTTGCCGCCGTGGGTGGTGCCCGTGGCGAGGTCGGTGATGAAGACGGTCGTGCCCGGCACGAGGTTCTTCACCGGCTCGGAGAATTCGAGGTGGACGCGGCTGCCGGCGTCCACCTGCGTCGATTTGTCGGCGGGCGTCACCGAGATGACGGTCGGCGGGCCGGCGACGGGCGGGCGCGTGTTCGGGTTGTGCAGGCTCAGGAAGTCGTAGCGGGCGGTGGCCTTCGACGAAGGCAGGTTCGTCTTCGTCAGCGTCTCGATGCGGACGCTGTAGCTGCCCTCGGCGTCGGCGACGAAGTCGGCCTGCCGCGCCTCCGAGCCGTCGGCGTACGGCGCGAGCTTGTCGAACCGGAGCGACTGCACCTTCGTCTCGCCGACGTAGAGGTCGCCCTTGAAGTTGAGGTCTTCGATCTGCGGGTTGGTCTTGACGGCGACGCGGACGGGCGTGCCGACGCGCACGACGCCGAGTTCGCGCAGCGTGTTGGCGTCGCCGGGGCCGAGCGGCACGACCTGCCCGTTCAGGACCTGCAACTGCGAGGCGAAGATTTCGATGACCGCCGGGCGGCGGTCGGGGGCCTCGCTGTCGTCGGGGAACTTGACGGCGGCGAAGAGCGTCGAGAGGCCGTTGAGCCCCGGGTTCTTGTACGGGTCGATGTTGAGCTGCGGGCTCGCGACGGCGTACTGCTTCCGCCCCGTCGCGTCCTCGCACGTCACGCTCACGTTCTGCGAGTAGGCGACGGCGGTCTGAAGGGTCGAGAAGGCGCCGTTGTCGGCCGAGACGGCGACGACCGAAGGGTACTGCGTCGAGGCCGCGTCGGCGATGGTGCAGGGCACGCCGCCCATCGGCTCCTCGGGCTGCCCGGCCTTCAACTGGTAGACGAGTCCGTTGACGGCGCGCATCGGCGCGCGCGGCACGAAGACGACGATCTCCCACCACGCCGGGTCGAACCAGATGCCGAGGAAGGGCGGCGACATGGACTTGAACCGTCCGCCCTCGACCTTGCCCGACGTGAGCGTCTGCCAGGCGGTGCCCTGCTGGCCGCCGAAGGTCAACTGCCGCGGGCGCATGAAGGCGACGCGCTGGCCCTCCGTGGCGCCCGCGCCCGCGGGGACGTTCAGTTCGAGGTGCAGCTCCTTCTGCTGCGTGAAGGAGCCGGTCGCGCGCAGCCGCACGCCCGCGCCGAAGGCCATCAGCTCGGGGCTCATCTCGCGCTCGCGCGGCGCGCTGATGTCCGACTCGCGCCGCGTGGTCAACTGGATGTCGGCCTGCCCCGTGACGGCGCCGGCCGGGACTTCGAGGACGGCCTGCCCGTCGTCGCTCGTCAGGGTGCCGCCGCTCGCGCCGACCGAGACGACGCCGTCGTCGCGCCGGTAGGCGCCCTGCGTGACGCGGTACTCGACGCCGTCGGGCTGGCGCACGACGAGCGCGATCTCGTCGCCGACGCGCGCCTGGATGCTCAGCTCAAGCCCCTGCGTGCCCGCGACGGTCGAGGCGGTCGAGCCGCTGTTGTTGTTGATGGCGACGACGGTCGAGCCCTCGGGCACGGCGCCCGCCGGGATGACGACCCGCGAGACGCCGTCGGCGTCCGGGTACCTGATCTGTATCCGCTCGGGGCGCAGGCGGTCGTCCACGCGCACCACGCCCGCGGTCGTGAACGTCGAGGTGAAGACGTTCGAGAGCGGCTTGCCGTAGATGTCGCGCACGGCCTGCGTCAGCGTGACGCGGTAGGCGGTCGAGCCCGCGAGCGTGGCCGAGGGCGTGAAGGCCACCACGCGGCTGCCCGCGTGCACCGTCACCGTGCCGAGGACGGGGTTGCCGGCGGCCGTCGTCAGGGTGAAGCTCGAACCCGTGATGCTCTGCGAGGCGACGGGCTTGTTGAAGGTGACGGTGACGGGGGCCGTCACGACGACCCCCTGCGCGCCCTGCGCGGGCGCGACCGAAGCGACCGCGAGCGGCGTCGTCGAGAGCGTCACGTCCGAGTCGGCCACCGCGTCCTGCGCGGCGAGCGTCGCCGCGGCCCCGCCCGTCGCGTCCGTGACGAGCGAGGCGGCGCTCAACTGGTTCGCGCCCGCCGAGCCCGCGCCCGCCGACCCGAGCAGGACGAAGCCGCCGTCCGCGCCCGTCACGTCGACGAACGGCGTGCGGTCGTTCGAGACCCTCACCGAAGCGGCCGCCGCGCCCGCGCCGTCGCGGGCCGCGCCCTTCGCGTAGCCGAACGGGTCGGCGATTCTGACGAAGAGGTAGCGCCCGCTCGCCGTGACGCCCGCCAGCGCGACGCCCGACGGGACGGCCGGCGCGTTGACCTTCGAGACGAGTTGCCCGTTCTCCTCGACGGCGCGCGCGACGACTTTAGGCCCGCGCTGCCCGCCGATGGTCACGACGCGCGCGACGACCACGCGCGAGAGGTCGCCCGCGACCGCGGGCGCCGAGATGATCGCCGCCCGCGCGAGCGTGCCGCCCGAGAGGTCTACGTCGTACGCGGCGACGATCTCGTACCCGGCCGGCAGTTGGACGTTGGCCACGTCGGGCTGCACGTCGCCGAAGTAGACGGGCCGCGCTGTCGCGACCGCGCCCGCGGGGATGTTGAGACGGCCCCCGCTGCCCGAGCGCACCTGCCCGCCGCCTTCGCCGACGAGCGCGCCGACGCGGGGCTGCCGTCCGGTGCGAATCTCGACGTGGACGTTCGCGCCGATCAGTTCGGCGATGGTGAACTCGGTGCGGGTCGGCTTGGCGATGAAGAACGCGCCGAGGCGGTTCGGCCGCTCCGCGCTCGCGGCGGGGAAGGCGTAGAGGACGAAGTCCTGCGCGGGCCGCTCGACCAGCAGCGGCTCGTTGCCGCCCAGGAGTCTGTAGGTCTCGCCGAAGCTCGCCTCGACGGCGACGCCCGAGGGGAGTTGTGTCGGCGCGTCGGCGACGAAGTTGATGCTGGAGCGTGCGTCGGCGGAGTAGGTCGCGGTGCGCGGCGTGGAGACCGCGGTCGCCGTGGCCGCGTCGAGCGCGGTCGGGTCGGCCGGCCGGCCCGAAGTGAGGGGGGCGCCGACGGCCGGGGGCGGCGGCGCGGTCGCACCCTGATCCGCGACGAGGAAGGCGTACTGGCCGAAGGCCGGAAGCTCCGCCGCGAGCGAGCCGTCCTGACCCGCCGTCAGCGCGACGGCGACGACCGTCCAGCCGTGCCCCGCCTCGTCGTAGCGCGCGAGCACGACGGAAGTCCCCGGGCTCAGGTACGGCGAACGCGCCACGCTCAAATGCGCGGGCAGTATGAGCGCGCCCGCCCCGGACGCGGGGCGCACGTCCACGACCCCGCCCGGCACGGGCGACCACCCGTAGGGCAGGAGGTTAGCGAGCCCCTGCGGAGAGACGGCGGTGACGCGCACGTCCGCCGCGTTGCCGAGCGCGCCCGCGTCGAACCTGACCTGCAAACGTCCGCCGTCACCCGCGGCCGTGCCGCCCGAGTTGTCCAGGGCGTTCGCGTGCGCGTCGAGCGGCGTCAGACGCGCGTCGAAGAGCGCGGCCCCCTCGCCGGGGTTCACGCTGAAGAGACGCTCGACCGACGTGTAGCCGTCCTTCGACAGGCGCACCAAACCCGAAGGCGACGCGGAGACGAAGCTGTAGAGGCCGCCGTCGTCGGCCGCCGAGCTTTGCGCGCCGAGCGCGGCGGACGCGCCCTTGAGCACGTAGCCCGTCGAGTCGTCGAAGACGTAGCCGGAGACCGCGCCCGGCCCCGTCGTGCGCGCCTGCGCCGTGGCGACGGAGGTCGTGCCGCTCAGGTCGCGCGCCACGGCCGAGAGCACGAGCACCTGCCCCGCGGCGAGAGCCGCGGGCACGTTGAGCGTGAACTCGTAAGGCGACGCGGCGACGGTCTCGACGTGCTGGCCGCCCACCTTGAACTCGACGTCGGCGACGCCGACGTTGTCGGCGACGTCCACGTTGATGCGGTAAGAGCCGCCGGGCTGCACGAGCGCGGGCGTGTTGGCGAAGGAGACGGTGGGCGGAGTCAGGTCGCGCACGACCGACGCCGAGAGCTGTGTCCGCTGGCCGAGCGAATCGGCGGCGGCGACCGTGATGGTGTTCGCGCCTTCGGCGAGTTGGACGGTCTTCGTGTACTGGCCGCCGCTGACGGCCGCGGGCTCGCCGTTGACCGTGACGGTCAAACCCTCCGCCCGCATGGATGAGACGTTGCCCGCGACGGTGATCGAGGTCGCGGCGAGCACCGCGCCGTTCTGCGGGTTGACGATGGAGAGCGCGGGCGGCGGAACCTGCTTGCGCGTGACGTGAATCTCGGCCCGCCCCTGGTTGGCCGCGGTCGACGAGTCGGTCGCCACGACGGCGACGAGGTTGTCGCCGTACGCGAGCGCGAGTCCCGAGATAGACCAGCGGCCGGTCGCCGCGTCGAAGGCCGCGTCGCGCCCGTTGACGGTCACGCGCGCGACGCCCGCCGCGTTGAGGCCGTCGTCGACGGCCGTGCCCGCGACGCTGACGGTCTCGTCGAAGGTCTCGAAGGGCGTGAGCGGCGAGGTGATCTCGACGGTCGGGGGGCGCGTGTCGGGCGTGCGGCGCGTGACGTTGACGACGGCCTCGCCGCGGTTGGGCGCGGGCGAGTTGTCTTCGGCGACGGCGCGGACGACGTTGGCGCCTTCGGCGAGCTGCACGCCCGTCACCGTCCAGCGGCGCGTGGCGGCGTCGTAGACGGCGGGGCGGCCGTTGACCGACACCTGGCGCACGCCGGTCGCGTACGGGCCTTCGTCGACGGCCGTGCCCGTGACGGTAATCGTTTCGTCGGGACTGACGAAGCCTTCGGCGGGCGCGTCGATGACGACCGTGGGCGCGACGATGTCGGGCGGCGGGACGCGGGTCACGTTGATCGACTGCGGCGTCGCGTTGCCGGCGTTGTCCACGGCGCGTACGTCGATGCGGTTCGCGCCGACGACGAGCCCCACGCCCGAAAGAGTCCAGGCGCCGGTCTGCGGGTCGAAGGTCGCCGGCCGCCCGTTGACCGTCACCTGCGCGACGCCCGAGGGGAACTCGCCGGGGTCGGACGCGGTGCCGGAGACGGTGACCGTCTCCTCCTGCGTGCTGGAGCCGTCGGAGGGCGTCGAGACGTGCAGGCTCGGGGCGGTGGTGTCGGGCGGCGGGACGCGGCGGACGTTGACGGTCTGCGGGGTCGTGTTGCCCGCGCGGTCGACCGCGCGCACGACGACCGCGTTCAAGCCCATGACGAGCTGCACGTCGGCGAGAGACCACGCGCCGCTCTGCGGGTCGAGCTGCGCCTCGCGCTCGCCGACGAAGACGTGCGCCACGCCCGAGGCGTACGCGCCCGGGTCGGACGCGCTGCCGCCGAAGGAGACGGACTCGGCGTCGGTCGTCGAGTTGTTCGCGGGGGAGTTGACGACGAGGGTCGGGGCCTGCGTGTCGGCCGGGGCGCGGCGCGTGACGCCGATTGACTTCGCGGCCTCGTTGCCCGCGTTGTCGTAGGCGCGCACGTCAACCGTGTTCGCGCCGACGCTCAGCGAGAGGTTGGGGAGCGTCCAGGAGCCGTTGGGGCCGAGCGCGGCCAGCGCGCCGTTGACCGTCACGCGCGCGACGCCCGAGGCGTTCGGGCCGGAGTCCACGGCCGTGCCGCCGACGTTGACGGTCTCGGCGTCGGTGGCCGCGCCGTCGGCGGGCTCGGTCACGACGAGGGTGGGCGGCGTCGTGTCGCGCTCGTCGCGCGTGACGTTGACGGCGGCGGTCGCGGCGTTGCCGGCGTTATCGACGGCGCGCGCCGTGATGGTGTTCGCGCCCGCGTCGAGCGGGACGTTCGAGGCAGTCCACTGGCCCGTCGCGGCGTCGTACGCGGCGGCGACCCCGTTGACCGTCACCTGCGCGACGCCCGAGGCGTTCGCGCCCGCGTCGGCGGCCGTGCCGCGCACGACGACGGACGCGTCGGTCGTCGTCGTGTTGTTCGAGGGCGAAGTGATGACGACCTGCGGCGGCGCCGTGTCGGCGGGCGGCGAGTAGGACACGTCGCCGTTGATGCGGCTGTCGTTGTTGAAGTGGAGGACGTCGGCGATGACCTGCCCGTGGACGACGGAGCCGTGGTTGAGGTGGACGTGCGCCTTCAGCCCGCGCACGAGCCCGTAGATTTCGGCGGCGTGGAAGAGGTCGGCGTGGTCGCCGAGCACGTTGAGGCGCACGTCGCCGGGGCGCGTGTTCGCGCCGAGCGTCATCTTCGCGCCGTCGATGTCGAAGCCCTGCGCGCAGTTGATGGTGACGTAGCCCGTCGAGCGCACGGTCGCGCCCGCGCCCGCGAAGAGGGTCTGCGAAAAGTTGTAGGCGCCCGCCCGCAGGTTCAACTGCGAGGCGGCGTTGACGGCGATGCGGCGGTAGTTGCCCGGCGGCACGTCGATGATGACGTTCGGGGCGTTGACGTTGAGGTCGAGGACGGTCGCCCAGTCGCCGATGCCCGTCACGTCGGCCGCGGTGTTGACGTTGACCGTGCGCGTGCCCGCGGGCGCGGGGACGTTGGCGGGCACGTCGCCGGGCAGCGTTACGGCGTCGGCGCGCACGTGCACGTTGCCGGTGATGGCGCTGCGGTGGTTGAGCGTGATGCGGAAGCCGCTCGGCTGTGCCGCGCCGCCGTCGTTGACGACGCCGCCGTAGGTCGAGCCGTGGTTGGTGCGGATGAGGCTCGGGTTGCCGAGCGTGTAGAGGTCTCCGCTGACGGTCGAGCCGTTGTTGAGCGAATAGCTCTTGCCCTCCAGGACGCGCATCGAGCCGTTGACGTGCCCGCTGTTGAAGTCGGGCACCTGGCGCGAGACGGCCGCGTCCTTGACGGAGTGGTCGGGCGTCGGCGCGGGGTCGGGCGTCGGCGCGGACGGCTCGGC
The DNA here is from genome assembly GCA_036389235.1 of Pyrinomonadaceae bacterium. Taxonomy (GTDB): domain Bacteria; phylum Acidobacteriota; class Blastocatellia; order Pyrinomonadales; family Pyrinomonadaceae; genus QHXN01. The sequence goes on along the minus strand of DASVQJ010000299.1, from coordinate 33,915 downwards.
CACGGCGCCCGCGTCCTTCGGGTCGAAGAGGGAGGAGACGTAGTTGAGCACGTTGCCCGTCAGGGCGGCGAGCGTGTGCGAGGCGGTCGCGTTGCCGCCGGCCGCGGCCGAAGAGTTCTGTTTCGACTCCGCCGCCAGGAGGTTCCCGGCGAGGGCGTAGCTCGGCTGGAACGTGATGACGAAGCAGAGCAGCGTGACGACGAAGCGGCACACGCCGCCCGCCATGCGCGGCGCGCGGCGCGCGTGGCGCCGCGGGCGGACGCGGCGCGGCCCTCGGGGCGCGCGGGCGTCGGGGCTCGCGCCGGACTCGTGTGTCGCCGCTGAGGTCGGGGTCGTAAGGTTGTCGCCGCGTTCACTTCGTCTCATGACTTTTATCTCTGTCGGTTCGGGGCAGTCACAGTCCATCGCAAAGGCAAGGGGTCGAGAGCCTCGGCGCTTCACCGCAGGAGGCCGCCGGAGGCGCGCGCACGCGCGGGCGCACGCGCGCCTTCCGCAGCCGGGTTCGCTTCGGCCGGGGGCCGCGGCGGCGGTGACTGTTCGGGCGGGTTGGCGGAGACCGCGGAAGGCGCCGCGCGGCCCTTAGACTTCGCGGCCGCGAGGTGCGAGAGGTCAACGTCGGCGGTGGTCGTCTGCCCGAGCGCGTCCTCCAGCGTGAGGCGGACGAGGCCGAGCGCCGCGCGGGGTTCGGGCACGCTCAGCAGCAGCTCGACGCGCGTGCGCGAAAGCGACTTGACGCTGACCTTCACGTCCGGCTGTGCGGCCGTCACGTTAACGCCGCCCAGCCCGTGGCCGTGCAGCGTCACGCCGACGCCGCCGGCCTGTGGCGCCGCCGCCGTGCGGACGAGCGTGACCTCGGGCGCGTCGTGTCCGAAGTAGTCGGCGTTGATCTTCTCGGCCCTGTGTGCGGTGGAAGAGACGCGGACTTCGTCGATGACGCCGGGGAACTCTTCAGGCCCGCCGTTGGCCGCGGAGTCCGCGTCGTAAGCGCCGAAGACGAGCGGCTGCCCGAGGCTGCGGATGGCGAGGAAGTCGGGCGGCGCGGGGACAATCGCCCGCCCGCGTCCGTCAACGTAGAGGAGCATTATGTTCGCCGCGCGGTCTAAGACCAGCGCGACCGAGTGCCACTCGTCGTCGGTCAGCTTCGGCGAGTCCGGCGAGGTCTCGGCCTGCCACAGCGCGCCGTTGGTGTCGTAGACCTCGGCGCGCAGGGTGCCGGCCGCCGTCAGCTTCAGCGTGTACTCCGTGTTCTGGCCGTTGTCGGCCTCCTTGCCGAAGAGGGTGTAGTCGCGCCCGAGCGCGCCTGCCTTGACCCAGCCTTCGACGGTGAAGGAAGAGGCGCCGAACGAAAGGGCCTCGCTGTTGGCCCCCGACGCGGCCCGCGCCAGCGCCCGCCCGCTGCCGAACCTCCCGGCGGCGACGCGCGACGCCGCCGCCGCGTTCAGGTTGAGCCCGCGCTCGCCCGAGTCGAGCAGACGCGCGGCGCCCTCGTCGCGCTCGTCCAGATGCCACAGCCCGACCGTGTCGGCCTCGGCCGGGAACTCGCTCGGCTCGACGACGCGAACCTCGACCTCCGCGTCCCTGTGGCCGGGCTTCGACAGCACGAGTTGCAGCGGGCCGAGCGGCGTCTTCGGGGTTATGGCCAGGGAGAGCGTCGCCTCCGCGTCGGACGCGCCCTGCACGTTCACGACGGCGGCCTTGAGCGGCTGGCCGTCGCGCATGACGCGCGCCCTGACGCCGGCGAGGTTCGTGCCCTTCAGCGAGAGGACGGTCGTGCGCGCCTCCTTCGAGCCCTTGTCGCGCACGACTTCGCCCGGCGAGATTGCGTCGACGGTGATCTCGGGCTGCGCGTCGGCGGACTGTGCGGACGCCTTCGCCTCCGACGCGGGCTGTTGGCTTGCGACGGAGCTGGCGGTGTTGGTTCCGAGCCAGGTGTCTCTGACCTGCGCGGCCGTGCGCGCGAAGTTGAGCACGCGCACCTCGTCGAGCGCGCCGGGGAACTCCTCCGGCCCGCCGGAGGTCTGCTCGTCGTAGTAGGCCCACTTGGCCGCGCGCATCGGCTGGTTGCTGTTCCAGATGGAGCCGAAGCCCGAGGGTATCGTGGAGGACGCGCGCTCGACGCCGTCGGCGTAGAGCGTCATCCTGTTGCCCGTCCGGTCAACGACCATCGAGAGGTAGTGCCACTGCCCGTCGTTGACGGTTATCTGCCAGGTGCCCGTCGTCGCGTCGTAGAGGCGCGCGGGCATCTCGGCCTTCCACTGCCTGTGGCCCGTGTCGTAGGCGAGCGCGCGCACCGCGCCCGTCGGCAGCAGGCGGAGCGCGAACTCGGGCGGCCCGAAGTAGCCGCCGTAGGTGTCCTCCTTGCCGACCAGCGTGTAGCTGCGCCCGTTGGCGCCGGGCTTCACCCAACATTCGACCGTGAAGCTCGACGTGCCGAGGTTGAGCGCGGCGCTGGTGTCGGCCGTGATGCTGGCCTTCGCCCTCGCGCCGCCGAAGCGGCCCGTCTGCGCCTGCGAGAGGGCGTGCGCGCTGCCGCCGACGACCGCGGGCACCGCGTCGCCCGCGCCGTTGACGCGCACCGCGCCGTTGCCGGTCTCGTCCATGTGCCAGAGCGCGAGCGTGCCGTTGTTGTCGTCCGCCGCGTTGACGAAAGGCTGCTGGTCAACGACGGTGAGCGACGGGTTGAAGACCTGACCGCCCGCGACCGCGACGGCGAGGTTCAAAACCCCCACGGGCACCTCCGCGGGGACGGTCAGGAGGCAGTCGAGCCGCGTCGGGCTGGACGAGACGACCGCGACTGAGACCCCGGGCTGGCCCGTCGTGACGGTCGCGTTCGACAGGCCGTTGCCCGTGAAGGTGAGCGGCACGTTGGCCGAGCCCCTCTGGATAATCGTGGGCTGCGTCAGAGAGATGCGCGCGGTGTCCGTGCCGAGCGCGTCGGCGAGCACCTTCTCGGCCGTGTGCGCCGAAGAGGAAATCCTGACCTCGTCGACGACGCCGGGGAACTCTTCCGGCCCGCCGGAGGACTGCTCGTCGTAGTAGGCCCACTTGCCGGCGCGCAGTTGTTGGCCGCTGTTCCAGATGCCGGCGAAGCCGGAGGGCGCCGCCGCCGACGCGCGCTCGACGCCGTCGATGTAGAGCGTCAGCTTGTTGTTGGCGCGGTCGACGACCATCGCGGCGTGGTGCCATTGGTTGTCGTCGAGCGTCATCACCCAGCGCCCGGTCGCCGGGTCGTACGTGCGGCCCGGGGCCTCGGCCTTCCACTGCCTGTGGCCGGTGTCGTAGGCGAGGGCGCGCAGGCCGCCCGTCGGCAATAACCTGATGGCAAACTCGGGCGGCCCGAAGTAGCCGCCGTAGGTGTCCTCCTTGCCGACCAGCGTGTAGCTGCGCCCGTTGGTGCCGGTCTTGAACCAGCACTCGGCGGTGAAGCTCGACGTGCCGAAGGCGAGCGCGCCGAAGTCGCCGTCGGAGGTGACGAGCGCCTTCGCGCGCCCGCCGCCGAAGTGACCCGGCTGCGCCTGCGAGAGGCCGCCGGACGTGCCGTGGATGCCGAGCGGGCCGCTGTCCGTCACACGCACCGAGCCGTTGCCCGTCTCGTTCATGTGCCAGAGCAGCCTCGTGTCGATGTCGGTGGCCAGCTCGGACTGCTCGTAGACGCGCACGTCCACGGACGCGGCGGGCACGCCCGGCTTCGTCAGCACGAGTTGGGCCGTGCCGGTCGCCACGCCACTGTTGAACGAGAGTCGCACCTGCGCCTGGTTAAAGGCGCTCGACTCGACCAACGCCGTCGCGTCGAGCGGCTGGCCGTTGCGCGTCAGGCTCGCCGAGACGCCGTCGAGGCCGAAGCCCGCGAGCGTAATCAGCGTCGAGAAGGTCTCGCCGGTCGCCTTGTTGCGCGGCGCCTCCTGCGGGCTGTAGGAGTTGACGCGCAGGCCCGGCACGCCGTTCATGTTGGAGACGATCTGCTCGGCCGTGTGCGCCGAGGCGGAGACGCGCACGTCGTCGATGACGCCGGGGAACTCCTCCGGCCCGCCCGAGGTCTGCTCGTCGTAGTAGGCCCACTTGCCGGCGCGCAGTTGTTGGCCGCTGTTCCAGATGCCGGCGAAGCCGGAGGGCGGGGCCGCGGAGGCGCGCTCCACGCCGTCAACGTAGAGCGAGAGCTTGCCGCCGTTCAGACGGTCGACGACCATCGCGGCGTGGTGCCACTGGTTGTCGTTGATCTCGTAAGCGGAGGCGGGCATCTCGGCCTTCCACTGCCTGTGGCCGGTGTCGTAGGCGAGGGCGCGCAGGCCGCCCGTGGGTAAGAGCCGGATGGCGAACTCGGGCGGCCCGAAGTAGCCGCCGTAGGTGTCCTCCTTGCCGACCAGCGTGTAGCTGCGTCCCAACACGCCCGCCTTGAACCAGCACTCGGCGGTGAAGCTCGACGTGCCGAACTTCAGAGAGCCGTTGTCGCCGTCGGAGGTGACGAGCGCCTTCGCGCGCCCGCCGCCGAAGTGACCCGGCTGCGCCTGCGAGAGCCCGCCGGACGTGCCGTGGATGCCGAGCGCGCCCGCGTCGAGGACGCGGACGGCGCCGTTGCCCGTCTCGTTCAAGTTCCAGAGCAGGACGGTGTCGTTGAAGGCCGCGCTCTGCGCCTGGTCGCCGACGCGCACGTCGACGGCCACGTCGGCCTGACCCGGTTTGGAGAAGATGAGCTGCCCGTTGCCGAGCGGCACCGTCGGGGCGGCGTTGACCGTCCCGGCGGCCTGCCGGTACGTGCTTGAGGTGACGTTGACGACGGCCGCGGCGTCCTGCCCGTTAACCTGTAGGCGAGCCGTCACGCCGTCGAGGTTGTAGCCGTCGACCGTGAACTGGTTGGTGTAGGACGGCAGGTCCTCCTTCTCCCGGAGGATTTCCCTCGGGGTGTAAGAGGTGATGCGCATGGGCGAGTTGCCGGTCAGGTCGTTAAGGATGCGTTCGGCGGAGTGCGCGGTCGAAGAGACTCTGATCTCATCGAGCGTGCCGGGGAACCCTTCGGGGCCGCCCGTCGTCTGCGGCTCGTAGTAGGCCCAGTGGCCGGCGCGGAACGGCTGGCCGCTGTTGTAGAGCGCGCCGAAGCCCGCGGGCGGCGCCGTCGAGTAGGCGCGCTCCACGCCGTCCACGTAGAGCGAGAGCCGCGTGTTCGTGCGGTCGACGACCAGCACGACGTAGTGCCAGAGGTTGTCGTCGACGCGGTAGACGGTCGCGGGCATGTCCACGAACCACTGGCGGTGGCCCGTGTCGTAGAGCAGCGCGCGCAGGCCGCCCGCGGGCGTGAGCCTGACGCCGTACTCCGGCGGCCCGTAGTAGCCGCTGTACATGTCCTCCTTGCCGAACAGGGTGTACGTGCGGCCCACCGTGCCCGTCTTCATCCACCCTTCGACCGTGAAGCTCGAACTGCCCATGTAGAGGTCTGCGAGGCTCGTGGCCGATGCGATGTTGGCCTCCTTACGGCCGCCGGCGAAGCGGCCCGGCTGCGCCGTTGACGTGCCGCCCGCCGACCCGTTGATGTGCAGGCGTCCCGCGTCGACGATGCCGACGGGGCCGCTGCCCGTCTCGTCCATGTGCCAGAGCAGCTTGGTGTCCGGCTCGACGGCGAGGGAGATGCGCGAGAGGTCTATCACGCGCAGCGACAGGGAGGCCGAGCGCTGCACCGAAGACATGACGAGCTGCGCGTCGCCGAGCGCGGCGTCGGCCGGGGCCGTGACCAGCACGCGCGACTGCGTCGCCGAGCTTGAGAGGACGCGGGCCGACAGTTGCGCGCCGGCCGGGCCGGTCACGCTCGGGGTCGCCGCCGCGAGGTTGTAGCCTTCGAGCTGAATCTCCGTGCCCGCCCCGGCGGGGACGTTCACCGGCCCGCTGTTGACGATGGAGACGCCGAGCGTGCCCTCAGTCCCGAGGTACGTCTTCTGTATCTGCGCGGCGGAGTGCGCGGTCGAGGAGAGCCTGACCTCGTCAACCGTGCCCGGGAACGCTTCGGGGCCGCCCGTCGTCTGCGGCTCGTAGTAGGCCCAGTGGCCGACGCGGAACGGCTGGCCGCTGTTGTAGAGCGCGCCGAAGTTCGCGGGCGGCGTAGTCGAGAAGACGCGCTCCACCCCGTCCACGTAGATCGACAGACGGTTGGCCGTCCTGTCCGCGACCATCGCGAGGTAGTGCCACTGGTCGTCGGCGACCGGGTACGTGCTCGCGGGCAAGTCCACGAACCACTGCCGCTGCGAGCTGTCGTAGAGCAGCGCGCGCAGGCTCCCCGTCGGCAGCAGCCGGAGCGCGAACTCGGGCGGGCCGTAGTAGTAGCCGTACATGTCCTCCTTGCCGAGGAGCGTGTACGTGCGCCCCACCGCGCCGGTCTTCACCCAGCCCTCGACCGTGAAGCTCTTGCCGCCCATGTAGAGCGCGGGGAGGCTCGTCTCGGACTGGATGTTGGCGTCCTTGCGGCCGCCCGCGAAGCGGCCCGGCTGCGCCGAAGAGGTGCCGGCGGCCGTGCCCGCGATGGCGTGCGTCGGGCCGTAGTCGTTGATGCGAACCCCGCCGTTCCCCGTCTCGTCCATGTGCCAGAGGAAGACCGTGTCGGGCTCGGAGATGAAGGGCGTGCGCGGGTCTGCTTCGTAGTTGAAGGCGGCGGGGCGGACGCCCTCGCCGCGGTTGGTGGTCAACTGGATGGCGGCCGGCCCGGGCACGCCCGCGGGCGTGACGATGACGACCTGATCGGGCGAGCCCGCGACGGCGCTCAACACCTGCGCCGCGTTGCCGCCGACGCTGACGGCGGGCGCCGTGCCCGTCGTGTTCAGCAGACGGTTGCCCGTGATGGTGACGGCGGTGCCGCCGTGCTGGCTGCCGCCCGCGGGCGCGGAGGAGAGGAGGTCGGGCGCGTCCATGTCGAGCGTGAAGTCGATGCGCCCGGTCGTGGAGGACGTGCCGAGGTTGTTGACGACGACGGCCTCGACCGAGTAACGCCCTTCGGCGAGCGGCGCGGCGGGCGTGTAGCCGAGCGAGGTCTGCGTCACGGTCGCCGCGACGGGTTGGAGCGTCGAGCCGAACGGCCCGAACAACAGCTTCGTCGCGGCGAGGTTGACGCCCGTGTCGTCCGTGTAGCTGACGACGAAGCCCGGCTGGAGCGTCGAAGTCACGAACATGTCGTTGGACGCGGGCAGCCCGGCGATCTGGAAGGCGGAGATGGCGGGGCCGGCGTCGTCAACCGTGAACGAGGCGGTCGCCTGCTGCGCCGCGTTGCCCTGGTTGTCCGACAGGCTCAGCGTGACCGTGTGCGGCCCGCGCGCGAGCGGCGCGGCGGGCGTGAAGCTCAGGCCCGTGGCCGAAACGCTCGCCTGCGACGTGACGTTCGCGCCGTCGAGCGTGAGCACGACCGTGGAGACGTTGACCCCCGAGGCGTTGTCGCGGTACGCGGCCGTGATCTGCGGCCGGAAGGTGCGCACGGTCTTGCCGCCTATCGGCAGCGGGTCGATGACCGGCGGCATCAGGTCGATGGTCGTGAAGACGGAGGAGCTGACGGCGCTCGTCGCGTTCCCGCGTAGGTCGCGCTGCCCCTGCACGGTGACGGTGTGGCGCAAGCCCTCGCCGAGGAAGTCCGACGAGTGGAACGTGACGCTCAGCCCGTCGGGCGCGAGCGCGTGCGTGCCGGCCACGGCGGCGGGCGGCGCCCCGTCGGCCGTGACGGCGACGACCTGCGAGAGGTCTTGCGCCGGGTCGAGCTTCTCGTTGAAGGTGACGACCACGTCGGTCGAGAGCGCGACGCGGGTCGCGTTGTTGGCGGGCGTGATGCCGGTCACGACCGGCCCCGTCGCGTCGAGCGTCGTGAAGGTCGAGCGGAACTCGCCGCCGAGCGTGAGGCCGTTGAGGTCTGCGACCGAGGCCGCGACCGCGACGGTGTAGGCGGTCGTGTCGGCGAGACGCGCCGAAGGCGTGAGCGTGGCCGTCCGCCCGTCGGGCGCGAGCGTGAGCGTGGCGGGGACGCCGGCCGCGCCCTGGAGCAGCCGCACCGTGCCCGCGTTCACGGTCGCGGGTTGCGCGGGCTCGGAGAAGGTGAGCGTGACGGCGGCCGACGTGGGCTGCACGTCGTTCGCGCCGTCGGCGGGGTTGACGGAGGTGACGCTGATGGGCGTCGCGTCGAGGCGCAACTCGCCGAGGTCGACGGTCTGACCGTTGGCCGAGAGTGCGACGCCGCCCGCGCTGACCAGGCCGCGCGAGGCGGCGCCGGTGACGTTGACGTTGACCGTGCCGAGCAGGACGTTCTCGAACGAGAAGGCGCCCTGCGAGTCGGTGTGTGCGTAGAAGCGCAGCTGGCCCGCCGGGCGCGTGAGCGTCAGCACCACGTCGGCCCCGACGGCCGGCCCCGCGCCGCCCTCGGTCTTGACCGTGCCGACGACGCGCCCCGCGTCTTCGAGGCGGACGTTGACGTTGGTCGTCTGCTCGGCGGCGACCGCGCCCGCGGCGGAGCCGACGCCGACGCGGTTCGGCACGACCAGCTTCAGGGCGAAGGGCCCGGCGGGCGCGCCCTTGAAGTCGAAGTGGCCGTCCGATTGCACGGCGGCGATGATGAGGACGGGCGTGCCCCAGGCGTCGTTGGTGTAGGTGACGGTGCCCGCCTGGAGCGGGGCGCCGTTGCTGTCGAGCGCCGTGCCCTGTATGTCGCCCGTGCCGCCGAGCGTCACGTTGACGTTGACGGTGCCGCCCGCGGTGTTGCCCGCGACCGCCGCGGACTCGCCGCGGTCGTAGCCGGTGGGCGCCTCGGCGCGCACGCGCACCTCTCCCAGCGGGACGAACGTGAGGCGGTAGACGCCGCCCTCGTTCGTCGCCGCGCGGAAGCCGCGGCCGTTGACGTAGACCATGACCTGCGCGCCCGGCACGGCCGCCGCGCCGCCGCGCCGGAAGACCGTGCCCGTCACGGTCTGGCTCGGTTCGAGCGTCACGTCCGCGACGGTGTCGGCCAGCGGCTCGACGGTGCCCGCGACCGTGCCGCTCGCGGAGCCGGTCTGGCCGCCGGGCGCGTCCGAGACGTTGACCGTGAAGCGGCCCACGGGGATGCCCGTGAAGCGGAAGCGGCCGTCGGGGTCGGTCGTGGCGCGCGCCTGCGCGCCGCGCACGCCCGAGCCGTCCGCGTAGATTTGCACGAGCGCGTGGTCGACGGGCTGGCCGTTGGCCGTCACGCGCCCCGCGACCGCGCCGACGGGCAGCAGCTCGACGTTGACGACGGCGACCTCGCCCTGCGCCGTGAGCCGCCCGGCCGAGCGCCCGACGCGCCCGGTGCGGTTGTCGAACACGTCGAGCGTGAAGTCGCCGACGGGGACGTTGAGGAAGGTGAACGAGCCGCGGTCTTCTTCCGCGTCGGACGTGACGCTGAAGCCGACGGAGCGCCCGCCGAGCCGCAGCTCGACGTCGGCGAGGCCGATGGGCGCGGCGCCGCCCGGCATGAAGACCTTGCCCTTGACGGTCGCCGAAGCCTGTAGCTGGATGGTGACTTCGACCGTCGAGCCGAGCGGCACCGTGGCCGAGGCGCGGCCGCCGAGGCCGCGCTGCGCGGCCGAGACGGCGTACGGGCCTTCCGCGAGGTTGTCGAACTCGACGACGCCGCCGCCCGCCGCGGCGATCTCCGCGTGGCGGTGGTTGTTCGGGTAGGACGAGCCGTCGAGCGTAATGCTCCCGGAGGTGGCGGGGTTGCCCGCGCCGTCCACGACGCGGACGCGCAAGGCCCCGCGGCCGAGCAGCCGCAGGTCGAAGACCGCGTCCTTATTCTTCTCCACCGAGACGCTGATGCGGTTGGTGTTGCCGTTGAGCGGGTCGGCGGCCGTCAACTGGTAGCCGCCCGCCGAGAAGACTTCGGCGAACTCGTAGTGGCCGGTCTCGTCGGTGCGCACCGTCACCTCCGCGAGCGAGCCGCCCGAGAGCGAGACGCGCACGCCCGCGCCGACGGGCGTCGTGCCGTCGGGCTGGAAGACGCGCCCCTGAATCTTGCCCGCGAGCGTGCTCACGAGCGTCAGGTCAACTTCGGAGACGCCGTGCGGCGGGAGGTCGCCGCCGCTCGTCACGCGCGTCGGGAAGAAGGGGCTTGAGGTGGAGACGCGGAAGAGGCCCGGGTTGGCGCCCTTGATTTCGAAGCGGCCGTCGGTGCCGGACTGCACGGAGACCGGCTGCTGGTCGGAGTCGATGAGTCCGAAGGAGCCGCCCTGGAAGAGCACGGGGCGCGGCACGTAGGCCGTGACGGGCGCGACGGCCGTCGTCACGCCGTCGGGCTGGAAGACGCGCCCGCGGATGGTGCCGGGCTTGAACGTCGCGTCGCGCGTGAGCGTCTCGCCCGTTTGCAGGCGGACGGGCGTGTTGACGACGAGCCCCTTGCCGACGTCCACGAAGCGCAGCGTCAGCTCCGCGTTCGGCGGGAGGTTGTTGAGCGTGTAGGCGCCGAGCTGGTCGGCGGTCGCGACCTGGAAGCCGTCGGCCGTGATGAGCGCGCCGCTCGCGGGGCGCGGCGCGGACGCGCCCTCTTCGAGGATGTAGACGTGCCCCTGAAGTTTGGCCGGGCGGAGGATGGTGATGTTGATGTTGCCCGTCGTCTCGCCGCGGCGGACGGGCGCGAGGGCCGAGCCGGAGAGACCCGTCGCCGGGTCGGTCGCCGTCACGGTCAGGTTACCTTCGGGCAGCCCCGGGAGCGTGTAGTCGCCGTTGGCGTCGGTCTTCACCGCGCCGCCGGAAGCGCCGACGGACGCGCCGACGACGGGCGCGCCGACCTCGTTCGTCACGCGGCCCGAGACGGCGCCGAGGCCGCCCAGCGTGATGAGCACGCCGTTGACTTCGGTCTGCGCCGCCGTCAGTTGCACCGCCTGCGTGACGTTCGTGCCCGTGACGTAGTCGCGCACTTCGAGGCTCACGGAGCCGACGGGCAGGTTCGTGATGCGGAAGGCGCCTTCGCGGTCGGCGAAGGCGTAGCCGACGGCAATCGCGCCGTCGGGGCGCGTCGAGCTGAAGCCGGGTATGCGCGCGTAGGCGACGACGAGGAGGCCGGGCGCGGGCGCGCCGCCGGGGTGTATGACGCGGCCGCTCACGACGCCGGAGATGTCTTGCAGCGCGACGTTGATGCTGGCCGTGAGGTTAGGCCCCGGGATGGTGCCGGCGGCGAGGCCCGAGGCGGTGCGGAAGTCGCCGGTGCCGACGGCCGTCACCGAGACGTTGCCGACGGGGACGTCCGACGCGCCGTAACGTCCGTTCTCGTCCGTCTCGACGACCTTCGTGCCGAGCGCGTCGAGGTCGGGGACGATGCGGACGAGGGCCTTCGGCACGCCGCGCCCGCCGCTCGTCACGGCGCCCTGCACGTTGCCGCGCGCGAGGAAGACGAGGTCGAAGACCATGTGCTGCCCGTCGTAGGCGACGGGCGAGGTGAGCCGCTTCTCGGCCTTCGTCGTCGGGTCGTTGACCGTCACGCTCAGCGGCGCGCAGTCGCCGTCGCGCACGTAGTCGACCGAGTAGCGCCCCTGCGCGTCCGTGTAGCGCAGGGCGATGGGCGCGGGCGGGGGCGGGAAGAGCATGATGCCGTCGTCGCACTCCTGCACCCAGTAGATGACGGGGGCGTTGGCGACGGGCGTGCCGTCGGCGTTCATCACGCGGCCGGTCAGGTAGGCGCCCGGCGGCCTCCCCTCGGGCGAGACGCGCGGCTCGATGGGCGCGGTCGTCGGCGCGGGCGCGAGCTGCATGCGCCGCGCGTCCACGAGGCCGGAGACGGTGAGGTCGCGGTCGATGTAAGGGCCGACGGGGGAGTCGAGGCCGAGGAAGACGAAGCGGTCGCCGTAGTCGAGGTGCGCGCCCGTCACCTTGACGGGGCCGCCGACCATCTCGGCCGGCTGCGAGTTGCGCAGGGCGCCGCCGCCGACGCGGTAGCGCGTGAGCGTCTCGGCCTCCGCGCGCGACATGGGTTTGGAGAAGAGGAGGCCGACGAGCCGCCCGTACTTGTCGCCGCCCGCCACCACGTCCGGCGTGACCTGCACGACGCCGACGACCTGCGGCGCGGGCTGGTTCGAGGTCGTGCTCGTCGGCGTCACGCCGACGGGTTGCCAGGTGTTGTCCTGCAAGAATTCGAGCGCGGGCGTCGTCGAGGTGTTGAGCGGCTTGAAGACGACGCGGTACTTGCGCCCCTGCGCGATCTGCACGCCGCTCCAGGTGAGCGTGCGGAAGCTGCGGCTCGTGGCCGGGTAGACGAGCGACAACTCCGACAGCGGGCCGTCGCGCCAGCCCTGAATCTCAAGCGTCCAGAAGTTCGGGTCGGGGTTCGAGACGACGAGCATCTGGCCCGCCGTGCCCGTGCTCTCGCCCGTGACGGGGCTGACCGCGTCGAGGCGTATGGAGCCGCCCGACTGGAGCTCGCCCGCGCGCTCGTCGGGCGTCGCGCCGAAGCCCACGGGCTGTTTGGCCGGGCTCAGGAGCCGCGCGCCGAAGTGAGCCTCGCCCTCGGGCTGCGTGGCGAGCACCGAGATGAAGGGCGAGCGCGCCGACTCGGCCTCCGCGAACCGCTGGTGCAGCGCCGAAGGCGTCAGGGAGTCGGCGCCGGGCTGCATGCGCTTGAAGAACTCCGCGCCGAGGGCGTCGTACCAGTCGAAGCCCGCGGGCGTGTTGCGCGTGGCGTCGGCGAAGCCCGCGTCGGGCTTCAACTCGCCGAGCCAGTCGCGTCCGAGCGTCCCGAGCGAGGTGGCGACCGGCTCGTGGAAGTCCACGCGCATGCCGGCGATGCCCATCTCGACGGCGCGGTTAATCACGGTCTGCTTCGTCACGGGCGCGACCCCGCGCGGCAGCGAGCCGGCGGGCGCGTTGGCGATGCTCCACGCCTGCCCGAGCAGCGCGCGGCCCGCCTCGACCACGCCCGGCGGCAGGTGGCGGACGGGGTCGGGCAGGATCAGCGAGTCGGGCGAGAGCGGGACGTTGCGGTCGCCCACGCCCGTGACGAGCGCGATGCCGGCGCTCACGCCCTCGCCGACCTTGACGTAGGTGGCCGTCACCTCGCCCGTCACGTTGGCGCGTAGCCTCCACTTGACGGTCGAAGACTCGGCGGAGGGGATGTCGGTCTCGAACTCGCGCTTGCCGACGTCCTGCGCGTCCCGCCTGACCAAAGTGGCGCCGCTGACGCTGTCGGGGTTCAGTTGCGCGAACGCGCCGCGGATGGCGCTCGCCCCGGAGTTGTAGAGCGTCATCCCGAGGTCGTACTGCTGGCCGGCGCGCACGATGGCCGGGTGCGTGAACGTCACCGCGAAGCTCGCGTCGCGCACGAGCACCGCGCCCGGCACCTCGCCCTTCACCTGAATCGGCCCCGTCGGCAGCCCTTCGAGCGTCGCCTCCAGGTCGAAGTTGACGGTGTGCAGACCCTCCTTCAACCCTTCGAGCAGGAAGGTGCCCTGGCCCGACTCGCCCGGCCCGAACGAGAGCGCGTCGTCGGGCGTGCCGTACTTCGAGTCGGCCCCGAGCCCGTGCAGGTCGAGTTCGGTGACCCGGCCGCCGGTCTGCGTCTCGGCGATGCGCAGAGGGTCGTCGGCCTCGACGCCGGGCGTCCCCGCGTCGGGCAGCTTGGCCTTCGCGTGCAGCCCGCGCAGCACGAGCGGCGCGCCGTTCGGGGCGCCGTTGGCGACGATGACGATGGCCTCGAAGAACTGGTGGAGGAAGCCGACGCGGCCGGGGAAGACGACGACGCCGGGGATGCGCACGTCGGCGCCGCCGAACTGCGGCAACTCGTTGTTGCCGCCGCCCTCTGCGTCGAGCCCCGACCCGAGCATGACGGGGACGATGGTGGGCACGTCCACGCCGGGGCCGCTGATGGAAGGCGCGCCGACGATGGGGCGCGGGTCGTTCACGCCCACTTCGGGGAACGCGACGGGGATGGAAATCTGCTGCGCGCCGGAGGAGGTCGCGAGCCCGAGCGTGAAGTTGAACGCCCTGTACGAGTCGTCGCTGAGGACGATGCCCGCCTGCCTGATCTGCTCGAAGGTGAGTTCGTTGACGTGAACCTCGGAGACGAGGATGCGCTCGATGACGACGATGCCGCACGAGTCGGGCGTGACGGCGGCGACGACGGGGGCGCCGGCCGCGCCCGCGTCGATGACGCGGAGGTTCTGGAGCACGTGGTCGCCGGCCTGCGAGAGCGCGGGGATGCGCATGGGCTGGCCGACGGGGGCTTCGACGGTGAGCGGCGCCGAGAGCGAAGGGCCGACCAACTCTCCGCGCACGCGGAAGTTCGGGTTGAGCGCGGCGACGAACTGCGGGAGGTCTGTGCCCTCGGGCACTTCCGGCGCGACGAGCACGGCGGTCGGCGTGTTCTTCGGCACGGTCTGCGTCGCGGGGCTGGCCGTGACGGCGAGGCCGACGAGGTCGAAATCGGCGACGGCGAGGATCGACCCGAGGCCCTCCGACGAGGACGCGTCCGCACTCGCGCCGCCGGACTTCGCTTCGGCGGTCGCCGCTTTCGACGCCGACGCCTGCGCGCCCTTCGACGGGGCGGGAGTCTGCTGCCGGCCGGCCCCGCGTTTGGGGCGCACCGCGGAGCCGCGCGTGCCCTGTTCCGACTGGCCCTGCGGCGCGGTGCTCTGCGCCGAAGGCGACTGCACGCCGCCCGCTACGAGCGCCGACATCATCAGCGAGACGCAAGCGACCAAAGCCCACCCGCGCCGCGCCCCGGCCCGCCGCGCCCGACCCGCCGCCTTCGACCCGCCCGCCGCCTTCGTCTTTATGAGTGCCATGTGAGCTTGCTCCAGGACTTCGCTGAATGAGTTGACCGCCGTTGGAAGGGCTGAATGAGTTGGGCGCCGTTCGGAAGGGCCGACCCGCGGAACCCGCGGGCCGCGGCGGACGGGAACCGAGACCCGTCCGCCGCGGCCTCCCCCCCTGCGTTCGCTTGAAGAGGGACGACGGGCCGCGTTACGGACGTCCCGCCTTGAAGGCGGGGCCGCCGGATGGCGTCGAACGGTTTTTGTCAGGCGGACGCGACTCGACGCGGGGCTAACGTCGCGAGCGCATGTGGTGGAGAGCCTTCAAATGCAGGATGAGAACGTTTCCGGGTCGGGGTTAAGGCTCTTACGCCCGGCGGCGACTCGGAAGGTAAGAGGTCGTGACGGGCCGCGAGAGACCGGCGGCGTACCGTCTCCGTCTGTACCCGAGAGGACTGCGTAAACTCTCGGCCGAGTCACTCCCCGAGTCCGGAGCCGGACGGTTGGGAGAGAGTTGTTAAGCCACTTCTCGAAAGAAGTGATGCCTGACGAAATCAGTTAGCGAGCTTGTGAACGCTGTCGGCGATTGAGTCCGTAAGCTACTACGGAGGGACAGCAGACCGGCTTGATGACCGCGGAGCCTATAACATGTCACGAAACGTTGTCAAGCAACCACGACGCCTTGAGGCAAGTTGACACTTAATCCGCTGATGATTCACACTCGGGCCACGGGACGCGGCAAATGCGCCGGCAAGCCAGCCTCAAAGAGCGTTGTTGAAGGCGAGGGAAGCCTGGCCTGAGATGAAGGCCGAACGACGCGCGGGCGCCAAAGCCCCGGGCTGAGTCCGCACATCCGGCGGAGCCCCGCGCGTCACGGATTTCCAGGAACTCACCGGCATCGAAGACTTCTCATGGAGCGCTTGGTCATCATAGGCGCCGGCGGGCACGCGCGCGAGGTCGCCGAAATCTTACGACACCAGGCGAGCGCAGGCGGGGGGCCGCGGGCGGCCGGCTTCGTCGTAGACGACCCCGAGAATCACCCGGGGGAGGTCGCGGGGCTGCCCGTGCTGGGCGGCTGGGCCTGGTTCGACGGCGGGGGGCGCGAAGGGCTCGCCGTCATCTGCGCCGTCGGGTCGCCGCAGCTCCGCAAGCGGATGGCCGAACGTGCCGCCTCGGCGGGGCTTCAGTTCGCCAGCGCGGTCTCGCCGCTCGCGTACCTCTCTCCGGAGGCGCGGCTGGGCGCGGGCGTGATGATCTTCCCCCACTGCTTCGTGAGCGCCGGCAGCTCGGTCGGCGAACACTCTGTCGTCAACGTCGCGGCCTCTGTGAGCCACGACACGCGGGTCGGCCGCTACTCGACGCTCGGCCCCGGCGTGCGGCTCGCCGGCCGCGTCTCGGTGGGCGAGGGTGTGTATCTCGGGGTGGGCGCCAGCGTCATCGACCGCGTGTCGGTCGGCGCGTGGACGACCGTCGGGGCCGGCGCCGTCGTCACGAAGGACCTGCCGGAGGCCGTCACGGCCGTCGGGGTGCCGGCGCGCGTGATCAAGGTTAACGGATAAGGGGGTGACATGCGCACACGACCGGCCGCGGCGGGGGGGAGCCCCATCTTCGAGGACAGAGTCCGTCTGGCCAAGCCGACGCTGCCCGACTTCGAGGCGCTGGCGCCGGACGTCCGCGGTGTGCTCGCGAGCGGCTATCTCAGCAAGGGGCGGAACCTCGGCGCCTTCGAGGAGGCGCTGGCCGCACACCTCGGCGTCCGGCACGCCGTCGCCGTCTCAAGCGGCACGACGGGCCTGATGCTCACCTACCAGGCGCTCGGGCTCGCGGGCGAAGTCATACTCCCGAGCTTCACCTTCATGGCGACGGCGGGCGCGCTCGTGTGGGCCGGCGCGCGCCCGGTCTTCGCGGACGTGGACGCGGCGACGACCAACCTCGACCCGGACTCCGCCGAGGCCGCCGTCACGCCGCGGACTTCGGCCATCGTCGCCGTCCACAACCACGGCAACCCCGCCGACGTCGCACGCCTGGGCGAGTTGGCCGCCCGCCGCGGACTCCCTTTGATCTTCGACGCGGCGCACGCCCTCGGCTCGCTCTACCAGGGCCGGCCCGTCGGCCCGCACGGCGACGTGAACGTCTTCAGCCTGAGTTCGACCAAGCTCCTGGCGGCGGGCGAGGGGGGCGTCGTCGCTACGGACGACGACGCGCTGGCCGAGCGCGTGCGCCTGGGTCGTGAGTACGGCAATAGCGGCGGCTACGACAGCGCCTTCGCAGGGCTCAACGGCCGCCTGCCGGAGTTGAGCGCGCTGCTGGCGCTGCACGGCCTGCCGCTGCTCGAAGGGGCCGCGCGCCACCGCAACCGCCTGGCCGACCTCTACCGCGAAGAGTTGGGCGGCGTGCCCGGCGTCGGCTTGCAGCAAGTGCGCGAAGGCGACCGCAGCTCTTACAAAGATTTCTCCATCACCGTCGAGCCGACGGCCTTCGGCCTGACGCGCGACGAGCTGGCCGCGGCCCTGGAAGCCGAGAACGTGGAGACGCGCAAGTACTACGACCCGCCCGCCCACCGGCAGACGGCCTACCGGAGTTTCGCGCCCGCCGACGAGGAGTTGCCGAACACGGAGTGGCTGTCGCGCGCCAGCCTGAGCCTGCCCATCTGGTCCGACATGGAGCCCGGCGTGGTGTCGGGAATCTGTGCGGCCGTCCGAAGGGCGCACGAGTTCGCCGGGGAGGTCAGGGAGGCGCTCGGGCGCGGCGAGGCCGCCTGCTTCACCGGCACGCGCCCTTAGCCCGCGAAGCAAACGCCTGTGAAGGTGAGGCGCCGTGAGGCGCCGGGCTTCGCAGGCTCGCATCTTATGAAAGTAGTCATTCTGGCAGGGGGGTTCGGGACGCGGCTGGCCGAAGTGACGGAGTCCTTACCCAAGCCGATGATCGAGATCGGGGGGAAGCCTCTGCTCTGGCACATCATGCGCCACTACGCGAGCTACGGCCACGACGAGTTCTACATCGCGCTGGGCTACAGGGGCGAGGTCGTCAAGCGCTACTTCCTCGACTACTACACGGTCAACGGTGACCTGACGGTCGGCCTCGCCGACGGGCGCGTGCGTGTGGAGAACAAGGAGTCCGTGGATTGGGTCGTCCACCTCGTCGATACGGGGCTCACGACGAACACGGGCGGGCGTGTGCGGCGGCTGGCGAACAGGCTCGCCGGGGAGCCGTTCATGCTGTCCTACGGCGACGGCGTTTCGGACGTTAACCTCGACGACCTGCTCGGCTACCACCGCTCGCAGGGGCTTCTCGCCACCGTGACGGCGGTGCGCCCGCCGTCGCGCTTCGGCGGGCTGACGTTCGACGGCGGCCGCGTGGCGCAGTTCGACGAGAAGCCGCAGATCGGCGAGGGTTGGATCAACGGCGGCTTCTTCGTCTTCGAGCCGGACGTCTTCGACCTCCTCGGCGGGGATGCGACGAGCCTGGAGAATGACCTGCTCGCGCGCCTGGCCGCCGCGGGGCAGCTCGCCGGTTACCGCCATCAAGGCTTCTGGCAGTGCATGGACACGCTCAGGGATCGCCGCCTGCTCGAACAGCTCTGGGACGAAGGAGACCCGCCGTGGAAGACCTGGCGCTGAGCACCTTCTGGCGCGACCGCCCGGTCTTCGTCACCGGCGCGACCGGGTTTCTGGGGGGTTGGCTGGTGCGACGCCTCGTCGCCGCGGGCGCCGACGTGACCTGCCTCGTGCGCGACTGGGTGCCGCAGAGCGAACTCGCGCGCTCGGGGCTGTTGGAGCGCGTCAAGGTGGCGCGCGGCGACGTGCGCGACCAGGCGCTTCTGGAGCGCGTGCTCGGCGAGTACGAGACCGACACCGTCCTGCACCTCGCGGCGCAGACCATCGTCACGATAGCCAACCGCAACCCCGTCTCGACCTTCGAGACGAACGTCGGCGGCACCTGGGCGCTCCTGGAGGCATGCCGGCGCAGCCCGTCCGTGCGGCAGGTGGTCGTGGCCTCCTCGGACAAGGCGTACGGCGAGTGCGAGCGTCTGCCCTGCGACGAAGAGGCTCCGCTGCGCGGCCGCCACCCCTACGACGTGAGCAAGTCTTGCGGCGACCTGATCGCGCGCGCGTACGCCGTCACCTACGGCCTGCCCGTCGTCATCACGCGCTGCGGCAACTTCTACGGCGGCGGCGACCTCAACTGGAACCGCATCGTGCCCGGGACGATTCGCTCCGCCCTCCGCGGCGAGGCGGTGGTCGTCCGCTCCGACGGCTCGCCGGTGCGCGACTACTTCTACATCGAGGACGGCGCGGCCGCCTACATGCTGCTGGCCGAGCGGCTGGCGGCGGACGGGACGCTCGGCGGCGAGGCTTTTAACTTCTCTTACGAAAACCCGGTCGGCGTGCTCGAACTGGTGCGGCGGATACTCACGCTGGCCGGGTCGGACGCGCGCGTCGAGGTGCGGGGCGGGGCGCCGAACGAGATCGGGCGCCAGTGGCTCGGCGCGGGGAAGGCGCGGCGTCTGCTGAACTGGGAGCCGCTGTTCACGCAGGACGAGGGGCTGCGGCGGACGGTCGAGTGGTATCGCTCCTACCTCGTGGGGGGGGCGGCGTGAGCGGCGCGGTCGCCTGCCGCGCGTGCGGGACGCCGGGCGCCGACATCGTGCTCTCGCTCGGGCCGGCCCCGCTCGCCAACGCGCTGCTGCGGGCCGAGCAGCTCGACCGGCCCGAGCCGAAGTACCCGCTCGACCTGGCCTTCTGCCGCCGGTGCGGCCTCGCGCAGGTGACGGAGCTGGTGCCGCCCGAGCGGCTCTTCGGCGAGTACCCGTACTTCTCCTCCTTCTCGGAGACGACGCTGAAGAACGCGGACGCGCTCGCGCGGCGTCTGACGGCGCGGCGCGGCCTGGGTGCCGGGAGTCTGGTGGTGGAGGTCGCGAGTAACGACGGCTACCTCCTACAGTATTACGCGCGCCGCGGCGTGCCCGTCCTCGGGATAGAGCCGGCGCGCAACGTCGCGCGCTACGCGAGGGAGGAGCGCGGCATCGACACGCTCTGCGAGTTCTTCGGCGAAGGGCTGGCGCGCCGTCTCGCCGGGGAGGGGCGGCGGGCGGACGTCATACACGCCCACAACGTCCTGGCGCACGTCGCCGACCTGAACGGATTTCTCGCGGGCGTGGCGCTGCTGTTGAAGCCCGGCGGCCTCGCCGTCTTCGAGGTGCCTTACGTCAGGGAGATGGTCGAGCGCGTCGAGTTTGATACGATCTACCACGAGCACCTCTGGTACTTCTCCCTGACCTCTCTGCGCGACCTGCTGCGGCGCCACGGCCTGCGCGTCGAGCGCGTCGAGCGCATCGCCGTCCACGGCGGCTCACTCCGCCTCTTCGTCGAGGCCGGGGCGGGCCGGGCCGAGTCGGCCTCCGTGCGGCGGATGCTCGCGGAGGAGGAGCGCGCGGGCGTCGGCCGCGCGGAGTTCTACGAGGAGTTCGCCGCGCGCGCGGCCGAACTCCGCGACCGGCTGGTGGCGCTGCTCGGGGAGATCAAGGCGCGCGGCGGGCGCGTCGCCGCTTACGGCGCCTCGGCCAAGGGCACGACGCTCCTGAGCTACTGCCGCATCGGCGGCGAGACGCTCGACTTCGTCGTAGACCGCAGCACCTTCAAGCAGGGGCGCTACACGCCGGGCACGCGCCTGCCGATCTACCCGCAGGAGAAGCTACTCGAAGAGATGCCGGACTACGTGCTGCTGCTCACCTGGAACTTCGCCGAGGAGATACTCGGACAGCAGGCGGACTACCTGAAGAGGGGCGGTCGCTTCATCATCCCCGTCCCGGAGCCCCGCGTCGTCGGGCGGCCCGCGGCGCAGGGGGAATCAGCCTGATGGGCGCCGGCGGCGGACTCGCCGGGCGCATCGCGCGTCGCGTGAGGCGGGCCTTGCGGCCGCCGCCACACACGGCCGCGCCGCCGGCCGCGGTGCCGCCGCAGGAACGCTGGACGTATGACCGCGACGGCCTGAAGACGCTCCACAACAGCGACTTCCTCCAGGACCCGCTCTTCCGGGAGGCATACAGGCTGGGCCGTGAGACCGGCTCGTGGCACGGCTACGACGTCGAGTGGAGGGCTTACGTCGTCTGCTGGGCGGCGGCGAAGGGCAAGGGGCTTGAGGGCGACTACGTCGAGTGCGGCGTCAACAGGGGCGGCTACTCCCGCCTCGCAATGCATTACATAGACTTCGCCGGCATGAAGGGCAAGAAGTTCTACCTCGTGGACACCTACAACGGCATCCCCGACGAGTTCATGGAGGAGGAGAACAGGGCGCTCTTCGAGGGGCGCTACGCCGAGTGCTACGATGAGGTCGTACGCACCTTCGCCCCCTTCGAGAACGCGGTCGTCGTCCGCGGGGCGGTCCCCCACGTGCTGCCGGAGGTCAAGGCCGAGAAGGTCTGCTACTTGTCGCTCGACATGAACTGCGCCGAGCCCGAGATAGCGGCCGCCGAGTTCTTCTGGGACAAGATGTCGGGCGGGGCCGTCATGGTCTTAGACGACTACGGGTTCAGCCAGTTCATACGCCAGAAGCACGCGTTCGACGCGTTCGCGCGCTCGGTGGGCGTCGAGGTGCTCTCCCTGCCTACGGGCCAGGGCCTCATCTTCAAACCGTGAAGGTCGGGAAGGGGTGACGTGCGTGACGGAAGCCGAAGGCGCCGGGCTGCGCGAGGCGCTCGGCAGGATGGGCAGGAACGAGCTGCTGCGGGCGCGTCTCCTCGACGCGTGCCGGCTGGCCGAGAGCCTGCCGGAGAACGCCTACACAACCCCGCGCGAAGAGCTGACCGGGCCGGTCGTCGACGCGCTGCACGCGCAGGTGGATGTCGTCCGCAAGGAGTTGAGCAACGGCGTCGTGTTCGACTTCTACTACCGCTCGCGCATCGCGCGCGACTTCGTCATGTCGGTGCCGGAGAAGCCCGACCACGTCTGGGAGCCGCAGACGACCAAGCTCCTGCTCCAACTCTCCGAAGGGGCGGGCAACGTCCTGGTCGGCGGCGCCTACTTCGGCGACCAGGCCGTGCTCATCGCCCACGCGTTGCGCGGGGCGGGCGGCGTCTGCCACGCCTTCGAGCCGGACGCCGAGCAGGCCGCCATGCTCGAACATAACGCCCGCCTGAACGGCCTCGGCAACCTCCGCGTGAGCGCCGTCGGCCTGTGGAGCGACAGCCGGACGCGCCTGCGGCTGGTCGGCCACGACGCGCTCGCCAGCCCGGTCGCGGCGGAGGGCGACGAGGCGGGCGGGCCGACCTTCCCGACGACGACCGTGGACGAGTACCTCGGCCGGTGCGGGGTCGGGCGCGTCGAGCTAATCATGCTCGACCTCGAAGGCGGCGAGCTGAGCGCTCTGCGGGGCGCGCGGGCTCAGCTCTCGCTCCCGCCCGGCCTCGCCCCGAACGTCGTCTTCGAGGTGCACCGCTCCTACGTGGACTGGTCGGGCGGGCTCCGGAACACGGAGATTTTGAGATACCTCTCCTCCTTCGGCTACACCGCCTTCGCCGTGCGCGACTTTCAGAATAACTACGACATGCGCGGCCGCCCCGTCGAACTCATCCCGGCGGCCGACGTCTACCTGGAGGGGCCGCCGCACGGCTTCAACATGCTGGCGGTCAAGGACGCGTCGGTACTCGACGGGCGCGTACGGTTCTGCCGCGGCGTCAGCCCCAAGCTGCTCCTGCACAGGGACCCGTCGCTGCACCATCCCGGGGGCGGGCTCCCGCCCGCTACCGCGGACTGACACTTACGGACTCGTGATGTTCACCATCATCGGCGCGGCGGGGTTCATCGGCTCGCGCCTCGCAAGACACCTTGAGGCGCGGCGCGTGGACTACTACGCGCCGCGCCGCGGCGAAGACCTGGCCGGCAGGCGCCTCGGCCGCGTCATCTACTGCGCCGGGCTCACGGCCGACTTCCGCACGCGCCCGCACGACGCCGTCGAGGCGCACGTCTGCCAAGTGCTGCGGCTGGTCAGGGGTTGCGACTTCGAGTCCTTCGTCTACCTCTCTTCGACGCGCCTCTACAAGGGGCACGGGCGGGAGACGGCGCGCGAGGAGGACGACCTGCGGGTCAACCCGTCGGAGCCGGGCGACCTCTACAACCTCTCGAAGGCTCTGGGCGAGTCGGTCGTCCGGCTCTGCGGCGAGAGGGCGCGCGTCGTGCGGCTCTCGAACGTCTACGGCGAGGACTTCTCGCGGCAGACCTTCCTCTCGATGATCATCGGCGAGGCGCTGAGGGACGGCCGTATCAGGCTCCAGACCTCGCTCGAATCGGCGAAGGACTACGTGAGCGTCGAGGACGTGGTCGGGCTGCTGCCCCGCATCGCCGCCGGCGGGCGCAGCCGCGCCTACAACGTCGCCAGCGGGGTCAACGTCACGAACGCGGAACTGGCCGCGGGCATCGCGCGCCTGACCGCCTGCGCGGTCACAGAGGAGCCGGGCGCCGAGACCGTGAGCTTCCCCCCCGTGGACATCGGCCGCGTGCGCGAGGAGTTCGGCTTCGAGCCCGCCTCCGTCCTCGGCGACCTCCCGCGGCTGGTCGAATCTTACAGGCGGCACCGGAGCGATACAGTTGATCTCCATTGACGAAGAGCGCGGGCTCGTGACCGTCGAGCGTGACGGCCGGAAGCAGACCTGCGGGTGGGACACGCCCGAGGGCTTCGCCATCGTGTCCGACCTCTGGCTGCGCGCGGGCTGGGCCGTCAAGCACGTCTACACCTTCACGTGGCTGGGCCGGCCCGTCATCCAACTGCCGGAAGACCTGTTGCGCCTGCAAGAACTCATCTACGGGCTGCGGCCGGACGTGATCGTCGAGACGGGCGTGGCCCACGGCGGCGGGCTGGTCTTCTACGCGAGCCTCTGCCGCCTGCTGGGCCGCGGGCGCGTCGTCGGCGTGGACGTCGAGGTGCGTGAGCACAACCGCGAGGCCATCGAGTCGCACCCGCTCTTCCCCTACATCACGCTCGTCGAGGGCGACTCGGCCGACCCGGCCACGGCCGCGCGCGTCGGGGCGCTGGTTCGCCCGGGCGAGACCGTGCTCGTCCTGCTCGACTCCGACCACAGCAAGGAGCACGTGCTGGCCGAACTCCGGGCCTACGCGCCGCTCGTGAGCCGGGGTTCCTACGCCGTCGCGATGGACGGCAGCATCATGGAGCTGGTGGCGGGCGGCCCCCGCACGGGCGCCGACTGGGGGCGGGACAACCCGAAGGCCGCGGCGGCCGAGTTCGTCCGCGAGAACCCTTCCTTCGTGCTGGAAGAGCCGCCCTTCCTCTTCAACGAGGGACTGACCTCGCGCGCCGTCTCATACTGGTCGGGGTGTTACATCAAACGCGTCATATGAATGAAATGGTTCAGCCGCCCGCGGGCGTCTCGCTCGCCGTGGTCATCCCCACGCGCAACCGCGCCGAGCTGGCCGCCGCGGCGGCGCGCTCGCTGCTCGGCCAGAAGGACTGCCGGCTTGAGGTGTTCGTCTCGGACAACTCCTCGTCGGAGGAGGAGAGGGGGCGGCTGGCGGACTTCTGCCGGTCGGAGGCCGACCCGCGCCTCGTCTACATGCGGCCGCCGCGTTCGCTGGCGATGGCGGAGCACTGGGACTGGGCGGTCGGGCAGGCGCTCGAACGCTCGGACGCGACCCACCTGACCGTCCACTACGACCGCAAAGTCTCGAAGCCCGGCCAGCTCGGCCTCGTCACACGCCTGGCCGCGCGCCACCCCGAACGGCTCATCACCTTCACGTTGGACATGGTGGCCACCGTCCCGCCTTCGGCCGTACTCTACCAGACCCCCTGGACGGGGAAGCTCTACGAGATGAAGAGTTCGCGCGTCGTGGAGCTGACGACGCGCGGGCGGGTCTACGACATGGGGCAGGCGTTCCCGGTGCTGTCGAACTGCCTCACCCCGCGGCGCGCTCTGGAGCGGATACGCGCACGCTTCGGCGACGTCTGTAACTCGACGGGGCCGGACTCGTGCTTCACCTACCGCTTCTGCGCCATAGAGGACGGCTACCTCCACTTCGACCGCCCGCTCGGCATCGTCTACGCCAGCCACCGCAGCAACGGCGCGACCTACCTGAAGGGGAAGACGGACGGCGACTTCGGCGACTTCCTCAAGACCTGGGGCGACCGCTCCTGGCTGGAGGCGGCGCCCGTCCCCGGCATCAACCTCGGCCAGAACATGCTCTACCACGAGTACGAGCTGGTGCGGCGCGCGGTGGGCGGCGACGGGTTCCCGCCGATAGACCTCGACTGCTACCTGCGGGACCTCGCGGCGGGGCTGAAGTGGGTCGAAGACCCGCGGGCGCGGGACGCGCTGCGCGCACTGCTGGAGGAGCGCGGCTGGCGCGAGGAGCCGGCGGAGGAGGAGCCCGGCGCGGCCGGCGCGTGCCCTGCGGCCCGCAGGCCGCTCCGCGCGCGGCTCGCGCCGTCGAACGTCGTCGCTTCGGCCCGCGCGCGGGTGCGCAACAGGTGGGCGGTTCTCAAGGGGCGGCAGGGGCTCGTCCTCTTCCTCGCCGACCGCCTCGGCATCAGGCCGCCGCACATCCACTGCTTCACCTTCGAGAGCGACGAGCAGGCGCTCCGCTACGCCCTCTCCTACCCGCGCAGGCCGGAGCCCGTGAACCCCTACATACTTGCGCTTGAGCCGTCAGAGCTCCCCGCGCCGCCGGACGTAGTCGCGGAGCCGGCGCGCGCGCCGGTAGAGACCGCGGGGCACGTACCTTAGCCGCGGCAGGTGGGTCAACAGGGCCATGTCCACGAAGAGCAGGCGCGAGGCCATATACGCCCCGAGCGGCGCGCCCGCCGCGGCGCGCAGCAGCGTGCGCAGGGGGCTATAGAAGTCCCGCGTCTCCTCGTCCCGGAGGCGGCGGTAGAGTGCGTGCAGGTCGTCCGCCGTGCGGCTCAGCGTGAAGCGTTCGAGCATGAGCTTGCGCCCCGCCCTCCCCATCGAGCGCGCCCGCTCGCGGTCGCGCAGCATCTCGATGATGCGCCGCGCGAGGTCGGCCGGGTCGGAAGGGTTGGCCTGGAGCCCCGTCTCCCCCTCGCGCACCGTGTCGACGAGCCCGCCGACGCGCGTCACGACCGTCGGGCACTCCATCAGCAGCGACTCTATCGTCCCGGCCGGGTTGTCGTGCAGCGACGACTGCACCGCGACGTCGGCCTCGCGCAGGATGGCGTTGGCGTCGGCGCGGTAGCCGGGGAAGAGGACGGACGATTCGAGCCCCATCTCGCGGACCAGCTGCTCGACCTCGCGCTTGTACCTCTCGCCGTGTTCGCCCCAGCCCGAGCCCACCAGCAGAAACTTCGCGCCCGGGTATTGGGCCAGGACCAACGGCGCGGCGCGCACGAGGTCTTCGTGCCCCTTGATGCCGCGCCCGTGCACGACGGCGGGCACCCAGCGCGACTTCGACAGGCGCGGGTAGAAGTACGCGACCTTGACGATCAGCGGCGTGTCGGGCGGCCACCCGAAGCCGGCGCGCACGCCCGCGGGCGCCACGTCACGCGGGTCGAAGCGCCGCTCGTCCGGCCCGTAGTAGACGAGCGCCAGCCGCCCGTCGGGCGCGCCCATCTCCCGGCAGAGCTCGACGCTCCTCACGCAGGAGGGGACGAGCGCCGACTCCATCCACCACGTCGCGCGGTCGATCCAGAGCGAAGTGCGCGCCTCCAGGTGGAAGGGCGAGGCGTACATCGCCACCCGCACGGGCACGTCGGCCAGCCACGCGGCGAGGCGCGCGATGACCATCGAGAAGAAGAGGTGGCTCTGCACCACGTCCACGCGCTCGCGCCGGAAGAGTCGCGCCAGGTTGAGGACGGCCAGCGGCGCGCGCGCCACGCCGAGCGCCCTGTCGAAGAGGAAATTCTCGACGTGGTACGGAATCCCCTCGGCGCGCAGCAGGTCTATCAGCCCGCCCCGCTCCCCGCCGACGACGGCCAACACCTCGCAGCCGTGGCGGTCGCGCAGCTCGCGTAACTGCTCGGCCACCCAACGCCCCCCCTCGGCCGTGGCGACGACGTGGCACACCTTCAGCCCGCGCCGCGCGCCGGGCGGCGGCGCCGTAGAAACGTTCTGCCCTGAGTGCTGTGACATTGACGCCTTCATCACGTGCTGCGCAGCCGCGGACTCCGGCGGGGTCGGCACCTAACCCGCCGATGACCCGGCCGGCCGCAAAACGCGGGCGCGCGCCGGCGAGCCGCTTTAACCTCCCGTAATCAAAACTCCGGATAAGCTGAAATCTTACTACATCAGGGGGGCGGCGAGCCGCGTTGGCATGGGGCGTCGCGGAACACGAACCGAGAAGACCCGAATCGTAGTAGCCCTCAAAAACAAGTGCGGGGTTGCCACCCCGGATGCAACCCTGCCCGCGCCGCCCTTGCGGCTGAAGACCTCGCCCACCCTGCTTAAGAAGAGGATGCGCGCGTCATAATGTTTCAGGGGGTTCCACACGGCGGAACGAACTGAAGGGGTGGAGGCCGTGCACACGATGAGGAAGGGACGGGTGAAAAGATTGGGCGGAGATGGCGCGATGGGGCAGTCGAATCTATACGCCTTTAAACGAATACTTTAATCAAAGACGGGGGAGTATATGGAAGCTCGCTCATAGCATCTTGTATTTCAACCACGGCGGTAGTCGGCAAAATTGACGTTCTTAACATCGATAACCTGATTTCCTTTGCGAAATTCTTAAGTGAAAGCTCCCTGTTTTGGGATATTCCGGCGGTGTTTAAGTTAATACGAAACTTGGAAACATTTGTCAGGTTAACAATCGCGTTTGAAATCAAATCATCGAGCTTCTGCTCGAATTCGCCTAGGCTCAATACTCTATATTTGTAAATTTCCAGGCCGCTCGTTATCTCATTCGTGAAGGCACTCAGGTCATCTATGTGGGCGTACACTTTATTTTTACGCTTATCCACATAGCTGAGAATGATCGGACATTTTTGGTTAATATTATTGGCCGCATCCTTCAGAGATTCATTCGTAAGTATGCAGCAATAGAAAGCATTCGTGGTGATGAATGCGGATATATTATTTTCGTATTCAGTAATTGAGTATTGTGGAGCTTCGCGGCATTCCTTACCTATCGAGTCGTACTCGCCTAAATAGCCGGGCACCCTCAACTGTTTTCCTATCTTAGAAACCCGTCTGCTCACTATTTTGTTAAATTCGTCCAAGCTGTGTGACCTATATTTTAAATCTTGCAGGTCGTCAATAACATTATGCACGCGCTCGTCGTTAGGCTTCAGGCAGAAATATAATCTCTTCGTCGGTGCCGCATCTTCATCGTCACTCACATTGTCCTCGGGCTTTTCTATAACAATATCATCGTACAGAATTACTGTAGAGTCCTTGAAGTTGTCTGACTCTGATAGTTTCGAGATAAGCTCGTCCGTAATGATGCAGTAGTTTTGTATGTCATCATTTACAGTTCTTGGAATAGATTTGTCGTAAACCGTCCCGATGTAATCAAATAATCTGTCGTCAACCTCGGGGATATAGCGCTTTTTGTACTTAGCATAATTAGCGGCGCTATAGTTATATAAGAAATAAAACAGATTGAGCTTTTGTGGGCGGCTCAGGACCGAAATAAATTGATGAATAAAATCCTCCGCCCGTTTACCCTCCTCGCTTTGAATGTAACGACTAACAATATAGTTCAAATGTAAAAAGGCTTTTGGGTAACACGCTATCTTTTCCAGCATGGCGAAGAATAATTGTTGGTCGTTGAATAGGAGGTGCTGAAGAAGTACAGGAAAGACTTGCTCGTCACGTATGTGTTCTAAAAGAGTGGCCCTCAGTAACTCTTTATGAAGTGGGCTGTTGTAGAACTCAAGCAGTTCACAGCACAACGAAAGCCGGTTGATATCTTTTTTGGCCACTGAATCATAAAAGGCTTCTGCCAAGTTCTGTTGGAAGATTTGATCGGGGTGAAAAGCCGTTAAGACCTTAACCGAAATTTTAAAAACGATACTATGACCGAGGCAGTCCGAAAGAAAACGCTCTACTACTTTGCTGGGGTCATAATCCCTGGGCCTTCGGATCATGAAGTGATACGTCAAACGAACATAATAGTCGTCGTTAAGCTTCCCTTTGGCCTTATCCAGGATGTGTACCAGGGATTGCTCTTGAAACAGTTGATTCTTGAACCCACCTGATTCGAAAAAGACCTTCAATAACTCGGTAAATTGTTTTTTATCTATGTTAGCTAAAATCATTTCATACCGTTCGGGCGTCGCTATATAGTTGGACGCCAAAACCTCTCTAAATCTTCTGTGTGGGAAATCATATAAAGCAATCCCTTCATTCTTATCGACCAGTACGAACACCCCTTGAGTCGTTAGTTGTAAAGCAATATTTTCCTTCGGATCGTTACTGGTGAGACCCCTGATGATGACGCGCGAATTTTCTGGGTGATACTCGTTGGTAAAGAATTCGTCGGCCTTTGAAACAAGGTAATCAAGAGTAAAGATGGACTTGCCGTCAAAGAATAGTTGTGAGGCGAAGTACATCAGGAAAGCTTTTTTCTCGGCGAAGTATGCATTCCTGCGGTCTAATAATGCAGCCTTTTTACCGGCGGGCAGGTCTCTGGCTTTGACTTCATCAAGTTCGAACAGTAGAAGGTCTATGCAGTTGATGACAAGGTCTTCGAAATTGTTAATCCAAGTTACCGCATAGGATTTCTTCTTCCCCGCTTCCTTCACGTACACGTAGCACATTACGGTCAGGAAGAGTGGGTTAAAGGAGAATTTTTTTAAGTCCTCATCCTTTAACTTATCGATATCATTTAGGAAGTACTCCTCGCTAAGGATGTCCGCATACATGCTTGAGCGTTTTCTGTATTTGTCGAAAATTTTTTCGGCCAACCTGTACCTGTTATTACCGATCCCTTTCAATTCGACGGCGACCAGTCCTTCAGGTGTTCTTTTGAAGCCGGTGCCCAGGTCTGCTATCGGATTCTGTTCAAAGAATTCTCTACGGCTAGATAGCCAGATACGGCATCTGTCTAACGACTGGTAAAACAATCTGTGGTGCGGGTTGCTGATGTTAATGTTGGCGATCTGTGTCAGGTATGCCGCGGGTGGGAAGATGATTAACTCCAGCTCCTGCTGCACAAAATTGAACCCGTCGCCGGTGAAGGGTATCTCGTCGTAACCATCAAGAAATAAGAACAGTTGACAGTTCTGGGCAAATCTTAAGAGTTTTTTTATGCCATTCCTGTGGGCGAAGAGGGGTGAGCTTTTCAAGATATAGCGCAGTATGGGCAGAGGGCTGGAATTGTCCACTGCCTTCAGAGGCACATAAATGGGAATCCGACTCTCTTTGTCATTCAGATAGTTAGGCTTACTTCGCTTACCCGGAAGAGAAAGCTTGCTATTGATGAGATTTAAAATACTGCGTCTCTGAAAGGTGGTTTTGCCGATACCCGCGTTGCCGATGAAGAGCACTCTCGAATTACGTTTCAGTTTTTCGTCATCTGAAATGTTGTTGATCTTTCTGACGGCCTCCAACTTAAAAGACCCCAGGTGAAGGCTTTGGAATTCAACGTCTACGAAATCGTTAAGCACCTCGCCGTCAAGGTCTTTATATATAAACGGCATCTCCTTGATCTTTTGCTGTAAGTCATACATGTAGCCAATGATGGTTCTTCTGGGTAGGAGTTTTAAAGGGTTGGGTGTTCTAACCAGTAGTTCAGCCGTGATACCGGCTGCCAGGGAAGATATCACTCCAACGATAAAGGTGAACATGTGAGGTTACCTCATAGGATGCGTAGGTCAATATGGGGTGTGAATAAAATAATGGCAGTTCTTAGATAACTACCATACGGATTAAGGCTCGGATTGTACTTATCAACGTGGAATATATCAATAAAAAATTTAGCCGGGTTGTGATGTGATGAAGCAGGCACCTACGGGAAAGTCCTGCCTTCTGATTGTAAGCTCGGACGCGTCACGTATCTCCATACTGTGGTCGAACCGGGCCACGGGGCAGTCCGGAGGGTGGCGAGCGTGCCAACATTTCCGCTCGTTCCAGACGGCTGAGCGGACGCCGGAAGGGATCGAAGCCTTCCACATGACGGGGAAGGGCAGGTGAAAAGGTTGGACGGCGGGGATGCGATAGGACAGGCGAAGTTCGCAGAGGGCCTCTTCGGAGTCGCCGCTTAACGAGACCCGGTTCCGGAGGCGGGGATAAATCTCGTCCGGAAGGTGTCAAGAAGCCGAGAGGTTAGGAGATTTGAATTGTCATTTCAGATTTCCCGGTTTAATTGGATTTACCATTGTTCGCGAGGCCCTCCCGTATCACAGGTTTCTTTTGAATAATTTATCATTACAAAAAATATCCTTTGACAAATTTTAGAAATGGTGATACCAATATCCCGCCTCTGAAAGAAGTGGCCAGATCACCGGAAGAATTTTCCGAATTCTTTCTCGCTTAGTAAATTTGGCGGCGGCAGCGGCGCCTATGCATTAAAGGTCGGGCCTTCACCCTTATGCCAAGCCCGAAAGGGGACGGGTGCGTCCGTCTGTAATCCCTCAGCATGGGACGGAATTTTCCCTACAGCCAGCGGGTGAAGCTCTCACAGATCGCCTCGTAAACAATCTCGGTTCGTCTAAGCCTATAAGTCCGGCAGAAAGGTTTTTAATGAAGATCGCCAACTCCTCGACGAATACTCCCGCGAAGGCGAGAGTATTTCGGCCGCTCAGTCTCGGGTTGCAGAGCGCCCTCCTTCTCCTTGTCCTGTCGGCCGCGGCCTCGACGGCGTCGGCGGCAATTACGTTCGACAACGCCAGCGCTTCGAAGGCGAAACACAACACGAGCGAGATTAGTTGGAAACACACCGTCGGCGGCGGCGCAGACGCGGCCGTGGTGGTGGCGGTCTCCTTCAAAGACCTTTTAAGCAACAACAATCAGGTCGCGTCGGTGAAGCTCGGCGGCGTCGCCATGCGCCCTGTGTCGGACTCACTGGCCCGCTCGTCGGGCTGGCGCGCGCAGACGACCACACAACTTTTCTACCTCAACGGCGCAGAGCTGCCCGCGCCCGGGACGTACGAAGTGTCGGTCACTTTTACCGGGAAGGTTGACGAGGCGGCGGGCGGCGCCGTCTCGCTGTTCGGCGTCGAGCCGGGCGCGCCCGCGGCCGTCGCGACCAACGCCGACCTCCTCGGGCTGGGGCAGCTCAGCACGAGCATCAACGCGCCGCCCTATGCCTGGGTCGTCGACGTGGTGTCGTCGGGGAGCGGCGCCGACCTTACGGCCGGCACGGGCCAGACCGAGCGTTTCGGCGAGGCGAAGAAAGAGATCGGCATCGCCGGTTCGGCGCAGGCCGCCGCCTTCGGCGGGCCTACGACGCTCTCCTGGCGGCAGGCGGATTCGGAGCCACTCGTGACCTCGGCCGTGGCGTTCGCGGCGAAGCCCGTCTTTAAGCTCTCGCGGGCGACGGCCGGCGCGGGCACGATTCAGACGAGCACCGGCGGCGACATGTTCCACGAAGGCGAAGCGTTGACGCTCACGGCCGTGCCCGCCGCCGGCTGGGAGTTCGCGGGCTGGGGCGGAGACTTGACGGGGACGGCCAACCCGGTCTCGCTCACGATGGACGGGAACAAGTCCGTCACCGCCAACTTCATCCAAGTCCCGCCGAGCATCTCGACGCAGCCCGCGTCGCAGACCGTCAACGCCGGCTCCGACGTCGGCTTCAACGTCGCCGCCGGCGGCACGCCGCCCCTGAGCTACCAGTGGTACAAGGACGGCTCGCCCGTCGCGGGCGCGAACGCGGACGCGCTTGCCTTGCAGGGCGTGCAGGGGGGCGCGGCCGGGAGCTACACCGTCACCGTGACGAACGGCGCCGGCAGCGCCACGAGCAATCCGGCCACACTCACGGTCATCACCCCGCCGACGATCACGACGCAACCCGCTTCGCAGACGGCCAACGCCGGCCGGACGGCCACCTTCAACGTCGCCGCGAGCGGCACCGAGCCCTTCAGTTATCAGTGGCGGAAGAACGGCGGCGACATCGCGGGCGCGAACGCGGCGAGCCTGTCCCTCTCGAACGTTCAGGAGGGCGACGCCGGCACTTACACCGTCGTCGTCTCGAACGCGGCCGGCTCCGCCACGAGCGGCGCCGCGGCGCTGACTGTAATTACGCCGCCGACGATTACGACCCAACCCGCCGCGCAGTCTACCGCGCTCGGCTCGAACGTCAGCTTCAACGTCGCCGCGAGCGGCACGTCACCCTTCGACTACCAGTGGAAGAAGGACGGCGCAGACATCGCCGGCGTAAACTCCGACACGCTCTCCCTGTCGAACGTTCAGGACGGCGACGCCGGCATCTACAGTGTTGTGGTCTCGAACGCGGCCGGCTCCGTGACGGGCGAGGGCGCCGCGCTGAAGGTCGTCACGCCGCCTTCGGTTAACATCCAGCCCGAGCCGCAGACGGTCAACGCGGGCGCGACGGCGAACTTCTTCGTCGCGGCCGGGGGCACCGCGCCGCTGAGCTATCAGTGGAAGAAGGACGGCTCGGACATCGCGGGCGCCACGTCGGCGAGCCTGTCCGTCGCCGACGCGCAGGACGGCGACGCGGGGACGTACACCGTCGTCGTCTCGAACGCCGCCGGCTCGGTGACGAGCGAGGGCGCCGCGCTTACAGTGACCCACATCGTCCCGCCGACGATCACGACGCAGCCCGCTTCGCAGACGGCGAACGTCGGCGACGGCGTCACGTTCGCGGTCGTCGCGGGCGGCACCGCCCCCTTCAACTACCGTTGGCAGAAGGACGGCTCGGACATCGCGGGCGCGAACGGCGCCAGCCTGACGCTCTCGAACGCCCAGCTCTCCGACGCGGGTGACTACAGTGTCGAGGTCAGCAACGACGCCGGCGTCGCCACCAGCGACCAGGCCACGCTGACGGTCGTCGTGCCGCCGTCCGTCTTCCTGCGCGAGCGGTTCGCCGACGGCACGCGCGCGACGCAGAACCTCCCCGCTTCGGCGGACTGGTTCACCTCTTCGGGCAGCAGCAACTTCACCGCCGCCGCGGGGCAGGCGACGCAGCTCGTCAGCTCCAGCCGCACGCTGCTCACCTATTTCACCAACTCGTCGGCGGCGCCGGTCACGGTCGGCACGGGGCAGACGCTCACGCTCGACTTCGTCGCCCAGTTCACGGGCTTCGACACGGGCGCGTCGGTCGGCTCGACCACCTTCTCCGTCGGCCTC